>NZ_JBFBAW010000007.1:0-481346 GCF_040682435.1 Lentzea sp. NPDC051208 | reverse complement strand
GTCAAGCGGACGAAAAGCGTGTCCGCTTGACACCCCTCCTCAGGTGCAGCAAGTGCTATGGCGCGACTCGTGACGGGACCCCACCGCCCTTGCCTTATGGAAAGACGGCTCGCCTTCGGCATCGCTAGCGAAATGGCGTGCCTAGTTGGCTTGGTCTCGCTGGGATCTCACCCTCACTCGCGCCCCAGCCCTGCGCCCCAGCCCTGCGCCCCAGCCCTGCGCCCCAGCCCCGCCGCCCAGCCCTGCGGCCCCAGCCCTGCGGCCCCAGCCTCACCCGTGTATCAGTCCCGCTCCGGCTCGGCCTGGTCCTTCGTCCTAGTCGCAAGGCTCTCGCTCGCTCGGCTTCGCTGACTGTCAGACCTGCTCTGTACGTTGGGTCGCGGGGGACGCTGAGTTCGAGGGGACCCCTGCTTTGGCCTGCTGTCAGCGGTTGGCGATGCCGTCCAGGCGGAGCGTTGTCGACTCGTCTCGGTGGCTGCCGCTGGTGCCCACGTGCTTCGCGCTGATCTCCGTGCCGTTCTTCAGCGCGTGGTAGAGCGCCATGCCATGGCCTCGGCCCAGGTCGTAGTCGGTCTTCAGCCACTCCAGGAACACGCCTGCCTTGGTCGTGCCGTCGTACCCGCGTCCCGCCGCCTCCGTCAGCAGGTCGGCCGGGGTCTTGCCGGTCTTCTTCTCCGCGCCGTCGAGGTAGGCCTGGAAGGACATCGTGGTCTCCGTTCGTCGTTGAACAGAGCGTAGGACAACTCGGGCTGTCTTGACAAGAAAAATTGTCGGTGGAATTTGGTTGTGACTGTCTGCTTCCATGAGGGCATGGGGAGCTGCGGTGGAGTGACGTTCGGGAGTGGTTTGACCCTGAGGACGCGCCGTTGCATGACGGGTGCGTGTTAAGTGTGCCTGGGGCTTGGGTGGCCGTTGCCGATTTGGTGGCGGCTCGGGGGAGGCGGTCCGAGCTTGACAGGGCGACGTTGCACGTCTGGCCCGATGAGGGGTTTCTGGTCAACTTCTTCGAGGCTGGCGAGGATGAGGTTCTCTTCGACGTCGACGTTCGGGAGTTGCAAGGGCAGGAGCGGCTCGACCTGCTTGGCGTGTTCCTGCGGGAGTTGGGGCTGGCGTTCGGGCGGCCGGTGGCGTTGACCTTCGAAGGGTGCGACCCGAGCGAGGTGCCGTATCTGCACTACGACCCGGTGGCTGACGGGTTCGTGCTTGATCGGAAGCCTGGTTAGCGGCGGCGGGCTCTGGCGAGGGCTCTGGCCCGGATCACCAGGTCGTCCACTAGGTGCTCGTCCACCAGGGGTGGGATGCCGGACTCGTCGGTGCAGCAGCGTGGTTTGGTGCGCTTCTCCGACAGTCGTGGTCTTACGCCGGCCATCTCGTAGAGGGCTTCGTAGAGGTCCAGGCCCGGGTCGTCGTCGTGCGGGCCAACCAGGAGCACCCACACGACATCGGGTGAGGGGAAGGCGACTACTACGCGGTCGGCGCCTCGGAGGTGTTTCACGCAGAGGCGCGGCAGGGGTTCTGGGCCCGTCACGCGGTAGCCGAGTGCGGCGCAGCCCGAGTGCGCCAGTTCGTCCAGGAAGCGTTCGTAGGCCAGACGGGCTCGGCCGCGCAGGCCGTTGGCCTGGGCGTGTGCGGTGGGGGTTTCTACTACCTCGATCAAACTGGGCGGACCACGCGTCCCTTGCCGCTGCGCATCTCGTCTAGGGACGAGGCCAGGTCGGGGCGGTCCAGCAGTGACTGGTCGCTCAGGCGACGGTGGACTTCGTCGATGAGGCCGCAGGTCTTGCCCGCGCGGCGGAGGTCGGACACGAGGTGGAGGACCTCGTGGAGGCGCACGGTGTCGAGCAGCATGCGCGGTTCCTGGCTGTGGATGGCGAGTACGCCTTCGCGGGCCCAGGCCTTCACGGTCTTCTCGGTGAGGTCTAGCAGTTCGCCTGCCACCACGGGACGTACCGGCGGGGCTTGGCGGAGCGTCTTGGCCACCACACCGTCGAGGCGGCGGCGGCGTTCGTCGTCTTCTGACAGGGATGACGCGACGGCTTCGAGTTCCTCGATCGTGTCGAAGAGGTCGCGGATGTGGGCGGCCTCGGTCGCGACAGACATGGCTACTCCTCCCGTTGACTACCGATTATCCACTACTTTTTCGGTAGTCGTCAACGGCCCCGGAGCAGGGATCCGGGGCCGTTGCGCGATCAGGAGGAGAAGAAGAGACCACCGAGGCCGCGGTGCTTGCGGTGACCGTAGCCGTAGCCGGCGTGACCGCCGCCGTGGTGGTGGTGGACCTGCTGCGGCGCGGCGCCCCAAGCGGGCTGGGCCGGCTGCGGGTAGGCGGCGGGCGGCGGGGCGACCGGCGGCGGCGGGGCCTGCATCTGGGCCTCGAGGCGGGTGATCGACTCGAGCTCGCCGTAGTCGAGGAAGACCCCGCGGCAGCCGTCGCACTGCTCGATGTGAACGCCCATGCGGTCGAACGTGCGCATGTTCGCATGACACTTGGGACACTGCATCGTGGTGAGCCTCCTGCGGTGGGACCGGACAAAAACGATATTAGCCGCGGTCACTGCTCTCGTGCGTCGCGACGATCCGACGACAGGCTTCAACCAGCGGTTCCACTGCCTGCAGCCCGGACATGAGTGCCCGTGCTGCCATCTGCACAACGTACGCCTGGGCCGGGATGTTGAGTGCTTCCCATTCGGATGTCGGCAGGGCCACACCACCCGTTTCACGGTAGGCGTTGAGGAACCGCGCCCACAGGTCATCCGGCAGAACCCCGGCAGCGAACAAAGCCGCAGGTCGCGCCAGGTCCCACACCGGATCACCGACCCCGAGATCGTCCACGTCGATGAGCCGCCAGCCACCCCGGTGCACCAACTGCCCGAGATGCCAATCGCCGTGGATCAACGCACGCCCGTTCATGTCCAACGGCGGCAAGAGCTCATACGCGCGCAGCACCACATCGGCATGCGGCAAGTCCGGCGGCAACGCCTGAATAGCGCGCACAATCCGTTCCGGCGTGCCGGCCACAGGCCCCCGCACGGGCAAAGCGTGCAGCTTCGCCAGCAGCGCCGCGCTCTCCTCCCACGGCGCCGCGTCCGGATCCGCCTGACTCACCGGCACCCCGTACGGCCACACCGTCACGGGCCGGTCGTCCACGAACTGCAACGGCTTCAACGGCGGCAGCAACAACTCGGGATGCGCCGCCGCGATCTCCAGCCGCTGCTCGAGCGCCGCGACGTCGGTGTCCGCGGGCAACGCCTTGGCCACCACGTCGCCGACGCGCACCACCACGACGTCGCCGCGGTCACCACCGAGCACCTCGGGGTCGGCGGAAGAGCCGGTCAGCGAGGCCATCGCCGCGATCAGGTCGTCCACGCGCACAGTGAATCAGGCCCGCGAACGGACGAGTCCGATGAGGTATGCGGCCGCGTCGCCCGGAGTGTCGAACTCGGCGCGGTGCTCACCGTCGGGTCCGGACACCTCGAAACGGTCGCCGGTGCGGACGAGGTTCAAGTCGTGCTCGCCGATCGCGGCGTTCACAGCCTGCAGTGCCTGCGCCAACGCCTCCGCGACGCCGGGTTCTTCCTCAGGATCGTCGGTCGCCACGGCCTTCGCCCTTGAGAGCACCGGCGAAGGCAAGCTCCTCGGCAGTTCGTGGTTGCGGTCCCTGATGTGCCCGAGAAGTGACTGGTCGGGGGAGACGTCGTGGCGTTCGAGGTAGTGAGCGATTGACGCGGACCATACCCACCGCCCGTCCGTGTGGTACCTGACCGGCACTCTGTACGGGCGTTCCGGGGCGAGAAGATCGGGTGCGGAGCCGGACGACGCCCAGACGACGGGCGCGGACGTCAGATAGGCCAGCAACTTCGCCTTCTCCTCGGCCACGACGGGCGCCCGGAAGTACTTCGGCGTGCCGGTTTCCTCGTCCATGCCGTCGAACGTCCGAGCGATCAACGTGTCCGTGGCGGGCGGTCGCATCCGAGCGGAGAACGCGACCCGGGCGGTCGCCGCGGCGAGCCAGTCCGGCGTGCGCTCCGGTGCCGTGGCGAAGTGCAACAGCTCGTGCCGGACACCCTGCAGCCCGAAGGAGAACCAGTCCTCGAAGTACGGCCGCCAGTCCGGTTCCTGCCGGTTGTCGTGGTCGAACCCCGGACGCTCCCCTTCGGCCATGGTCACCTCGGCGCTGAACCACGTGCCGTACGAGTAGTCGTGGCACACCGCCCGAATGCGCCGGAAGAGCTGACTCACCCGCTCCGGCGCCGGCCAGTACGTGATCGCGCCGCCCTCGTCCACCGACGACGTGGTGAGCTCCTGCCAGTTCGCCGTTGCCTGGCAACGAACGCGGATCGTCCGCCACGGCACCGGCGCGTGTTCCGACACCAACCGGCCGACCTCGTCGACGAGTTTCTGAACCCGAGGCGGCTTCGGCGGACTGCCGGCGCCGATCTCGACCTGTCTGGTGCCTGCGAGGATCGCGTCCGGCTGCGGCAGGAACTCCAGCCGGACCTGGCAGAGCTCGTCGAAGTCCGCGAGCTGCAAGGTCTCGCGCTTGGCTGCGGCTGCACCCAGCCGCAGCCGGTGATCGTGCGACAGCGGCTGACGGTTCCACCGCGACACGACCAGACCGTCCTCCCCGGACCCGTGCACCTGATACGCGCGATGCCCCGCACGAGCCACCGGAACCTGCCGGAACCACGACTCGGCCAGCGTCGCCGGCAACGCCTCGTGCTCGCCGAACCGCACGTGATCAGCCTGCCGATGCGGGACCCGCACGTGCTCCGCGGCGTACAGCTCGTCGTGCCACACAACGGTGTCGTGCTCGGCCACCTCGGCCGGCACCACCGCGTGCATGCCCACCGCGGTCGGCTTGTTGTCGGTGAACGCCCTCTCGGCGTCCTCCTGCTCCGCAACGGTCCCGACCAGCGACCGGGGCGCGGCTGAGAACACGGACATCCACTTGTTCGGGTTCCCGCCCAAGGCCTGCACGGTGGTGCCCGTCGTCATGCCTCGGTTGACGCCCCAGCACATCACGTCGCGCCGCGCACCTTCGATCGCGAGGAACCACCCGTCGCGTTCGAGCTCCAGGCGCACTTCCTTCAACGCCTCGAAGACGTCCGGATGTCCCGTCGCCTCGACGACGCCCCACGGCCCGTCGACGCTCACCTGGCAGTCGGCACCGGTGCGGTCGGCCACGTAGCTCAGCCGCGCCGTCGTCTCGACGCTGCCACGAAACGCGAGAACGTCGACCCGTTCCTCGTATTCGCTCACGTCCGCTGCAGTGATCCCGCGTAGGAGTAGAAGAAGCCGATCAGGTAGGTCGCCGCGTCACCCGGGCTGTCGAATTCCGCGTAGAACCGGCGGTCCTCGTCGTGCAGCCAGAAAACGACGTATCGGTCACCTTCGCGCACCAGGCACAGCGCACCGTCCACGCTTTCGCCGAGTGAGTAGCTCGCGGGCTCCAGGTCGAGGTGGGCCGCGACGGCCAGCACGGCCTTGCTCGCCTGCTCGAATTCGCCCGCGAGTCCTGGTTCGTGGGCCTCGAACGGGTCGATCGTGCCCGCGAGAGCGTGAGCGAGCTGGTTGGTCGCCGTGGACAACGCGCGTGCCCGTTGGGCGGACGGCACGCGATCAGGCAGTTGGTACTTCCGCAGCCGGACGTGGGCCAGGAAAGCGAGATCGGGACACACGCCGTGAGTGCGCAGGTAGTAGGCGACCGAGCTGGACCACACCCACCGTCCGTCCGTCTGGTAGGCCATCGGCACCTGCTGCGGGCGGGTCGGGTCGAGCAGGTCGGGTACGAGTTCGCGGGAGGCGAGCACGACGGGCGCCATGTCCAGGTAGTCGAGGACATATCCACGTTCGGTAGTGCCCATGACAGGCCGGAAGAACTTGGGCTCACCGGTGGGACCGATGCCGTCGAAGGTGCGCACGAGCGACACCGGCTCGGACGCGGGCCCCGTCGGGTAGAAAGGGCCACGGAAGTCGTGGTCCTGGGCGGCCGCCAGCACCAGCCAGTCAGGGGCGTTGCGCAACGGCGTGGGGAAGTACGCGAGCTCGTTCCTGAGGTGCCGGTAGCGGGGGCCGTACCGGGGCGCCGGGAAGAACGACTTCCACCTGGGCTCCACCGCCCAGTCGACGCGCAGGGTCGGCGACTCGCCGCGGACCAGGACGAAGTTCGCCCGGTACCAGGCGCCACCAGGGGCGACGAAGCCGGCCGAGCGCAGCCGGTGGAACCACTGGCTGACCTCGAGCGGCGGCAGCCAGTAGGTCTCGTCTTCGGTCTCGGTGACCGCGGAGGTGGTGAGGAACTGCCACCCGGCGAGGGCGTCGCACTCGACACGGACCTCCGTCCAGCCCTCGGGGGCGTGTTCGGACAACAGTGCGGTGATCTTGTCCGCGATCTCGTCCACCGACGTGTGCGGCGGCTTCTGGAAGTCGCCCGGAGTGACGTCTAGGAAAGGGACGGTTCCCGGTTGGAGTTCCTCCAACTCGTCGAACCGCACCAGACCGATCCGGTCGAACGCGGTGGGCGGCACGGTGTGCGCGGGGAGCTTGTCGGTCTGCGGCGTCGCGGCACGGACGAGCAGTCCGTCCTCGCGCACCTCCTCCACGTACAGCGCCTGCTCGCCGGCCAGTACGGCGACGCGGACCTCGAAGTACGACTCCACCAGGGACAGCGGTGTCGGGAATTCGTCTCCGCTCAGGCTCGTCAGGAAGCCCAAGCCGTTCGACGTCTTGCCACCCGGAGGTCGCTGCTGGATCTCGTCGTTGTGGACGACGTGAATGCCCTGCGGCAGGACCTCGGGAAGAACTGCCTTCATGACTGTGCCCTGGTGTTCTCGTTCGTCGCGGTGCCGACGGAGATGGTCTGGTGGGTGATGCGCAGTGCGCGGGATCGCAGCAGCTCCTGGCCCAGCCGGCGCAGCAGACTCGCCGCGATGGTCATCTCCAGTTCGTGGCCGCGGTTGAAGCGAATGGTCAGGTCCGGGTCGACCGCGATGAAGTTGACGACGTCCCAGCCGCGGATGTCGACGCGCTGATCCCTACTCCTGGTGAAGGGGCTGTAGGACACGTCCGTGTACACGTCGAGAATCCGGGCTCCGGACGACTCGTCCGTGCCGATCTCCAGTTCGTTCCCTGCCGCGGCGTAGAGGTTGTATGCGCCCAGGGCCGCGATGAGGTCGCCGAGTGGGGCGTGGCCGTGCAACGTCTTCCAGATCGTCGCGTCCAACGGGTACGAGTACCTGTCCGGATGGTCTTCGGCCGGCGCGGAGACCGGCAGATGCGCCTCCAGGTTCGTTTCGGTGATCTGCATCAGCGGTCTCCCATCTGGCTCAGGTGCTTGAACTTGGGGTTGACCAACGCTTGCACGACCTCGGTGGAGACCACGTTGTCCATGGCGTCGTACGTCACTTTGAGTTCCCAGACCCGGTAGATGTTCTCGCTCGGCATGCCGCCGGCGAACAGGTATTCGTTCTCCTGATGCGGAGATGCGATGTTCGCGTCGTGGAAGCTGCAATCGGAGTCGATGCCGAACTGGTGATAGGCCTCGACGATGTAGTCGGTGACGACCAGATCCGCTCCAGGACCTCGCTGCGGCTTGGACGACGGAGGGCGGTTCATCACGTGGTCGAGGCTGTCGCTGAATGACAGGTAGAGGCTGTTCGGCGTGCCGCCGGTGATGTGCGCCTCCGCATGGCCGCTGGTGCCGCGGGGAGGGATGCCCGCGCCGTTGAAGACCGACTCGATGTTGCGGTTCATCCGGCGGAACAGCGCGTTCTTCGGATTCAGGAAGTCCGGCTCGTTGCGGTGGATGAGCCGGTCGCCGTTGCCGCTCGTGTTGAATTGCAGCTGACTCGGATGGACGGGCACGACTGTGTTCGCGTAGGCGCCGTACGGAATTTGAGCGGTGCGTCCCGGTGGCAGGGCGTCGGACTTCGGGGTGAACGAAGGCTTCGGCGCCACCGGGTCGCCGTGCTTTGCGACGTGGTCGGCGAGTTTGGTCATGAAGTCCGGCGTGAGCTTGTCCGGGCGCTCCAGCCTGGGGACCTCGCGTGGCGCCTCGTCCACCTTTTCGATGAACCGGCCGTCGAGACCGACCTTGAAATTCACGACCTCGGACTTGAGCTTCACGCGGTCGTGAGTGGGAAGCCCCTTTTCTACGGCGTACAGCTCGAGCGCGCGATCGCGCAGAGCACGCTCGGTCTCCGTGATCGGGCGTTCTTTGGTGATCTTCAGCTGGTCTTCCAGCGGCATCCAGACGAGGCCCTGCGGAGTTTGCTGGACCTTTGTCGGCTGCACGGCAACAGGTTCCTGCGCGGGCATCGGTCGGTGCTCCGGCGAGGGCTGGTGCTGTTGCGGCTGAGTTCGGTCCTGAGGCTGCTGCTGGGGCCGGTGATCCGGTGCGGCGTAGCGCGGGTCCGGACCGAACGGCTGCTGCACCGGGCGTGGCGGCAGCGGCCGACCGTCGGGAACGCGCGGCGGGACGGGCGGCCGCTGGTTCTGGTTCGGGTTCGGGGCGAAGCCGGGCGCCGGGCGCTGGTGGTGGTTCGGCGGACTCTGGTTCGGCGGAACCTGACGGTTGTGCTGCTGGTTCTGGCCAAATCCGTGCGGACCGGATCCGGGCTGTTGCTGTGGCGGGAACCGGCGCGGGTCGGGCGCGGGCATGCGCTGCTGCCTGGGGTCGTGCCTCATCGGGTTCGGCTGCTGAGCCCCGCCCTGAGGGAACCGTTGGGGTGGCGGCCCCTGCTGAGGGCGCGGCGGAACCCGTCCTGGCGGAGGGGATCCAGGAGGCGGGCCCTGCCGGTGGTTCTGCTGGAGCTGGTTCTGGCGGCCGTAGGGCTGTTGACCGTGGTTCTGCTGCCCGTGGTTCGGCGTCCACTGCGGTTGTTCGTTGCCGCGGACCGGATGCGGTGGCGGTGCGTTGCGTGCCGGGACGAAGTGCCAGTTGTCGTTGGCGTCGGTGACCCACGTGCCGTCCTCGCCACGGCGCCAGGCGCGCGGGCGGCCCTCCGGCGTGTGGTCGCCCCACGTCGGAGTCGAGCCGGGAGGGGTGGGCCTGTCGTGCTTGGTGCTGGTGCCGTCCGGCTTGAAGGTGACCCAGTCGCCGTTCGGGGGCCAGCCGGGGGAGAAGTCGCCTCGGTTGCGGTCGAACTCCGTCGAGCTCGCGAAGACGTTGCCCATGTCGTCAACCCACGCGTCCTTGGTGGGGGAGACGACGTCGACGCCGAGTTCCTTGCTCAACTGCGCGGCGAACCCGTCCGCCTTCGTGCCGGTCTGGCAGGAGATCAAGCGGACGGGTTGCTTGCCGTCCCAGTCGCCGCTCGACCTGATGATGTCGGCGAGGTCCCTCGGGGACAGCTTCGTTTCGCCGACGCGGACGTCGTCGGCTGAACCGTGCAGGTCGACGGTGTAGCGGTGCGGGTCGGGCGCGACCATCGCCGCGGACTGCGGGTAGGCCTTGAAGTTGTTGTCGTGCAGGGCGAGGCCGGCCTTGGTGTGCTTGACGTCGTTCTGCAGGTGCTTGAGGTTGTCCGGCAGCGTGACCGGGGTGTTGAGCCTCTTGCGCTCCTCCCATGGCGTGCGCGCCGGGCGCTCGTGGGGAGTGGTCCCGTCGGTGGCTGCGACAGGGCGAGGGAGGCCGGCAGCCGGTGGGTGGTGCCCCGGCTGGTGGTGCTGTGCCGGAGGCTGCGGGGCGGTGCGTTGGGGTGCCGCATGTTGTGGCGCGGGCGGGGGCGGTGCGTGCTGTGGCGGACGTTGTGGGCTTGCGAATCTTTGGCCGGGCGACTGGTGCGGTGTGGGACTGGGGTGCCGGCGGGACGGCGCCTGGTGTTGGCCGGGGGCGTTGGTGTGCTGCGCCGGGACGTTCGGCGCCTGTGAGGGCTGGACGTCAGCGTTGCTTCGGTTCGGCGGCGGGGTGAGCGCGAACGGAGCTGAGGTCGACGTGGCCGACTGGTGGACCGCGTCCGTTGCCGGTGGTCGTGGCGCGAGGTGGCCGGGGCCTGAGGTGTGCTGAGGGCCGGCGCCGAACGGGGCACCCGCGGTGGCCGGGGGCGGAGTGCCATGCTGGCCAGGGGCGGCGGGGCCGTTCGGTGGCATCGGCGGATGGCCATTGGTGCCGGGCGCGTGGCTTTGCGTCGGGCCGCTGTTGCCGGGCGCCGGACCGGATGCCGGGTGGCTTGACGTCGGCGCGGGGCCCGCGTGGCCCGGGCCGGCGGGAGGCGGACCGCTGGAGGCGGGGTTCAGGGGATGGGTGCCGGGCGCCGCGCTGCCGGCCGGGGTCGGACCGCCTGAGTGCGGTGTGGTGCTGCCGCTCGCGGGAGACGGGCTGCTGCCGGGTGTCGGGCTGCCGCCGTTGGGCGTGTGGTGGCCGGCGGGGGAGGGGCTGCTGCCGGGCGTAGGGCCACCGCTGCCGCTGGGCGAGTGGCTGCTTGCGGAGGGGCCGCTGCTGCTCGGCGAGAAGCCTCCGCCGCTCGACGGCGACGGGCCGCCCATCGGCGGGGCGGGCGGCATTGCGGTGCGAGCTGCCCCAGGGGCGTTCGACGTGGCTGGGGCCGTGGGCGGCGCGGACTGGCCGGGGGACTGGCTGAAGCTCTGCGGCTGCTGCGAAGACTGTGGGGCGGACGCTGGTGGGGTCGTGTCCGGAGCGGCGCGGTGTTGCGGTTGTTCGGTCGGTGGGGCCGCGTAGGACGTGTTGGTCGCGTCGGTGGTGCGGCGTGGCGGGGCTTCGGTGTCCGGGGTGGACGAAGGTGAAGGTGCGGTGGGCGGCGGGCCGTCCATGCGAGCGGCGGCCTCTGGCCGGGGCATGGCGGACGGGCTGGGCATGTCGCCGGCGGTGGGGGCGGCGAAGTCGGCGTTGACGCCCTCGATGCCGGACTTCATGCCGGTGACGCTGCCGCTCACGGCGCCGGAGGTGGCGCCGAACAGGACGTCCTTGGCCTGGATGCCCTCCTCGCTCAGCGCGCCCTCGGCGAGGGCCGAGCCTGCGCCGATGACGGCTTCCTCGGCGGCGTTGCGGCCGACCGACCTGCCGATCGAGTCGCCGACGCCGTCGCCCAGGGCCTTGCCCATGCCGGCGCCGACGCCCGCGCCCACTACGCCGGAGATGAGGCCCGACTTGGCGGCGTCGAGCGTCATGTTCGTGTCGAGGGTGTCGCGGGTGCCCTTGGCGAGCTGGATGCCCTGGACGGCCAGGTCGGTGGCGACCGAGGTGGCCACCTCGATGCCCACCTGGAGGGCCAGTTTGCCGATGAGGTTGCGGCCGACCTGCTGCATCAGTTGCTGCACGAGCTGGCGGAAGACGATCTGCACGCCCGCGCGGGTGGCCAGCTGGGCGGGGACGATGCCCGCGGTGGAGGCGCCGAAGGACGCCACGGCGGACGCGATCATCACGGCGATCTGGATGGCCAGGATGACGAGGGCGATGATGATCGAGAGCTTGGCGTACTCGATCTGCATCGCGCAGTTGCGGCAGGCCGTCGACAGCTTCTCCGAGACGTCCTTCATCTTGGGGAGGGTGGCTTCCTCGCCCTTGACGAACTTCTCCCAGTACTTCTTGAACGCCTCCGCGGCCTCACCGTCCATGTTGGACGATGCCTGCCTGACCGCGTCGTCGGCCGCCCGCATGGCGTCGTCGACGTCGGTGGCGGCCTGCTTCCAGACCTCGGCGAGCCGTTGCAGCGCCGTCTCGTCGCCTTCCGGCCAGCTGTCACCCACCACGATCGGGATGAGCCAGCGGACCTCGGCGGGCATCTCGATGCCCATGTGCAGCAATCCCCCAGACTGCTAGCCGCTGATGCCGCGTGCGTTGAACTGGTCCTGCTGTTCCATCAGGTTCGCGGACTCTTCGAGGTTCTTCCCGATGTCCTGCAACGTCTTCGCGACCTCCGCCATCACCTTGCGGACGCCGTCGGCCGCAGGCGCGTAGTCGGTGCCGAACTTCTGGCCCGCCTCGTCGCCGCCCCAGCAGTTGCCCTCGGCGTCGAGGCCGCGGGCGAGGGCGGCCGCGCTGGTCGCCATCTCCTCGCCGGTGCTGACCATCTTCGCCGCCGCCGAGCGCACGCCGGCGGCCTCCATGTACGTGTGGCCACCCGCGCTCACCAGCGGTTCCCCCTGCCCATGATCGAGTCGCCGCCGAAGTCCTCGTCCTCTTCGGCCGTGACCGCGCGCTGCACCGGACGGGCTTCCTTGCGCAGCACCGAGGAACCGAAGTCCTCATCGGACGGTGGAGGCGGCGGGACGGGCTCGTCGCGCTGCTCGACCTTGAAGATGTCCTTGATCGACGGCGCGCCGGGCACGACGTCCGGCAGGTCGATGGTGCCCTCTTCCGAGGTCAGCGGGGCCATGTGGGCGTTGACCTGCTCGCGCACGTTCTGCGCGGCGCGGCGGGCCACCTGCGTGATCGTCTGCGCCAGCTGTTCGGGTGTGACCCGCTCGAGAGCGCGCTGGCCCAGTTCGAGCTTGTCCAGCACGCCCGTGGAGTCCACCGTCACCACGACGTTGCCGTCCGGAGAGGACGCCACCCCGGTCATCGCCGCGATCGCCGCTTGGGCTTCGCGCAACCCGTCCGTGCGGTCCTTGAGCTCCCGCATCAGGTTGTCGAGGGTGCCGCGCAACTCTGCGTTGCGAGCCGCCAGCTGATCGTCATCGAGCACCACGGCAACTTACCCAAGGTGATCGGAACGTGTCGGCCGAACGGCTCAGTTGGTGATGCAGATCGTCTTCACCGGCTGCGAGTACGTCTTCGCGTCGTCACCGTTGCACAGCGCCCTGTCCGACTTGCCGTCGACGACCTTCGTGACCTTGCGCGTCCCGGCCCCGCACGCCACCCGTTCGAAGTACTGGTTGACCGCCTTCAGGCAGTCGCCCTCCTGCACGTTGAGGACGTAGCAGAGCCGTGTCTTGCCGTTCGTCCTCGACCGCCCTGATGACTCGGTCAGGTAGTCACCGGTCGGGCACATCGTGCGTCGCTCACGCGAAGACACGCGGTACACGGCCTCTTGTGACGAACAGTCCACTTCGGCCATTTCGACGTTCGTGTCGTTGAGGTCGACCTGCTTCGCGCACTCGCCGACGCCGGCCTGCTCGTGCCAGCCGGAGCATCCGGACAGCACCAGGGCCAGAGCGGCGAGCAGGGCGACCTTCACGGCTTCTCCAGGCAGACGGTCAGGGCGGGATCGGGATAGGTGCGGGCCTCGTGGTCACCGCACAGCGATCGGTCGGCGAAAGCAGTGACCTTCGACACCCGCTGAGATCCGCCTGTGCCGCACGCGACGCGCTCGTGGAACGCGCTGCCCTGCTTGAGGCAGTCGCCTTCTCTCACGTTGAGCACGAAGCAGTAGTGCTTCAGACCGGCACCCTTGCCGGCCTGGCTGACCGTCTGATCGAGGTAGTCGCCCCGTGGGCACGACTTCTTCCTCTCGAGCTTCACGAGCCGATATGCCGCCTCAGGCGCTGTGCAGTTGGTCTCGTCCATGTCGAACTTGCCGTCCGACGTGCTGATCGGCTCGGCGCAGTCGCCCACCTCGGGCTCCGACACCATGTCGCCGATGATGAAGTAGCCGGGCACGACCAGCACCAGGGCGACGAGGCCGTAGACCAGCAGGTTGAGCTTCAAAGCGGGTTCTCCGTCACGCGAGTAGCCTGATTGCCGAGGGCAATGTCTACTGCAGGTGCGGGTGCGGTACCCCCGTTTTGACCCAGGTAGACGTGGGCGGGTATCTTTGCTACCTGTGCCCGACCCATGTCGGGCCGCTCCGCGTGCCCGTGAGGCAGCGGTGTCCTCCACTCGCAGTGGCAGTTGAACTGTTGCTTGCGGACCTTGGGAGCGGGCGACACGCCCGACCTCGGGTGCAGAGAGGGATCAAGAAACACGAGGGTGAACCGGAAGGCCAGCCCTCAAAGACGGAAGAAGCAGCCGGCGAATGCCAACGATCCAGCAGCTGGTCCGCAAGGGCCGCCAGGACAAGGTGGCCAAGCAGAAGACGGCGGCCCTCAAGGGCTCGCCGCAGCGGCGCGGTGTGTGCACCCGCGTTTACACCACCACCCCCAAGAAGCCGAACTCCGCACTGCGCAAGGTCGCTCGCGTGAAGCTGACCAGCGGTATCGAGGTCACGGCCTACATCCCCGGTGAGGGTCACAACCTCCAGGAGCACTCGATGGTGCTCGTGCGCGGCGGTCGTGTGAAGGACCTGCCGGGTGTTCGCTACAAGATCATCCGTGGCTCTCTCGACACGCAGGGTGTCAAGAACCGCAAGCAGGCTCGCAGCCGCTACGGCGCGAAGAAGGAGAAGAGCTAATGCCCCGCAAGGGACCGGCCCCGAAGCGGCCGCTTATCTCTGACCCGGTGTACAGCTCGCCGCTCGTGACCCAGCTCATCAACAAGGTGCTGGTCGACGGTAAGCGCTCCGTGGCCGAGAAGATCGTCTACGAAGCCCTCGAAGGTGCTCGCGAGAAGACCGGCACCGACCCGGTCGTCACGCTGAAGCGCGCCCTGGACAACGTGAAGCCGTCGCTGGAGGTCAAGAGCCGCCGCGTCGGTGGTGCCACCTACCAGGTGCCGATCGAGGTCAAGCCGGGCCGTTCGACCACGCTGGCGCTGCGCTGGCTGATCACCTTCTCCCGGCAGCGCCGTGAGAAGACCATGGTCGAGCGTCTGATGAACGAGCTGCTCGATGCGAGCAACGGTCTCGGTGCGAGCGTCAAGCGCCGTGAGGACACGCACAAGATGGCCGAGTCCAACAAGGCCTTCGCCCACTACCGCTGGTGATCTGACGCCCGGTCTCGGTGAGACCGGGCTCTCCCAGCCCTAGTGAGCGCCACAAGCTCAAGACAGGGGAAAGACCCGTGGCACAGGACGTGCTCACTGATCTTGCCAAGGTCCGCAACATCGGGATCATGGCCCACATCGACGCGGGCAAGACCACGACGACTGAGCGGATCCTCTTCTACACGGGGATCAGCTACAAGATCGGCGAGGTGCACGACGGCGCTGCCGTGATGGACTGGATGGAGCAGGAGCAGGAGCGCGGCATCACGATCACGTCGGCCGCGACGACCTGCTACTGGAAGAACCACCAGATCAACCTGATCGACACGCCTGGCCACGTCGACTTCACCGTCGAGGTCGAGCGCAACCTGCGCGTCCTCGACGGCGCCGTTGCCGTCTTCGACGGCAAGGAGGGCGTCGAGCCGCAGTCCGAGCAGGTCTGGCGGCAGGCGACCAAGTACGACGTCCCGCGCATCTGCTTCGTCAACAAGATGGACAAGCTCGGCGCGGACTTCTACTTCACGATCAAGACGATCCAGGACCGGCTCGGCGCCAAGCCGCTGCCGCTCCAGATCCCGATCGGCTCCGAGAGCGAGTTCATCGGTGTCGTCGACCTGATCGAGATGCGCGCGCTGACCTGGCGCGGCGAAGTCCAGAAGGGTGAGGACTACGCCATCGAGGAGATCCCCGCGGATCTGCTCGAGAAGGCCCAGGAGTTCCGCGAGCAGCTGCTCGAGGCCGTCGCCGAGACCGACGACGAGCTGACCGAGAAGTTCTTCGACCAGGGCGACCTGTCCGTCGAGGAGATCAAGGCCGGCCTCCGCAAGATCGTGGCCGCGGGCTCCGCGTACCCGATCCTGTGTGGCTCCGCGTTCAAGAACAAGGGCGTCCAGCCCATGCTCGACGCGGTCATCGACTACCTGCCGTCGCCGCTCGACCTCCCGCCGGTCGAGGGCACGCTGCAGGACGGCGAGACCATCGTGAAGCGCAGCCCGTCCACGGACGAGCCGTTCTCCTCGCTGGCCTTCAAGATCGCCGTGCACCCGTTCTTCGGCAAGCTGACCTACATCCGGGTCTACTCGGGCAAGGTCGCTGCGGGCACCCAGGTCATCAACGCGACCAAGGACCGCAAGGAGCGCATCGGGAAGATCTTCCAGATGCACGCCAACAAGGAGAACCCGGTCACCGAGGCCATCGCGGGCCACATCTACGCCGTGATCGGTCTGAAGGACACCACGACCGGTGAGACCTTGTGCGACCCGGCTCACCCGATCGTCCTCGAGTCGATGACCTTCCCCGAGCCCGTCATCCAGGTGGCCATCGAGCCCAAGACGAAGGCGGACCAGGAGAAGCTCGGCACCGCGATCCAGAAGCTGGCCGAGGAGGACCCGACGTTCCGGGTCAACCTCGACCAGGAGACGGGTCAGACCATCATCGCCGGCATGGGCGAGCTCCACCTGGACATCCTGGTGGACCGCATGCGCCGCGAGTTCAAGGTCGAGGCCAACATCGGCAAGCCTCAGGTGGCGTACCGGGAGACCATCCGCCGTGCGGTGGAGAAGTACTCCTACACCCACAAGAAGCAGACCGGTGGCTCCGGCCAGTTCGCGAAGGTGCTCGTCACCGTCGAGCCGCTGGAGAAGAAGGAAGACGGCGCGCTCTACGAGTTCGTCAACGCCGTCACCGGTGGTCGCATCCCGCGTGAGTACATCCCGTCGGTCGACGCGGGTGCACAGGACGCGCTGCAGTACGGCGTGCTGGCGGGCTACCCGCTGGTCGGCGTGAAGGTGACGCTGCTCGACGGCGCCTACCACGAGGTCGACTCCTCGGAAATGGCGTTCAAGATCGCTGGTTCGATGGCCCTCAAGGAAGCCGCCCGTCAGGCGTCTCCCGCGATCCTCGAACCGCTGATGGCCGTCGAGGTCACGACGCCCGAGGAGTACATGGGCGACGTGATCGGCGACCTGAACTCCCGCCGTGGCCAGATCCAGGCCATGGAGGAGCGCAGCGGTATCCGTGTCGTCAAGGCACTGGTCCCGCTGTCGGAAATGTTCGGGTACGTGGGTGACCTGCGGTCGAAGACCCAGGGTCGCGCCAACTACTCGATGGTGTTCGACTCCTACGCAGAGGTTCCCGCGAACGTCTCGAAGGAGATCATCGCGAAGGCGACTGGGGAATAACCCCACACCGGAGCACCGCAGTTCCACCGCGGGCTCTCCGGGGGCGAATCCCTGGGGTCCGCATTTTCCGACCCTGACGTGTAGTCCGGCGGGTGGCCACCAGATACCCGTCGGACCAGCAAAAAAGAAGTCCAGGAGGACAATCCAGTGGCCAAGGCGAAGTTCGAGCGGACGAAGCCGCACGTCAACATCGGCACCATCGGTCACATCGACCATGGCAAGACCACGCTGACCGCGGCGATCTCCAAGGTTCTGCACGACGCGTACCCCGATGTGAACGCTTCTTTCGCGTTCGACCAGATCGACAAGGCGCCGGAAGAGAAGCAGCGCGGCATCACGATCTCGATCGCGCACATCGAGTACCAGACGGAGAACCGTCACTACGCGCACGTCGACTGCCCCGGGCACGCCGACTACATCAAGAACATGATCACCGGTGCGGCGCAGATGGACGGCGCCATCCTCGTGGTCGCGGCGACCGACGGTCCCATGCCGCAGACGAAGGAGCACGTCCTCCTGGCCCGCCAGGTCGGCGTCCCCTACATCGTCGTCGCGCTGAACAAGGCCGACATGGTGGACGACGAGGAGATCCTGGAGCTCGTTGAGCTCGAGGTCCGCGAGCTGCTCTCCGAGTACGAGTTCCCGGGCGACGACCTGCCGGTCGTGCGCGTCTCGGCGCTGAAGGCGCTCGAGGGCGACGAGGAGTGGGGCAAGTCCGTTCTCGAGCTCATGAACGCCGTCGACACGGCGATCCCGGAGCCGGAGCGCGACACCGAGAAGCCGTTCCTCATGCCCGTCGAGGACGTCTTCACGATCACCGGCCGCGGCACCGTGGTGACCGGTCGTATCGAGCGCGGCATCATCAACGTGAACTCCGAGATCGAGATCGTCGGTATCAAGGAGACGTCGAAGAAGACGACGGTCACCTCGATCGAGATGTTCAAGAAGTTCCTGGACGAGGGCCGCGCCGGCGACAACGCCGCGCTGCTGCTCCGTGGCATCAAGCGCGAGGAGGTGGAGCGCGGCATGGTCATCGTCAAGCCGGGCACCACGACCCCGCACACCGAGTTCACGGCGCAGGTCTACATCCTGTCCAAGGACGAGGGTGGCCGCCACACGCCGTTCTTCAACAACTACCGTCCCCAGTTCTACTTCCGGACGACGGACGTGACCGGCGTTGTGACGCTGCCCGAGGGCACCGAGATGGTCATGCCGGGTGACACCACCGGTATGGACGTCAAGCTGATCCAGCCGATCGCCATGGACGAGGGCCTCCGCTTCGCGATCCGCGAGGGTGGCCGCACCGTCGGCGCCGGCTCGGTCACCAAGATCATCAAGTGATCTAGCTTCACCAGTTCGGCGTGAAGCCGGGCCAGCGATCTTCGTTGGCCCGGCTTTCGTCGTCAAGAAAGAAATGTGCGGCAGCTCACGTTGGGCTGTCGCAGGCGCGCGGGTGAAGAGCCGTCGTCGAGATTCTGTTGCCGGGTAATGGAACCGGCACGGCCGTCGCTCCACATGCGACGGACGGCAGCGGCTCACGGGCCAAGATCCGCACGTGATCTGGGTCCAAGTCACCCACCCCGATTTGGAGTGCCCCACGCTCGTGTGGCATTCTTTACGGGTTGCTCGACGAAGGCCGGGTCGCATCCGTGCGTCCCCGAGTCCTTCCACCGAGCGTCCGCGCCCTGTTAGTGAACGCCTCCTTGCGGAGATGGGCATCAGGGTGCATGGGCTGTGGTAGGCCCAATCCCACCGGGGAGACCTTGCGTGGGACCGGTATGCGTAGCGGGCGCGACACGCCCGACCGCGTGGACCGGGCACCATGACACTTCAACAGGGGCGGAGCGCGCCAAGAGGCTGTAACAGGCCTCATCCGAGGCACCGCACCGCAGCGGTTACGAGAAGCAGAGGAACGGCAAGCCATTATGGCGGGACAAAAGATCCGCATCCGGCTCAAGGCCTACGACCACGAAGCGATCGACGCGTCTGCGCGCAAGATCGTGGAGACCGTGACGCGCACCGGCGCTCGGGTCGTCGGGCCTGTGCCGCTGCCCACTGAGAAGAACGTGTACTGCGTCATCCGCTCGCCGCACAAGTACAAGGACTCGCGCGAGCACTTCGAGATGCGCACGCACAAGCGGTTGATCGACATCCTCGACCCGACGCCGAAGACGGTTGACGCGCTCATGCGCATCGACCTGCCGGCCAGCGTCGACGTCAACATCCAGTAAGCGTTGGGCGCGGAGAGTAACGGACCAATGTCTGACAGGCAGATGAAGGGCATCCTGGGCACCAAGCTCGGCATGACTCAGGTCTTCGACGAGAACAACCGGGTTGTCCCGGTTACCGTCGTCAGGGCTGAGCCGAATGTCGTGACCCAGGTTCGCACCGAAGAGAAGGACGGCTACACCGCCGTCCAGCTGGCGGCCGGCGCGATTGACCCGCGCAAGGTCAACAAGCCCGTCGCGGGCCACTTCGCCAAGGCCGGGGTCACGCCCCGTCGCCACCTGGTGGAGCTGCGCACGGCGGACGCCAGCGAGTACACGGTCGGCCAGGAGATCACCGCTGAGGTGTTCGAGGCCGGCGCTGTTGTCGACATCACCGGCACCAGCAAGGGCAAGGGCACCGCGGGTGTCATGAAGCGCCACAACTTCCGGGGCCTCGGCTCCAGCCACGGCACCCAGCGCAAGCACCGCTCGCCGGGTTCCATCGGTGGCTGTGCCACTCCGGGTCGCGTCTTCAAGGGTCTGCGCATGGCTGGCCGCATGGGCCACGAGCGCGTCACGACCCAGAACCTGAAGGTGCACAAGATCGACGTGGAGAACGGGCTGCTGCTCATCAAGGGCGCGGTTCCCGGTCCCAAGGGCGGTCTCGTGTTCGTCAAGACTGCTGCGAAGGGCGGTGCCTGATGTCGACTGTTGAGATCCGCACCCCGGACGGCAAGACCGCCGGCTCCGTCGAGCTGCCGGCTTCCGTCTTCGACGCGCAGGCCAACGTCGCGCTGCTCCACCAGGTCGTCGTGGCCCAGCAGGCCGCCGCGCGCCAGGGCACGCACTCGACGAAGACCCGCGGCGAGGTGTCCGGCGGTGGCAAGAAGCCTTACCGCCAGAAGGGCACCGGCCGTGCCCGCCAGGGTTCGACGCGTGCGCCGCAGTTCGCCGGCGGTGGCATCGTCCACGGCCCGCAGCCGCGTGACTACTCGCAGCGGACGCCCAAGAAGATGAAGGCCGCCGCTCTGCGTGGCGCCCTCTCCGACCGGGCTCGCGCCAACCAGGTCCACGTCGTGTCCGGCCTGGTGGACGGGGACACCCCGTCGACCAAGACCGCGCGCAAGGTCCTGGAGTCGGTCACCCAGGCTCGTCGCGTTCTCGTGGTGCTCAACCGCACCGACGAGGTCGCGTGGGTCAGCGTGCGCAACCTGCAGCACGTGCACGTGATCGCGCCCGACCAGCTCAACACCTACGACGTGCTCGTCAATGACGACGTGGTGTTCACCAAGGACTCGCTCGACGTGTTCCTCGCCAGCAAGGCCCAGCAGGGTTCTGGCTCGGCCGAGGCCACGGCGACCGTCGTGGACGAGGAGGGTTCCAAGTGATCCCCGACCACAGGGACATCTTGCTCGCGCCGGTGATCTCCGAGAAGTCCTACGGGCTGCTCGAAGAGAACAAGTACACCTTCTTGGTGGCGCCGGGTTCGAACAAGACCCAGATCAAGATTGCCGTGGAGAAGGTCTTCGGCGTCAAGGTCGTCAGCGTCAACACCATCAACCGCCAGGGCAAGCGCAAGCGGACCAAGAGCGGTTTCGGCAAGCGCAAGGACACGAAGCGCGCGATCGTCACGTTGTCGGCTGACAGCAAGGCGATCGAGATCTTCGGCGGCCCTGCCGCCTGATGACGAGGACTGCGTAGAGATGGGCATTCGCAAGTACAAGCCGACGACGCCTGGTCGTCGCGGTGCGAGCGTCTCCGACTTCGCCGAGATCACTCGGTCGACGCCGGAGAAGTCGCTGATCCGCCCGCTGCACAAGCTGGGTGGGCGCAACGCGTCGGGCAAGATCACCACGCGTCACAAGGGCGGCGGTCACAAGCGGGCTTACCGCCTGATCGACTTCCGTCGCAACGACAAGGACGGCGTGCCGGCCAAGGTCGCTCACATCGAGTACGACCCCAACCGCACCGCGCGCATCGCGCTGCTGCACTACGCAGACGGCGAGAAGCGCTACATCATCGCCCCGGAGAAGCTCAAGCAGGGTGACACGGTTGAGAACGGCCCCAAGGCCGACATCAAGCCGGGTAACAACCTGCCGCTGCGCAACATCCCGGTCGGTTCCGTGATCCACGCGATCGAGCTCCGCCCCGGTGGCGGCGCGAAGATCGCTCGCTCCGCCGGTGCCTCGGTGCAGCTCGTGGCGAAGGACGGCCCGTACGCCCAGCTGCGGATGCCTTCGGGCGAAATCCGCAACGTGGACGTGCGCTGCCGCGCCACGCTCGGCGAGGTCGGCAACAAGGAGCACCAGAACATCAACTGGGGCAAGGCAGGCCGCATGCGGTGGAAGGGCAAGAAGCCCACCGTCCGTGGTGTCGCCATGAACCCCGTTGACCACCCGCATGGTGGTGGTGAAGGTAAGACCTCCGGTGGTCGCCACCCGGTCAACCCGGCTGGTAAGCCCGAAGGCCGTACGCGCCGCCGTAAGCCAAGCGACAAGCTCATCGTCCGGCGTCGTCGCACCGGTAAGAAGCGCTGAGCAGGGAGGGAGTGAAGGATGCCTCGCAGCCTTAAGAAGGGTCCCTTCGTCGACGACCACCTGCTCAAGAAGGTGGACGTTCAGAACGAAGCGGGCAAGAAGACCGTCATCAAGACGTGGTCCCGCCGGTCCACGATCATCCCGGACATGCTGGGTCACACCATCGCGGTGCACGACGGCCGTAAGCACGTCCCGGTGTTCGTGACGGAGGCGATGGTCGGGCACAAGCTGGGCGAGTTCGCCCCGACCCGCACCTTCAAGGGTCACATCAAGGACGACCGGAAGTCTCGTCGCCGCTAGGCGTCGAACTGAGAAGAGCAAGGGAAAAGCAGCGATGAACGCCCGTAAGGACGCTGAGGCGCAGGAGTTTCCGCGCGCCGTGGCTCGGGCTCGCTACGTCCGCGACACCCCCATGAAGGTCCGTCGCGTCGTCGAGCTCATCAAGGGTCGTAACGCAAGCGAGGCCCTGGCCGTGCTCCAGTTCGCGCCCCAGGCCGCTTCTGAGCCGGTCGCGAAGGTGCTCGCCAGCGCCATGGCCAATGCCGAGAACAACATGTCCCTGGACCCCTCGACCCTCTGGGTTGCGGTGGCCTACGTGGACGAGGGTCCGACCCTCAAGCGTTTCCGCCCGCGTGCCCAGGGCCGCGCGTACCGGATCCGCAAGCGGACGAGCCACATCACCATCGAGGTGGAGTCTCGTCCCAAGAAGACCAGCGTGAAGGGAACGCGGTAGTGGGCCAGAAGATCAACCCGCACGGCTTCCGGCTGGGGATCACCACCGACTGGAAGTCCCGCTGGTACGCAGACAAGCAGTACGCCGAGTACGTGGCGGAGGACGTCAAGATCCGCCGCCTGCTCAGCAAGGGCATGGAGCGTGCCGGCATCTCCAAGGTGGAGATCGAACGGACCCGTGACCGGGTGCGCGTCGACATCCACACCGCCCGGCCGGGCATCGTCATCGGCCGTCGTGGTGCCGAGGCGGACCGCATCCGCGGTGAGCTGGAGAAGCTCACCAAGAAGCAGGTCCAGCTGAACATCCTCGAGGTCAAGAGCCCCGAGTCGGACGCGCAGCTCGTGGCACAGGGTGTCGCCGAGCAGCTGTCCAACCGCGTCGCCTTCCGGCGCGCGATGCGCAAGGCCATTCAGTCGGCCATGCGTTCGCCGCAGGTCAAGGGCATTCGCGTGCAGTGCGGCGGTCGCCTCGGCGGCGCCGAGATGTCCCGCTCGGAGCACTACCGCGACGGCCGCGTGCCGCTGCACACGCTCCGCGCCAACATCGACTACGGCTTCTTCGAGGCCCGCACCACGTTCGGCCGTATCGGCGTGAAGGTGTGGATCTACAAGGGCGACATCGTCGGTGGCATCTCGGCCAAGCGCGCGCTCGACGCGGCTCCGGCTCAGGGAGCCGACCGCGCCCCGCGCCGCGACCGTGGTGAGCGTCCGAACCGGGCCCGTCGTTCCGGTGCCAGCGGCACCACCGCGACGAGCACCGAGGCCGGCCGTGCCGCCGCTGACGCTTCCGCGTCGGCCGAGGCCCCGGCTTCTGCAGAGAAGACGGAGAGCTGAGTCATGCTCATCCCTCGTAGGGTCAAGCACCGCAAGCAGCACCACCCGAAGCGTTCGGGCGCTGCCAAGGGCGGCACGAAGGTCACCTTCGGTGAGTACGGCATCCAGGCTCTGGAGCCGGCCTACGTGACGAACCGGCAGATCGAGTCCGCTCGTATCGCCATCACTCGCCACATCCGTCGTGGCGGCAAGGTCTGGATCAACATCTTCCCGGACCGTCCGCTGACGAAGAAGCCGGCCGAGACCCGCATGGGTTCCGGTAAGGGTTCGCCGGAGTGGTGGGTGGCCAACGTCAAGCCGGGTCGCGTCCTCTTCGAGATGGCCTTCCCGAACGAGCAGGTCGCTCGCGAGGCGCTTCGCCGCGCGATCCACAAGCTCCCGATGAAGTGCCGCATCGTTACGCGTGAGGGTGGTGAGTTCTGATGGCAGCGGGTACTACCGCTTCCGAGCTGCGTGAGCTCACCGAGGAAGAGCTCGTGCTGCGTCTGAAGGAATCGAAGGAAGAGCTCTTCAACCTTCGTTTCCAGATGGCCACGGGCCAGCTCGACAACAACCGGCGTCTGCGCACGGTCCGGCATGACATTGCCCGGATCTACACCGTGATGCGGGAGCGGGAGCTCGGGCTCTCCGTTACGCCGGATTCCACTGGTGAGGGTGCGGCATGACCGAAAGCAACGAAGTTCAGACCGAGAAGCGCAACGACCGCAAGGTCCGTGAGGGCCTCGTCGTGTCCGACAAGATGGACAAGACGATCGTGGTCGCGCTCGAGGACCGCAAGAAGCACCCGCGTTACTCCAAGATCATGCGCTCCACCACCAAGGTGAAGGTGCACGACGAGGAGAACGCGGCGGGCATCGGCGACCGCGTCCTGCTCATGGAGACCCGGCCCCTGTCGGCGACCAAGCGGTGGCGTCTCGTGCAGATCCTCGAGAAGGCCAAGTAGTCCTTTCTAGACAGACCGAGCCCGTCGGGTCGGAAATCCGGCGGGCCAGGAATGGTCAGGAGCAAGTAAGTGATTCAGCAGGAGTCGCGACTTCGTGTCGCCGACAACACTGGTGCGAAGGAAATCCTTTGCATCCGTGTTCTCGGTGGTTCGGGTCGCCGCTACGCGGGCATCGGCGACATCATCGTCGCGACCGTCAAGGACGCGATCCCCGGTGCCGGCGTGAAGAAGGGTGACGTCGTCAAGGCCGTCATCGTCCGCACCGTCAAGGAGCGCCGTCGTCCGGATGGCTCGTACATCCGCTTCGACGAGAACGCCGCCGTGCTCATCAAGAACGACAACGAGCCCCGCGGTACCCGCATCTTCGGCCCGGTCGGTCGCGAGCTGCGCGACAAGAAGTTCATGAAGATCATCTCGCTGGCTCCGGAGGTGCTCTGACCATGAAGGTGAAGAAGGGCGACACGGTCGTCGTCATTGCCGGCAAGGACAAGGGCGCGAAGGGCAAGGTCATCCAGGCCTACCCGGAGACCGGCAAGGTCCTGGTCGAGGGCGTCAACCGGATCAAGAAGCACACCAAGATCACGCAGACCCAGCGGGGCGCGCAGTCTGGTGGCATCGTGACCCAGGAAGCTCCGATCAACGTCTCCAACGTGATGGTGGTCGACTCGGACGGCAAGCCGGCCCGTGTTGGTTACCGGACGAACGACGAGGGCAAGCGGGTCCGCATTTCCCGTCGTAACGGGAAGGACATCTGATCATGACTACCGCAGAGAAGATCATCCCGCGGCTCAAGACGCGCTACCGCGACGAGGTGAAGGCCGAACTGCAGAAGCAGTTCGACTTCTCCAACGTGATGCAGATCCCGGGCGTCGTGAAGGTCGTCGTCAACATGGGTGTCGGCGACGCCGCCCGTGACGGCAAGCTGATCGAGGGTGCCGTCAGGGACCTGTCGATCATCACCGGCCAGCGTCCTGAGGTCCGCCGGGCCCGCAAGTCCATCGCGCAGTTCAAGCTGCGTGAAGGCATGCCGATCGGCGCGCGCGTCACGCTGCGCGGCGACCGCATGTGGGAGTTCCTCGACCGTCTGCTGACGATCGCGCTGCCCCGTATCCGCGACTTCCGCGGCCTCTCGGGCAAGCAGTTCGACGGCAACGGCAACTACACGTTCGGTCTGAACGAGCAGTCGATGTTCCACGAGATCGACCCGGACGCTATCGACCGGCCTCGCGGCATGGACATCACCGTCGTCACCACCGCCACGAACGACGAGGAGGGCCGGGCGCTGCTGAAGCACCTGGGCTTCCCGTTCAAGGAGAACTGACTCGATGGCCAAGAAGGCGTTGATCAACAAGGCCGCGAAGAAGCCGAAGTTCAAGGTCCGGGGTTACACCCGGTGCCAGCGTTGCGGCCGCCCCCACGCGGTGTTCCGCAAGTTCGGCCTCTGCCGGATCTGCCTGCGCGAGATGGCTCACCGCGGTGAGCTGCCTGGCGTGAGCAAGTCCAGCTGGTAATTCCAAAGCTTCATTACTTCGCTGTAGGCCCGCACACGACCGTCCTGTCCTCTCCCCGCCGGGGGAGAGGGCGGGTCTGGACCCTGAGCCGGTGAACCGCAGCGAGAAAGGTTGACCAGGTCACCATGACGATGACCGATCCCATCGCAGACATGCTCACTCGTCTGCGGAACGCGAACTCGGCTTACCACGACAAGGTCGTGATGCCGCACTCCAAGATCAAGGCGAACATCGCCGAGATCCTCAAGCGCGAGGGCTACATCGCCTCGTACCGCGACGAGGACGGCGAGGTGGCCAAGAACTTGGTCGTCGAGCTGAAGTACGGCCCGAACCGTGAGCGCAGCATCGCCGGCCTCCGCCGCGTGTCCAAGCCCGGTCTGCGCGTGTACGCGAAGTCCACTGGCCTGCCCCGAGTTCTCGGTGGCCTCGGCGTGGCGATCATTTCGACCTCTGGCGGTCTCATGACCGACCGTCAGGCCAACAAGGCAGGCGTGGGCGGAGAAGTCCTCGCCTACGTTTGGTAAGGGGGAGTAGACATGTCGCGCATCGGTAAGCAGCCGATCATTGTCCCCTCCGGGGTCGACGTGAACATCGCCGGTCAGGACGTCAGCATCAAGGGTCCCAAGGGTCTCCTGACGCTCACGCTCGCTGAGCCGATCATCGTCGAGAAGGCCGAAGACGGCACTCTCGAGGTCAAGCGCCCGAACGACGAGCGGCGCAACCGCGCGCTCCACGGCCTGTCGCGCACGCTCGTGCACAACATGGTCGTCGGCGTGACCCAGGGTTACGAAAAGAAGATGGAAATCCACGGCGTCGGTTACCGCGTCGCGCTCAAGGGCTCTGAGCTCGAGTTCGCGCTCGGTTACTCGCACCCCGTCAAGGTGGAGGCCCCCGCGGGCATCACCTTCGCGGTCGAGACCCCGACCCGGTTCTCCGTCTCGGGTATCGACAAGCAGCTGGTCGGTGAGGTTGCCGCCAACATCCGCAAGCTGCGCAAGCCCGACCCGTACAAGGGTAAGGGTGTCCGGTACTCGGGCGAGAAGATCCGTCGCAAGGTCGGAAAGACGGGTAAGTGACATGAGCGAGTCGACTGTTACGAAGCGCAAGCCGGTGGGCAAGGACATCTCCACCAGGCGTCGTGTTGCGAAGGCCCGTCGCCACTTCCGCCTCCGCAAGAAGGTCAACGGCACCGCCGAGCGTCCGCGCCTGGCCGTGCACCGTTCGTCGAAGCACATCACCGTGCAGATCATCGACGACCTGAAGGGCCACACGATCGCGTCCGCTTCCTCCATGGAGGCCGACGTCCGTGCCCTGGACGGCGACAAGAAGGCCCGTGCGGCCAAGGTCGGCCAGCTGGCCGCGGCCCGCGCCAAGGACGCCGGCGTCACGGCGGTCGTGTTCGACCGCGGTGGCAACGCGTACCACGGCAGGATCGCTGCTCTGGCGGATGCCGCTCGCGAGGCGGGGCTGGAGTTCTGACAATGATCATTTCTGGAATTGAGAGGGACGCCTGATGCCAGGACGTACGCGTCGCGAAGGCGGCGGGGGCGAGCGCGGAGAGCGCCGCGACCGTCGTGACGGCGGCCGCGGCGGCGCGGCCCAGGAGAAGACCCCCCACCTCGAGCGCGTGGTTGCGATCAACCGCGTCTCCAAGGTGGTCAAGGGTGGTCGTCGGTTCAGCTTCACCGCGCTCGTCGTGGTGGGTGACGGCGACGGCATGGTCGGCGTCGGCTACGGCAAGGCCAAGGAAGTTCCCGCGGCCATCGCCAAGGGTGTCGAGGAAGCGAAGAAGAACTTCTTCCGCGTGCCTCGCATCGCCGGCACCATCCCCCACCCGATCCAGGGTGAGAAGGCCGCTGGTGTGGTCCTGCTGCGTCCGGCCTCGGCCGGTACCGGTGTCATCGCGGGTGGCGCTGTCCGCGCCGTCCTCGAGTGCGCCGGCGTGCACGACGTGCTGTCGAAGTCGCTCGGCTCCGACAACGCGATCAACATCGTGCACGCGACCGTGGCGGCCCTCAAGGGTCTGCAGCGTCCGGAAGAGGTCGCGGCCCGTCGTGGCCTGCCCCTCGAGGACGTCGCCCCCGCCGGCATGATCCGCGCTCGCGCGGGCCAGGGGGTCTGATCATGGCTCAGCTCAAGATCACCCAGGTGAAGAGCACCATCGGTACCAAGCACAACCACCGCGAGTCGATGCGCACCCTCGGGCTGCGCAAGATCCGTCAGTCGGTCGTGCGTGAGGACACCCCCCAGGTTCTCGGCTTGATCAACGCCGTGCGCCACCTGGTGGTTGTCGAGGAGGTCCAGTCGTGACCATCAAGATTCACGATCTGCGTCCGGCCCCCGGTGCCAAGACCGCCAAGACCCGCGTCGGTCGTGGTGAGGGCTCCAAGGGCAAGACCGCCGGCCGCGGTACGAAGGGCACGGGCGCTCGCAAGAACGTCTCGCCGCGCTTCGAAGGTGGCCAGATGCCGCTGCACATGCGGCTCCCGAAGCTCAAGGGCTTCAAGAACCCGTTCCGCACCGAGTACCAGGTCGTGAACGTCTCTTCGATCGCCGCCGCTTTCCCCGAGGGTGGCTCGGTCGACGTTCCCGCGCTGGTGCTGGCCGGGCTGGTCCGCAAGGGCTCGCTCGTCAAGGTGCTGGGTGACGGCGACGTCAGCGTGAAGCTGGATGTCACGGCTGACAAGTTCTCCAAGACCGCTGTGGAGAAGTTGGCGGCTGCTGGTGGGTCTTCCACCGTGGCTTCCTGATTGCCGCTGGTACTTGTCTGAAGGGCCCTGAGGCTTTGCCTCGGGGCCCTTTGGCGTTCGTGGGTGCTGGGTTGTGCTGTGGGGCGGCCTGGTGCTGTGGTCGCCTTGCGGGCGGCCTGGTTGCGTTGCGTGCTTTTTCTGGGGGCGCTACCCCCAGACCCCCGGCAATCTGATCAGGGGGTAGCGCCGCCCGTAGGCAGATGGCACGCCTGTGGCGTTGGGCGGCCGCCGGTTGCTTAGCGGTGCGCGTTGGCGGTGGGAAGGCGGCTCGCCTTCGGCGTCGCGTTGGGGTGGGCTGGTTGCTCGTTTTCGGCTCGCTTGGGTGTCTCGTCTGGGTTCGCTTTGCGGGTATTTCTGAGGGAACTTTGGAGTGAACGCAAACGTTCGCCCACGGTGGAATCGCTGCTGGTAGCACGGATTTGTGACGTGTGCTACCCCGGATGGCCTAGTGGTTCGGTCAGAGATCAACGAGTTGGAACCTGTGATTGGCCACTGGGTACGGGCTGGTCCCGGAGGGCTGTTAGAGTCGCGGGCTGAACCCGGATGTCCTCCGGGTTGCTTGGTCGTGGCTACCTGACTCGGCCTGCCAACTACCGCATGTGCCGGTCCCTGGGGGTCGGCAACGCTCAGGAGGTTCGCGTGCTCGGCGCATTCCGCTCGGCTCTCGCGACGCCGGATCTACGCAAGAAGATCCTGTTCACGCTCGGGATCATCATTGTGTATCGGCTTGGTGCGACCATGCCCGCGCCGGGCGTGTCCTTCAAGAACGTGCGGGCGTGTGCTGAACAGCTCGAAGGTCAGAACATCTACTCGCTGATCAACCTGTTCAGCGGTGGCGCACTGCTCAACCTGTCCGTGTTCGCGCTGGGCATCATGCCCTACATCACCGCGAGCATCATCATTCAGCTCCTCACCGTGGTGATCCCGCGGTTCGAGCAGCTGAAGAAGGAAGGACAGGCTGGTCAGGGCAAGCTCACGCAGTACACGCGCTACCTGACCATCGGGCTCGCGATCCTGCAGTCGACCGGTCTCGTGGCGCTCGCCGTGCGCGGGCAGCTGTTCGGTGAGTGCGACCAGGACGTCATCCCGAACAAGGACAGCATCTTCACCCTCATCGTGCTGGTCATCACCATGACCGCCGGTACCTCGGTCATCATGTGGCTGGGTGAGCTGATCACCGAGAAGGGCATCGGCAACGGCATGTCGTTGCTGATCTTCACCGGTATCGCCGCCCGCATCCCGGCCGAGGGCAAGAACATCCTCGACAAGAGCGGCCTCACCTTCGCGCTCGTCGTCGTGGCCGCCCTGATCATCATCGCGAGCGTCATCTACGTCGAGCAGGCTCAGCGTCGCATTCCGGTGCAGTACGCCAAGCGCATGATCGGCCGCCGCATGTACGGCGGTACGTCGACGTACCTTCCCCTCAAGGTGAACCAGGCCGGCGTCATCCCGGTCATCTTCGCCTCTTCGCTGCTGTACCTGCCGGACCTGATCGTGCGCCTCACCCAGGGCACCTCGACCGAGCAGAACTGGTTCTCGACGTTCGTTCAGACCTACCTGGTCAAGCAGTCGAGCTGGGTGCACATCGCCTCGTACTTCCTGCTGATCGTCTTCTTCACGTACTTCTACGTCGGCATCACGTTCAACCCGGACGAGCGCGCTGACGAGATGAAGAAGTTCGGTGGCTTCATCCCCGGCATCCGCCCCGGTCGTCCCACCGCCGAGTACCTCAAGTTCGTCCTGGGCCGCATCACGCTGCCCGGTTCGCTCTACCTCGGCATCGTGGCGATCCTGCCGAACCTGTTCCTGGACCTGACCGGTGACGGCCAGAACCAGAACTTCCCGTTCGGCGGCACCGCGGTTCTGATCATGGTCGGTGTCGGTCTCGACACCGTGAAGCAGATCGAGAGCCAGCTCATGCAGCGCAATTACGAAGGGTTCCTCCGCTAGATGCGACTCGTTCTCGTTGGCCCGCCCGGTGCGGGCAAGGGCACCCAGGCCGAAGTTCTGAGCCGCAAGCTCGGCGTGCCGCACATCTCGACGGGCGACCTCTTCCGGTCACACATCAGCAACCAGACCGAGCTCGGGCTGGAGGTGCAGAGCATCCTCGACGAGGGCGCTCTCGTGCCGGACTCCATCACGAACGAGATGGTGCGCAAGCGCTTGGCCGAGTCCGACGCCGCGGACGGGTTCCTGCTCGACGGGTTCCCCCGCAACGTGGCCCAGGCCGACAAGCTGGGCGAGTTCCTGGCTGTTGGTGGCCACTCGCTCGACGCGGTGCTGGAGTTCCGGGTCGACGAGGACGTCGTGGTCGAGCGGCTGCTCGCGCGTGGCCGCACGGATGACAAGGAAGACGTCATCCGGCACCGCCAGCAGGTGTACCGCAACGAGACCGCGCCGCTGCTGAGCTACTACGCGGAGAAGGTCATCTCCATCGACGCGGTGGGCGAGATCGACGAGATCAGCGAACGGGCACTCGCCGCGCTGAACGAGAAGTGACAGGCGGACTGGTCGACCGGCTCCGTTCCGCCGTCACACGTGCAACAGATCGCGAAGGCATGAGCAAGATCGAGATCAAGACCCGCGGCCAGCTGGAGGCCATGCGCGCCTCCGGCATCGTCGTGGCACGGGCGTTGCAGAACGTCGTGGACGCGGTGAAGCCCGGGGTCTCCACCTGGGACCTCGACGAGATCGCCGAGCAGACCATCCGCGACGCCGGCGCCGTCCCGTCGTTCAAGGGCTACCACGGCTTCCCGGCGAGCATCTGCGCTTCGGTGAACGAGCAGATCGTCCACGGCATCCCCAGCAAGACGCAGGTGCTGGCCGAGGGCGATCTGATCTCCATCGACTGCGGCGCGATCCTCGACGACTGGCACGGCGACTCGGCCGTGACGGTCGGCGTCGGCGAGCTGTCTCCCGCGGACCACAAGCTGTCCGAGGCGACCAGGCTGTCGATGCTCGCGGGCATCGAGGCCGCGCTGCCCGGCGGCCGGCTGACGGACATCTCGTTCGCCATCGAGTCCTCCGCCATCGAGTCGGGGGAGCGCGACGGCATCGAGTACGGCGTCGTCGCGGACTACGGCGGCCACGGCATCGGCTCCAAGATGCACATGGAGCCGTTCCTGCCGAACTTCGGCAAGCCCGGAAAGGGGCCCCGGCTCAAGGTCGGCATGGCCATCGCGATCGAGCCGATGCTCACGCTCGGCACGGACGACTCCCAGGAGCTGGAGGACGGCTGGACCGTGGTCACGCTCGACGGCACGCGTGCCGCCCACTGGGAGCACAGCGTCGCGATCACCGAGGACGGCCCCTGGGTGCTCACCGCACCCGAGTAAAGCCAAGCGTCCCAACACTTTCGGACGTAGCCCCGTTCACCCTCCGGTGAACGGGGCTATTTCGTTTGTCAGGCCCGATACGGTCGAGGTTGACGAACGAGTCCAATGCTTGGGGGCATTGTGGGGGTAACCCGTTTCGTCCTGTCCGCCCTTCTGATTCCACTTGCAGGCTGTGCTGCCTCTAAGCCGGCCACCGATTTCACCTACCAGGACGTCCCGGCGGAGCGCATCGCCGACCGGATTTTCCTGGCCGACGCCATCGCGGCGGCGGAGGGCTGCCGACCGCCGTTCTCCGACGTCATCGTGCGGCGTCCGAACTTCGTCAGTCCGCCCCTGCCCGTCGACGGCGGGTGCGGGGGCGGCGTCCGTGCCGCCGCGTCGTGGGAGTACGTCGACGCGGTGAGTCGCATCACGGTGCTGCACGACGCCGTCGTGCGGGAGTGGGACGTCCTACTGCAGTCAGGGCCGGAGGCCGCCGAGACGAGGGCCGCCGGGGCGACGTTGCTGCACTGCCTCGACCGCGCCGGGTTCACCCAGCGCGGGCCCGGCGATCCGAGTCTGGAGAGCTACGGCATCGGATCCGGCGACGCCGCGCTCGACAACGCAGCTCAGCGGTGCTCTGACGACACCGGGTACGGGTCGAGGACCGCCGCTCAGCGCCTGCGGACGCTGAAGTCGGTGCTCGGCAGGCACGAGTCCGAGATCAACGACATCGCGCGCCTGCGACCCGTGCTCGAACGGGGTGCGCAGCCTGGCACGGGCTCTGAGAGGACCCGATTTGGGTTGCCGCAGTGAGCTGCGTACACTGGTCAGGTGGCGCATCAGTCGCGCCGGTTCAGTCGTGCCCTCCGAGGTCAGATCGAATCGGGGTGGCGCGCGTCCGAAGGTTAATATCACCGTCACGAAACGCGGAGGACATGGGCAAGAAGGACGGGGCCATTGAGGTCGAGGGCCGCGTAGTCGAGCCGCTCCCCAACGCGATGTTCAGGGTCGAGTTGGAGAACGGTCACAAGGTACTCGCGCACATCAGCGGCAAGATGCGACAGCACTACATCCGCATCCTCCCTGAGGACCGGGTTGTCGTGGAGCTCTCGCCCTACGACCTGTCCCGCGGGCGCATCGTCTACCGCTACAAGTGACCTCCAGTAGCAGGAGATCTCAGGCGTGAAGGTTCAGCCGAGCGTCAAGAAGATCTGCGACAAGTGCAAGGTGATCCGCCGTCACGGCCGGGTCATGGTGATCTGCGAGAACCTGCGCCACAAGCAGCGCCAGGGCTGAGCAGTTCCACTCGCGCTCGTCGAGGTCTTTCGATGACGCAGTAACAAGAAACTCCTCGCACCTACCGCACGGGCTCCATGCGTGCGGACACCCCCGGATTCCAGGCCGGGGCCGGGACACCGGCTGTGAGAGCAGTCGGAACGACAGACAGCGAGTCAGTCTCCGGAATTGGGCGAGGAGCAGACCTGGAAGTAATCGACAGGAGTTAACCGCCACATGGCACGACTCGCTGGCGTCGACCTCCCCCGCGAAAAGCGGATGGAGATCGCGCTCACCTACATCTTCGGCATCGGTCGTACGCGCTCCAAGGAGCTGCTCACCGCCACGGAGATCTCCCCGGACCTCCGGGTGAAGGATCTGACGGACGACGACCTCGCCAAGCTGCGGGACCACATCGAGACGAACTACAAGGTCGAGGGTGACCTTCGCCGTGAGGTCGCGGCCGACATCCGTCGCAAGATGGAGATCGGTTGCTACGAGGGTCTTCGGCACCGTCGCGGCCTGCCCGTTCGTGGGCAGCGCACGAAGACGAACGCCCGTACCCGCAAGGGTCCGAAGAAGACCGTGGCCGGCAAGAAGAAGGCCGGCAAGAAGTAAGACCTCGCGTCTGCTGCCCTCAACTTAGGAGTTCGTTTTGCCACCCAAGTCCCGCACGGGCGCCGGGGTCAAGAAGATCCGGCGCAAGGAAAAGAAGAACGTCTCGCACGGCCAGGCGCACATCAAGAGCACGTTCAACAACACCATCGTGTCCATCACGGACCCGCTGGGCAACGTGATCAGCTGGGCGTCTGCCGGCCACGTGGGCTTCAAGGGCTCGCGCAAGTCCACGCCGTTCGCGGCGCAGATGGCTGCCGAGAACGCCGCCCGCAAGGCCGCCGAGCACGGCATGCGCAAGGTGGACGTGTTCGTCAAGGGTCCCGGCTCCGGCCGTGAGACCGCGATCCGTTCGCTGCAGGCCGCCGGTCTCGAGGTCGGCACCATTCAGGACGTGACCCCGCAGCCCCACAACGGCTGCCGCCCGCCCAAGCGGCGCCGGGTCTGAGGCACGGGGAGGAGTAAGAACTAATGGCTCGTTATACGGGACCCGCGACGCGCATCTCGCGTCGTCTGAAGGTTGACCTCGTTGGTGGGGACCAGGCGTTCGAGCGCCGTCCGTACCCGCCCGGCCAGCACGGTCGTGGCCGGGTCAAGGAGTCCGAGTACCTGCTGCAGCTCCAGGAGAAGCAGAAGGCTCGCTACACCTACGGCGTGCTCGAGAAGCAGTTCGTCCGCTACTACAAGGAAGCGGTTCGTCGCCCGGGCAAGACCGGCGAGAACCTGCTCCAGATCCTCGAGGCTCGCCTCGACAACGTGGTGTACCGCGCGGGCCTCGCCCGCACGCGTCGCCAGGCTCGCCAGCTGGTCAGCCACGGTCACTTCCTGGTCAACGGCCACAAGGTGAACATCCCGAGCTACCAGGTGTCGAAGTTCGACATCATCGACGTGAAGCCGAAGTCCATGCCGACGCTGCCCTTCGAGGCTGCGCGCGCGTCCTTCGGTGACCGCCCGATTCCCGCTTGGCTGCAGGTCGTGTCCTCGAACCTGCGCATCCTCGTGCACCAGCTGCCCGAGCGCGCGCAGATCGACACGCCTGTCACCGAGCAGCTCATCGTCGAGCTCTACTCGAAGTGATCCTCTCCGAGCCACCGTCTGCTTTGGACGGTGGCTCGGGTCGGGTCCCGCATCGGCGCGAAGGGTGTGCCGAGTGCGTTTGCCGGTCCTCGTGGCTGGCTGTTGTTGACGGCGTCAAATAGCGGGCGTCGTTGTCGGAAAGGTAGAACCCAGTGCTGATTTCCCAGCGCCCCTCGCTCGGCGAGGAAGCGGTCTCCGAGACCCGTTCCCGGTTCGTCATCGAACCGCTGGAGCCGGGCTTCGGTTACACGCTCGGCAACTCGATTCGCCGCACGCTGCTCTCGTCGATCCCCGGTGCTGCTGTCACGAGCATCCGCATCGACGGCGTGCTGCACGAGTTCACCACGGTTCCCGGGGTGAAGGAGGACGTCACCGACGTCATCCTGAACCTGAAGGAGCTCGTCGTCTCGTCCGAAGAGGACGAGCCGGTGACCATGTACCTGCGCAAGCAGGGCCCCGGTGTGGTGACCGCGGGCGACATCGTGCCTCCGGCCGGTGTCACCGTGCACAACCCCGACCTGCACATTGCCACGCTGAACGGCAAGGGCAAGCTGGAGATCGAGCTCGTCGTCGAGCGCGGTCGCGGCTACGTCCCGGCTGTCCAGAACAAGCAGGCGGGCGCCGAGATCGGCCGCATCCCCGTCGACTCGATCTACTCGCCGGTTCTCAAGGTGACGTACAAGGTCGAGGCCACTCGTGTCGAGCAGCGTACGGACTTCGACAAGCTGATCCTCGACGTGGAGACCAAGCCCTCGATCACCCCGAGGGACGCGGTTGCCTCCGCGGGTAAGACCCTGGTTGAGCTGTTCGGCCTCGCTCGCGAGCTGAACATCGACGCCGAGGGCATCGAGATCGGCCCGTCGCCGGCCGAGGCTGACACCATCGCCGCGTTCGCGATGCCTATTGAGGATCTGGACCTCACGGTCCGTTCCTACAACTGCCTCAAGCGGGAAGGCATCCACACCGTCGGCGAGCTCGTGTCGCGCAGCGAGGCGGACCTGCTGGACATCCGCAACTTCGGTGCGAAGTCGATCGACGAGGTCAAGATGAAGCTCGTCGGCCTCGGCCTCGCGCTGAAGGACTCGCCTCCTGGGTTCGACCCGTCCGCGGCTGCTGCCGACTACCACCCCGGTGACACGGGCTGGGGCGCCGGTACCGGCCTGGACCCGCACGACGACGGTCAGGACTACGCGGAGACCGAGCAGCTCTGACGCTCTGATTCAGAGCTAGAGGATCTCTTTTAGTAACTACAGGAGCAAGCGATGCCCACCCCTACCAAGGGCCCCCGGCTCGGTGGGTCTCCGGCGCACGAGCGGCTGCTGCTCGCCAACCTGGCGACGGCGCTGTTCCAGCATGGCCGGATCAAGACCACTGAGGCCAAGGCGAAGCGGCTGCGTCCGTACGCCGAGAAGATCATCTCCAAGGCCAAGGCCGGCGACCTGCACAACCGTCGCGAGATCATGAAGGTGATCCGCGACAAGGACGTCGTGCACAAGCTGATCGCCGAGATCGGTCCGTTCTTCAGCGACCGTTCCGGTGGCTACACCCGCATCACCAAGACGCTGGCGCGCAAGGGCGACAACGCCCCCATGGCCATCATCGAGCTGGTGCAGCAGAAGCTCGTCTCCACCGAGGCCGAGGCTGCGCGCAAGACCAAGTTCGCCAAGGACGAGAAGCCGGCCGCCGAGGTCGTCGACCAGGACGCTGACGCGCCCGAGTCCGCGACGAAGGACGCCGCCGACGAGCCCGCCGAGGGCGCTGTCGAGGTTGACGGCGAGCCGTCGGCCGAGGACGTCGAGGCAGAAGAGGCCAAGGACAAGAAGGACCAGTCCTGAGCAGTTCTCCTGCTGACGAGCCCGTCGTTCCCTCCGGGGACGGCGGGCTCGTTCGTGTGCGGTTCGACCTCGCGTACGACGGAACCGAGTTCTCCGGCTGGGCCCGGCAGCCGTCCCGGCGGACTGTCTGCGGCGTCCTCGAGGACACGCTGTCGATGGTGTTGCGCGAGGACGTCTCGCTGACCGTCGCCGGGCGCACCGATGCCGGGGTGCACGCCGCCGGCCAGGTCGCTCACGCTGATCTGCCCGCTGCCGTTGATGTTGCCGGGCTGCCCAAGCGGCTGGCTCGGGCGTTGCCTGCGGATGTCCGGGTGTTCTCTGCTCGGGTGGTGCCTGCTGCCTTTGACGCTCGGTTTTCTGCGATGCGGCGGCATTACGAGTACCGGGTCACCGATGCCCCGTTCGGGGCGCATCCGTTGCGGCGGTTGGACACCCTTGCCTGGCCTCGTCCTCTGGACGTTGGCGCTATGAACGTTGCGGCTGGGTTGTTGTTGGGGGAGCACGACTTTTGCGCGTTCTGCAAGCGGCGTGAAGGGGCTACGACCATCCGGGAGCTGCAGCGGCTCGAGCTGGTGCGGTCTTCGGTTGATGGGGTGGTCACGGCGTTTGTTTCCGCTGATGCGTTCTGCCACTCGATGGTTCGGTCGCTGATCGGGGCGTTGCTGGCTGTTGGGGAGGGGCGGAAGGCGGTTGAGTGGCCTTCGTCGTTGTTGTCACTCAGTGGGCGGGCTAGTGGGGTGACTGTGGCTCCGGCGCATGGGTTGTCGTTGGTTCGGGTGGATTTTCCGGCTGATGATGAGTTGGCTGCTCGGGCTGAGATGACTCGGCGGGTTCGTACGTTGGAGCGTTGACGCGTTCCTGTTGCTCGTTCGTAGGTGGGTTGGGTTGCGGGCGTGTGGTTGCGTTGCTTCCTGGGGGACTCCGCCCCCCAGACCCCCCACAATCTGATCCGAGACCGGCCCGCGCCACGCGCGGGTTGATGGCACGCCTGTTGCTTCGGGCGGAGTCGCGTTGCTTTGAGGGTGGCGGTGGTGGGGTGGTCCCGTCACGAGCCGCACCTGAGCGGGCCACATCTGAAGAGGAGGGTCAAGTCGACGAAGAGCGTGTCGACTTGACCCTCCTCTTCAGATGCAGCAAGGGCTGAGGTGCGACTCGTGACGGGACCACCCCACCCTGACCGCTTGGTAAGGACGGCTCGCCTTCGGCATCGCGGTTGAGTTGGCTGGCTGGCCTGCGGCGTCGCGGTTGAGTCGGCTCGCCTTCGGCATCGCGTGCGATCAGGCCCTCACCGGGGCGTGCGGGGTGCCTGGCTTGGGTTCAGCGCTCGCCCGCCCCGCCTCGCGGCCGTCTCACCCTGCCTAGCGCCGGTCTGCCTCGTGCCGTCTTGCCTTGGCACGCGCCGACTCGGCTCGGCTCTTCTCCGCCCCGCCCGCCCGGCCAGCCCCGCCCAGTCCGGCTCGCCCGCCCTGCCTTGCCTGCTTGCCTAGCGCCGCCGTGCCGCGCCTCGGCTCGTCCGCATGGCTCGTACCGCCCAGCCCTGCTCGCCCCCGGTCAGCCCCTGCCCAGCCCGGCAAGTCCCCGCCCAACCCGGCTCGTCCCGCTCTCCTGGCCCAGCTCGGCTTGTGCGCTGTTCGACCTCGTCGGAGTGTCAGACCTGCTCTGTACGTTGGGTCGCGGGGGACTCTGCGCGAGGGGGGACCCCTGCGTCAGCCTGCCTGCCCTCCCGCAAAAGGGAGGAGCCCCCGGCGGGTGGTACCGGGGGCTCCTGGGTGTTGCGGCTGGTATCAGATGTCGAGCGTCCACGAGTCGATGTGGCCCGTGTCCTGGCGGTAGGTGTCGCGGACTCGCAGTTGCCAGGTGCCGTTGGCGTCCTCTGCGGACACGTTCACGGCGTAGGTGGCGTTGAGGTCGTCAGCGCTGTCTGAGCCGTTGCTGACCTTCAGGACCTTCACGATGCCCGAGGGGGAGATCAGGGCCAGTTCCAGGTCGCCTCGGTAGGTGTGCTTGATGGCCACCTTCACGGAGCCGGTGGTGCTGGCCTTGCCGTTGCAGTCGGCGATGGTGATCGGGGACTTCACCTCGCTGGCGTCCGGGATGGCGGTGTCGGTGTCGTTGGTGATCGCGGGGCACTGGCCGGGCGGGTTGCCGGGGGCCGTGCCGGTGATCTGGAGGAGCTTGTTCGGGGAGCCGGTGCCGGGGCTCGTGACCACGTCGGAGCTGGCGTTCTCCACCAGGGCGTCGCGGACCTGCTGCGGGGTTGCCGTCGGGGACGAGCCCAGGTAGACGGCTGCCGCGCCTACGACGTGCGGGGTGGCCATTGAGGTGCCGCTGATGGTGTTGGTGGCGTCGTCGTTCGTGAGCCAGGCGCTCGTGATGTCGCGGCCCGGGGCGAAGATGTCGAGGCAGCTGCCGAGGTTCGAGAACGAGCTGCGGGCGTCGGTGCGGTCCGTTGAGCCCACGGTGATGGCTGCCGGGGTTCGGGCCGGGGACGTGTTGCAGGCGTTGCCGCCGTTGTCGTTGCCGGCTGCCAGGCCGTAGGTGACGCCTGCGGCGATGGAGCGGGCTACGGCGTCGTCGACTGTCTGGTTGGCGCCGCCGCCCAGGGACATGTTGGCCACCGCGGGCTTGCGGGCCGGGTTGGCCTGGACGTCGGCGGTGACCCAGTCGATGCCCGCGATGACGCCCGCGAAGGTGCCGCTGCCGGAGCAGTTCAGGACTCGGACGGCTACCAGCTTCACGTCCTTCGCGACGCCGAACTTCGTGCCGCCCACGGTGCCCGCGACGTGGGTTCCGTGGCCGTTGCAGTCCGAGGCGTCCGCGTCGTTGTCGACGGTGTCGGCTCCGGACACCGCGCGGCCGCCGAAGTCGGTGTGGGTGAGGCGGATGCCGGTGTCGATGATGTACGCGGTGACGCCCGCGCCGCGGTTCGGGTAGGTGTAGCTGTTGTCCAGCGGGAGCGTGCGCTGGTCGATGCGGTCGAGGCCCCACGACGGGGTCGGGGCCTGTGTGTCGGAGACGCGGACCTCGCCGTCCTGTTCGACGTAGGCGACTGCCGGATCTGCTGCCAGGCGCTTCGCCTGGGATTCGGACATCTGCGCCGAGAAACCGCGCAAAGCGGACTTGTACGAGTGCTTCACCTTCGCGCCGTACTTAGCGCTGAGGCTGTCCACGCTGGACGTGCTCATGTCCTTCAGCACGACTATGTAGTTGTCCTTGACCGCGTTGGACGCACCGAGGTTGCGAATCTCCCCCTCGGGCGCAGCGGTGGCGGAGACGGACGACAGGACGAGCGCAGTGCCCGCCACCAGCCCGATTCCAGCCGCTCGTCTGGCCCACGATTCTCCCATAGCAGCAAGCTCCCTCGTCGCAGGGTTGTGCAGGTGAGAGTTTTCTTAGTGGCGCGGACTGATTTCGCACAAGAAGGTCCACGAAATTGCCTTCGAATGCCGAATCAACAGATTTGCCTGATCATGTGAATCAGTTGGTGCCGCTGATCTATTTACAAAACAATTGCGCCCCGAACGATGAACCGTTCGGGGCGCAAGTTTCGCCTATTTCGTGGAGCGTCTCAATCGGCCCGGGCGGGCGATCGGGTGCTCCTCTCAATCGCCTCGGCGGACTGCGCCGAGGATCTGCTGTTCGGCCGGGGTCGTGTAGAGGCGCAGGTGCGCCCACATGTCCTGGCCCATCGCGATGACCTGGTCGTCCTTGAGCTGGGTGAGCTGCTGGAACATCTGCGGGCGCAGGCGCCACATCTGACCGGCGAGCTGCGCCTGGCCCATCGGGAGGCGCTGCAGGAGCACGAGGTCCGCGTTGTTCGCCGTGGACGACGCCTGCGGGTGCAGGTACGGCAGCACGTACATCGTGGTCTGCCACGGCGCGCGCGGCGGGAACAGCTCCTGCGGGACGTGGCCGCCGTCGTGGATCACGAGCAGCGGCATGTCTTCCGTCGGGCGCGGGAGGTCCGCCGGGGACAGCCGGCGCAGCTGCACCAGCTGAGACGGACGGCCGTCCGGGCCCTGGCCTGCCGCGCGCACCACCGGCTGCCACGCCTGCGGGCGGCCCGTCGCGATGATGATCCACGCTCCGGTCGCCATGGCGCGCAACGCGATCTGGCGGGCCAGGTACAGGCCGCCGACGACCACCATGCGGGTCGGCGTCGGGCGCAGCACGGACACGCTGAGCGGCTCGCCCTTCGTGCCCTGGCCGAGCATCATGCCGCCGCGGTCGCCGCTGGGGCTGACCAGGTCGAGCATGTTCGGCGACACCAGGAATTCCGGTGCCACCGCGCCGCGACCACGCGTGTCGAGCAGACGGGACGACGAGCTCATGCCACACCTCCCAGCGGCAGCGTCGCGGCGAGGCCCGCGAGCTGCATGCCCCGCAACGGGGTCAGCGTGATGTCGAGCTTGTCGCCCAGCTTGGACAGCTGGTCCTCGGCGCGGTCCAGCTCGCTCGGCGTGCGGGCGCTCACCCGCACCAGGCCGCGCAGCGAGACCTGACCGTCCTCGCGGGACGGCGAGATCGACATCGCGAGCGTCGACGAGAGAGCGCGCACACCGGTCAGCGAGTTCAGGTTGCCCTTGAGGCCCTTGGACGGCCAGCCGGTGATCGCGTAGCTCGCGTGACCGACGCCACCCGCGGTGACGCCCGCCCACTTCTCCCGCAGCGACACCGGGTTCGTGTTGCCGACGGCCGCGGTGAGCTCGGCCGACGAGATCGCCGCGCGCAGCAGTTCGTCCGAGTCGAGCGGACGGATCGTGACGCCCGCGGACTCCAGGGCGTTGCGGACGCGGGACAACGCGCCGATCAGCGCCCGGTGCGCGCCGACGACGCCGCCGCCGCGCTCGCGGATCGCCTCGCCGCAGCGGCGCGGGTCCAGCCGGACCGTGATCCACGTGGTGCGCCGGGCCGCCGCGGGCAGCGGGCCGAGCACCTCCATGTACGAGCTGACGGCCGGCGAGTTCGGCGGAAGTGCCGCGCTGCCGGGGTAGCAGTGCCAGATCACGGTGATCGCGTCGAGCACGACACCGCGGTCCTCCAGGCACGGTGTGAGCGCTCCCAGGGGCAGTGACGGGGCCGAGCCGACCGCGGAGATCAGCGGCGGCGTCGGGTCGACCAGCAGCACCGCGGTCCACACGCCGTCGTGCCACGACAGCGCGAGCGGACGGCGTTCGTGGTCGACGCCTTTCGCGATCACCAGGTCCGGAATGGCGAGGCGCAGCAACGCGACGCGCGGGTCCTCCGGGCCGAGCACCTGCATCTCGTCGTCACCGGGCTTGGACTCCTGCGACTGCACGCGCTTCGCGGTGCGGCTGTGCGACCGGAAGTTGTAGCGCAGCCGGACGCCGATCCACTGGGTGAGCCAGCGGCCGCGCGATCGGGTGAACGCCAGGATCAGTGCGACGAGGAGCACACCGCCGGCGATCGAGACGGAGACGACGTTCAGCGCGCCGGCGTCGTTCTTCACGCCCATGATCGTGAGCACGAGGAGGGCGATGGCGAGACCGACCTCGATCGTGACTACGTTCGAGACGGGCAAAGAGCCGAGGCTCACGCCGGCGGCTCTGCGACGGACACGCCCGACCGGACGCGGAGGCGCGGGTGCCTGCTGGCCAGGACCTGCGGGTCCCTGCGGCGGCCGTGCCATCCCTGGGTTGGGCCGGGGCGGATGTGGAGTGGTCACGGACATCCGTTGTGGTCTCTTTCCCCTCGATGGTCGGTGGGCTTGGCGAACCGGCCCACGGAGCAACCTGCGTCCGGCTATCCTGCCGAACCGTACCGCGACTGGGAGAGCAGCGAGCCGAGAATGGCATCAACACCCACCACCAAGGCACAGGTCCAGGCCTACCAGTTCGTCCTGCGGCGGATGCAGTCCGCTCTGGTCCGCAGAGACGCAGTGATGCTGCACGACCCCATGCGCAACCACTCGCGTGCTACAGCGGTGGGTGTGGTGCTGGGCGTCCTCGGTCTGATCGTGTTCCTCGTGATCGGGCTCTTCAGCCCGGCACCGAGGCTCGACGACCAGACGCAGATCGCCATCAGCAAGGAGACCGGCCAGGTCTACGTCGTGGACAGCGCGCCGCGGCGGCTGATCCCGATGACGAACCTGGCGTCGGCCCGGCTGCTCTGGCTCTCGCGCAACAGCCCCGACGCCCAGCAGGGCCAGGGCGGCGGTGACGCACCGGCCGGCACGGCGGGCGCCGCGGCGGAGGCGGCCGGCGGCACCCCGAAGCTCGTGAGCGAGAAGGCTCTGGCGAACCTGCCGCGGGGCAGGCTCACCGGTCTGCCGGACGCGCCGGACGTGTTGCCGAAGCAGGACCTCCGCATCGACGCGCAGTGGTCGGTCTGCGACACCCTCCAGCTGGACAAGTTCCGCGAGGACCAGGCGGCGGAGAACCAGATCAAGACCTCCGTGATCGCGGGTGTGAGCGGTGGCAACCCGGACCTGGGCGGCGAGGCGGTGCTGGTCCAGCAGCGCACGGGCGCGAAGAAGGCGTACCTGATCTACAAGACGCCCCAGTCCCTGCGGGACATCTCGTCGTCGACGGTCCGCGCCGAGGTGGACCTGAAGAACGACAAGGCGCTCAACGCCCTGAAGCTGAAGAACAAGAAGCCCCGTGCGATCAGCACGGCGTTGCTGAACGCGATCCCCGAGGTCGCTCCGCTGACCGCGCCGGTCATGCCGAACCAGGGCAAGCCGGCGACGTACGTCACCGAGACCAAGGTCAACATCGGTGAGGTCGTCCAAGTCGAGCGGCAGAACGGCTTCGAGTCCATGGTCGCGCTGGAGGACGGCTTCCAGACCGTCGAGGAGACCGTCGGCGACCTGCTGCGCTGGGCGTACTCGAACAACCGGCAGGCCATCAAGCTCTCGCCGAGCGCGATCGCGGACCACCGGGACCCGAAGAACCCGCTCGCGCTCGACTCGTACCCGACCAAGATCCCCACCACGCTCGAGCCCAACGCCAACAACGTCGTCCTGTGCCTGGGCTGGAAGGCCGAGAACGTCGCGGCGGACAACAGGGCCGAGCACACCTCGGTGACGATCGGTTCCGCACTGCCGGGCCCGAAGGAGATGACCCCGGCCGAGCTCGGTGCGCCGGGCGCGGGTGGCGAGATCATCGACCAGTTCCTGATGCTGCCGGGCAAGGCCGCCGTCGTGCGGGCGAGCCAGGGCAAGAACGACTTCGGGACCGGCCCGGTGCAGGTCGTCACGGGTCGCGGTGTCCGCTACGGCGTCCCGGACGCGGCCACGGCGACGGCGCTGGGGCTCGACGGGAGCTTCCCGCCGGCACCGAACCAGATCCTGAGCCTGCTGCCGATGGGACCGCAGCTCAACAAGAACGAGGCGAACCGCAGCTACGACTCCATCCCGGCGCCCAAGGGCACCATCAAGGATCCGCAGGCGGTTCAGCAGAAGTAGCGGAACCGCTCCGGGTGCATCACCGTCGAATGCGGACAGAAGCGTGGTGGGCGGTGACCGCCACCACGCTCAGCACCCGGAGTGTCGTAGGGGGACTAGCTGTGGCCGGTCGTATCAGCGTCGATGCCGAGTGGTTGGAGAAGTACGCCGACCGCATCGACGGGACGACGGATGACCTGAGGCGGGTGCGGGACGCCATGAAGGTGTCCCCGCTGCGCCCGCAGTCGTTCGGCGAGATCGGCAGAACCGTCGGCACGGCTCAGGGGTACGCGCGTGCGGCCGAGTTGCTCAACTCGCAGCTCGCCCGCGCCTGTGACGCGCTCGACGCGGCCGCCAAGGGACTGCACGCCGTCGCGAAGCAGTACGGGCAAGGCGACGAGGAAAGTCTGCGGGCCATCAAGAAGGCCGACCGGCGGTACGGGGAGCTGTGATGGCCAAGGACGGCAAGCAGATCGCGGCAGAGGTCGGTCCCGAGCTCGACTACCTCTCGCAGGTCAGCCGCAAGCTCGGCGTCGTGGACCTCGTGCACGACTTCTTCGACCCGCTGGTGGGCGACTGGAACGACCTGCGCGAGGAAGCCGAACGCTGGCGCAAGGCCGCGAAGGTGACCGAGGCGGTCACCAAGCACGTCTCGGCGCCGCTGGGCGGGGTCGACGCGCGGTGGGAGGGCAAGGACGCCGACGCGTTCCTCGACCACATGCGCAAGGTCGGGCTCGCGGGCGGTGACATGTCCGACGCGATGAACGCCATGGCGGACGCGCTGGAGGAGACCGCGGACGGCGTTCGCGTCATCGTGCAGGACATGGCGCACGTGCTGGCCGATGCCGCCGACTCGGTGTCCGGAACGGCCGCGCTGCCGCTGGACGGCGACCAGCGCGCGATCCGGCACATCGAGGAGCTCAAGCATCCCGTTCGCGAACTGCACGAGTCCGCGCGGCAGGTGCTGGAGGCGTTCCTGAAGCTGTGCGACGGGGTTTCCGGTGAGGCCGGTGGCTTCGGTGCCGTGCGGATGGAGCACAAGTACCCCGAGCAGAACTGGACCTACACGGCGCCCGCCAAGCCGGAGACCACGATGCCCGAACCGGCCAGGGCCTCGGCCACGGCCGCTGCGGGCACGGGTGCGTCGCCGGGCGGCTCGGTCGGCGGAGGCGGTGGCGGTGTCGGCGGAGGAGTCGGCGGTGGTGTCGGCTCGGTCGGCGCGCCTGCTGCCGCGGCCCAGCCGATGCAGTTCGGAGGCGCCACAGGAGTCGCTGAGCAGGTTCCGCTGGCGGACAAGGGGGCTGGGGCGGCTCAGCCCGCCGCGGCCGCTGGTGGCCGTTCTGGGGCCCCTGCGGGCGGCATGATGGGCGGCATGGCGCCGATGATGGGTGGCATGGGCGGCGGGCAGCAGGGCGGCGACAAGGAGCACAAGCCGAAGCAACGGCTCACCGGCTCGATCGAGGACCTGCTCGGCAAACCCAAGAAGGCCGCGCCGAAGACGATCGGTGACGACGACTGAAACTTCTGCCCTGCAACGCGAATGGCCCCGCCGGTGAATTCCGGCGGGGCCATTTCGTTCTGCTGCGAGCGCTAGGCGGGCTGCTTGCGCTTGCGGTTGAGCGAGTTGCGGATGATCAGCGTCAGCATCAGCAGCGCGCCACCGACACCGATGCCGCTCAGCGCCACGATGATCGGCGGCCAGTCGAGCCCCGGCGGCGGGGTGACGGCCGTGTTCATCTCCTTCGGGTCCGCGGCCTTGAACCCGGCCGCCTCACCGGGCAGCACCGCGGTGAGCGCGGCGACCGGGTTGACCATGCCGAAGCCGACCTTGTTGTCCTTGCCGGACACGTTGCCGGGGTGCAGGGCCGTGGCCTTGAGGCGGTCCATCACCTGACGCGCCTTGAGGTTCGGGAACCGCTCGCGCACCAGTGCCGTGATGCCCGCGACGTACGGGGACGCGAAGCTCGTGCCCTTGATGTCCTGCACGCCCTGCGCGGTGACGTTCGCGTTCGTCAGGCCGGTGCCCTTGGGGTCGACGGAGATGATCTCCTCGCCCGGTGCGGCGATGCTGACCCACGGGCCCCAGACGCTGAACGACGAGACCTCGCCGGAGCGCGCGATCGACCCCACCGACAGCACGTCGTCGGCGAACCACGCCGGCGACGACACCGAGTTGACGTTGGTCGGGTCCAGGTTGTTGTTCTGGGCGCTGCAACCGGTTCCCTGGTCGCTCAGGTTGCCGGCGGCCGTGACGATCACCGCGTCCTTGACGTCGACGGCGTACCGGATCGCGGCCTGCAGCTTCTGGTCGTCCGCGCTGAAGCCCTTGGGAGAGCTGCAGTTCGTCAGCGAAATGTTGATCACTCTGGCGCCCTGGTTCGCGGCGCGCACGATGGCCATCGCCAGCGTGCCGACCTTGCCGGCCGAGGCGCGCTTCTCGTTGGTCGCGTCACCCTTGAACTCGAACCGGTCGCTGGTCTGGCGGATCGCCAGGATCGTCGCTTCCGGTGCGGCGCCGACGAAGTCGCCCTCGGTCTTGGCCGCGGCGGCGACACCGGCCACCTCGGTGCCGTGGCCGTCGCAGTCGTCGGTGCCGTTCGCGTTGCCGAAGACGTACTCACCGGCGCCCTGGACCCTGCCGCCGAAGCGGGGGTTGCGCGGGTCGACACCGGTGTCGATGATCGCGATCTTGATGCCCTTGCCCTTGGCGAACCGGTGCGCCTGCTCCAGGTTCAGGTAGACCTGGCCCCAGGGCATGTACTCGATCAGTTCGCTCTTGGTGTCGGACTCCACGCACCCCTTCGAGGTGCGCTCGTACTTCACGTCCGGTGCGCCCGTGTCGGCGGGCGGCGGGGTGCCGGCCGGCAGGTCCGGCGGCACCGAGTTCGGCCGCGCGGCCGCCGGCGTGGAGGACGGCTGAGCGGAGGCCTGCGGCAGCGTCCCCGTCAGCAGAAGCAGTCCGGCGGTCGCGGCCGCCGTGGTGCGCCTGATGCCGGTCCTCATAGCGTGATCAAGCCTCGGAACACCTGGTACATGTCCATGACCGCCAGCGCCAGCGGCAGCACGGAGGCGATCAGGATCGCCTCGATGATGTCGACGGTGCGGCGCAACGGCGGCGAGAACTTCTGCCCGGGGAAGATCACACCGAGCACCAGCGCGAGCGCGCCGAGCACCAGCAGCGTGCCGAAGACGAACGCGATGCGGTTGAACGAGGTCGACGAGATCAGCCAGCCGAGCAGGATGCCCGCGCTGGCGAACATGCCCGTCGACAGCAGGGCGACGGCCTGCGCGCCGTTCGCGTACGCCCGGCCGCGCATCATCAGCACGATCGCGACGACGACGCCGTAGATCGGGCCCCAGACCGTGTCGGCGCCCGCGGCGACGATGGCGGCCAGTGCCGCGACCACGCCGGTGCCGATGATCATGCCCGTCAGGTACTCGTGCGCGACGGCCGTGCGACGCTCGATGACCGCGTACTCCGGGAAGCCGCTGTCCTCCTTGAGGTCCTCGGCGTTCGTCGGCACGACGGGCGGCGGGATCTTGGCCAGCTGCAGCGTGAGCCTCGGCAGCATCGACAGCGCGGCGAGCGCCACGGCACCGGTCGCGGCGGCCACGCCGGACAGCGGGTGCTCGACGAACGTCGCCACGAGGAACGCCAGCGCCACGAGCGTGCCGCCGGTCGCCGCGGCGATGAACACCGTGATGCCGTGGCCGATCAGCAGGATGCCGCCCCACGCGAAGATCATCATCAGCGCGGACGCGAGCAGCATCTTCGGGTTGAACCCGACGCCGGGCACGGCGTGGAAGCCCGCGACGAACGCCAGCGGCAGCGAACCGCACGCGGCGATCAGCACACCGGTCGACGCCGCGCTGTACGCCCGCGCGATGGTCGCACCGGCCGCCAGCATGGCGATCGCGCCGACACCGCCGGCGATGGCGGCCGCGAGACCGCTGCCGGAACCGCCCTGCGTGATCGGGCCCGACAGGAACAACGCCACCGCGGACGCGATCAGCGCGAGCGCGCCGGCCAGGTGACCGAACCGCTGCGCGGTCTCCTTGGTCCACGGCCGGAAGGAGTCCGGATCGGACTCCGCGATCGCGTCGACGACGTCGTCGTACAACGGCGGCGGCGGATTCTCGTTGCGGCGCCGCAACTGCAGCAGTTCGCCGTCGACGACGCCGAGCGAAGCCAGCGTGCGCGCCGGGTCGAGCGGGTTGTCGCCGAGCTTGGCGAGGCACCAGCCACCGTGCCGCACACCGCCGTCCGGAGTGGCCTCTCTCGCCATGTCGAGCAACATCGGCAGGAGATCGGCCACCGCCACGTCGGCAGGCAGCGCGACGTCGATACGCGTTCGAGGTGCCACCACCGTGACACGGCTGAACACCGTCGTACCGGTCGCCACCAGGGCCCCCTAAGTCAGATCAACGCTTGCAAACGATGTGCCCGACCCTATTGGTCCACCTGGACGGTGGCCGAGCGGCCCTAGTATGGCCGCACCGACGCCTCTTGCACGTGTGGTTCGCAGAACACGTTCGACTGGGTTTTTTTCCGACCCACCTTCGTGACGCGCGCGGATGCGCAATAGTGTCGGTTGCTACTGGTGGCGTAACGAGTCGAAGAGGTGCCTGTCAGTTGAGCACGCTGCAGTTCAAGCGAACGGCACGCCTTGCTGCTCCCCGGCCTCCGGGCGGTGAGGTCCACCTCGAACCGCCACCCGAGGTACCCCGGATCATCCCCGGCAACATCATGATGAAGGCGATGCCCGTCGTCATGATCGTGGCGTCGATGGGCATGATGGGCATGATGATCGTCTTCATGCCGCGGCAGCCCGCGGCGATGATCATGCCGGGCATGATGATGATCTCGACCATCGGCATGATGGCGAGCGGCATGGGCTCGGGCAAGGGCCAGAAGAAAGCCGAGATGAACGAGGACCGCAAGGACTACCTGCGGTACCTCGGCCAGATGCGCGACCGCGCCCGCGAGGCGGCCGACGAGCAGCGCGCCGAGCGCGAGTGGGTGCACCCGGACCCGCAGATGCTGTGGTCGCTCGCCACCACCAGGCGCATGTGGGAACGCCGCCAGAACGACCCGGACTTCTGCCACCTGCGCGCGGGACGGGGCTCGCAGCGCCTCGCGACCCGCCTGGTGCCGCCGCAGACCGGCCCCGTCGAGGAGCTCGAACCGATCGCGACGCTGGCGCTGCGCCGTTTCGTGCGCGCCCACTCGCTCGTGCCCGACCTCCCGATCTCCATCGCACTGCGCGGTTTCGCCGCGGTCGGCCTGCTCGGTGAGATCGAGGACCGCCGCGACCTCGCGCGCGCCCTCCTCGCCCAGCTCGTCACCTTCCACGCCCCGGACGACCTGCTGATCGCGGTCGTCAGCGCGGGCCGCACCAAGCAGTTGTGGGAGTGGGTGAAGTGGCTGCCGCACGCGCAGCACCCCACCGACATCGACGGCATCGGCCAGCGCCGCATGATGGCGAACTCGCTCGCCGAGATCGAGGCGATGCTGGACGAGAACCTGCGCGACCGGCAGCGGTTCACCCGCAACGCCCCGCCGCCGCCCGACCAGCCGCACATCGTGATCGTCATCGACGACGGCGACATCAGCCGCGAAGAGATGATCATCCTCGAGGAGGGTCTGGTCGGCGTCACGCTGCTGGACCTGAGCGAGTGCCTGGGCAACCTGACGGCGCGCCGCGGTCTGCGGCTCGTCGTCGAGAACAACCAGCTGGGCGCCCGTTCCGCGAGCGGTGTCGAGTGGTTCGGTGCCCCGGACCGGCTGTCCATCGTGGAGTCCGAGGCGCTCGCCCGCAGGCTTTCGCCCTACCGCATGGGCGCCGCCGGCGAGGCCGGTGGCGACTCGGGCGAGGACCCGTTGGCGATGAGCAACAACCCGCCGCTGCTCGAGTTCATGGGCATCCCCGGCGACCCGATCACGTTCGACGTGCAGCAGGCGTGGCGGCCGCGGCCCAAGCGCGACCGCTACCGCATCCCGTTCGGCATCGGCGAGCACGGCCAGGCGGTCGAGCTCGACATCAAGGAAGCGGCCGAGGACGGCATGGGCCCGCACGGCCTGTGCATCGGCGCGACCGGTTCCGGCAAGTCGGAGTTCCTCCGCACGCTGGTGCTGGGTCTGCTGGCCTCGCACTCGTCGACGGCGCTCAACATGATCCTCGTCGACTTCAAGGGTGGTGCGACGTTCCTCGGTCTGGACAAGGCACCGCACGTCGCCGCGACGATCACCAACCTCGCCGGCGACCTCAGCCTGGTCGACCGCATGAAGGACGCCATCGAGGGCGAGGTGTCGCGTCGTCAGGAGGTCCTGGCGAAGGGCAACTACAAGAACGTCTGGGACTACGAGAAGGCCCGTGAGAACGGTGCCCAGCTCGACCCGCTGCCCGCGCTGTTCATCTGCATCGACGAGTTCTCCGAGATGCTGACGGCGAAGCCGGACTTCATCGACATCTTCCTCCAGATCGGTCGTGTCGGCCGGTCGCTGCAGATGCACATGCTGCTCGCGTCGCAGCGGCTCGAGGAAGGCAAGCTGCGCGGTCTGGACACGTTCCTCTCGTACCGGATCGGTCTGAAGACGTTCAACGCGGCGGAGTCCCGTGCGGCGATCGGTGTGCCGGACGCCTACGAGCTGCCGCCGATCCCGGGCTCGGGTTACCTGAGCGTGCAGGGCATGCCGCTCACCAGGTTCAAGGCGCTCTACGTCTCGGGCACCTACCGGCCCGCCGGCATGCAGTCCGCCGGTGAGTCGGTGGCCGTGCGCAGCGACAAGCGCCCGCGCTTCTTCGTGCCGGACTTCATCGAGATCCCGAAGGAGCCGGAGCGCCCGCTCGAGCCGGTCAAGATCGCGGAGCCGGTCAAGGAGGACGCGAACGAGCCGACCCAGCTCGAGCTCATCGTCGACCGTCTCGTCGGTCAGGGCCCGCCCGCGCACGAGGTGTGGCTGCCGCCGCTCAACGAGCCGCCGACGATGGACACGATGCTGCCGCCGCTCGACGTGACCCCGGACCGCGGTCTCACGTCACCTGGCTACCCGGCCAACAGCACGCTGCAGATCCCGGTCGGCATCGTCGACAAGCCGTTCGAGCAGCGCCGCGACCTGCTGTGGGCGGACTTCTCCGGTGCGGCCGGCCACGGCGCGGTCGTCGGTGGCCCGCAGTCCGGCAAGTCGATGATGCTCCGGACGATCATCGCGTCGATGGCGCTCACCCACACCCCGGAGGAGGTGCAGTTCTACTGCATCGACCTCGGTGGTGGTTCGCTCGCCGCGATGGAGGACCTGCCGCACGTCGGTGGTTTCGCCGGTCGTCTCGACGTCGACAAGGTCCGCCGCATGGTGGCCGAGCTGCAGACGCTGATCTCGGAGCGCGAGCTCCGCTGGCGCGACCAGCGCATCGAGCTGGCCGAGTTCCGCAACCGCAAGCGTCGCGGTGAGATCAAGGACGACGCGTTCGGCGACGCCTTCCTGATCGTCGACGGCTGGATGAACTTCCGCCAGGAGTTCGAGATGGTCGAGCCGCAGATCCAGGCGCTCGCCGCGCAGGGTCTGTCCTACGGCGTCCACGTGATCATCGGCGCGAGCCGGTGGGCGGAGATCCGGCCCGCGATGAAGGACCTCCTCGGCACGCGCTTCGAGCTGCGGCTCGGTGACCCGAGCGAGTCCGAGGTCGACCGCAAGGTGGCGGTCAACGTCCCGCCGGGCCGTCCTGGCCGAGGCATCATCATGGACGGTTCCACCGGACGTCGGCTGCACTACCTCGTCGGTCTCCCGCGCATCGACACCTCGCAGGACGCGAACAGCGTCACGGCGGGTGTCGCGGACCTCGCGAGCAAGCTCACGGCCGCATGGCAGGGCCCGCACGCCCCGCAGGTCCGGATGCTGCCCGACCTGCTCGACCACGGGCAGTTCATGGCCCACGTCCAGCAGACCTTCCCCAACCGCGGGCACCTCGTCCCGGTCGGTGTCAACGAGGACGAGCTCGCGCCGGTCTACCTGGACTTCGACGCGGACCCGCACTTCATGGCGCTGGCCGACGGTGAGGCGGGCAAGACGAACATCCTGCGCACGATCGTCCGCGGCATCATGCAGAGCTACACCTCGTCCGAGGCGTTGATCCTGCTCGCGGACTACCGCCGCACGATGCTCGGCTTCATCGACACCGACCACCTGCTCACCTACGCGGTGTCGGGCCCGCAGTTCACGCAGAACATCCAGGAGATCAAGGGCTCGCTCGCCGGTCGCATGCCCGGCCCGGACGTCACGCAGGAACAGCTCAAGAACCGTTCCTGGTGGAAGGGCCCCGAGGTCTTCGTCATCGTCGACGACTACGACCTGGTCGCTCCGCAGGGTGGCGTGAACCCCATGCAGCCGCTGGCCGAGTTCATCCCGCAGGCCAAGGACGTCGGTCTGCACGTCGTCGTGGTCCGCCGCATGGGTGGTGCGTCCCGCGCGATGTACGACCCGATCATGGGCAAGCTGAAGGAGATCTCGGCGCCGATCTTCATCGGTTCCGGTTCGAAGGAGGAGGGCAACATCGTCGGCAACCTCAAGCCGTCGCCGCAGCCTCCTGGCCGGGGCACGCTGGTGACCCGCAAGCACGGTCAGCAGCGCATCCAGTTCGCCTGGATCCCGCCGGACTAGAAGTCGTCGCAACGTCTTCGTGGGTGGTCTCGCCGCAACGGCGGGGCCACCCACGAGTCGTTTCGGGGACCGTGGCGAACGACGAGGGCCCGCGGCCGAAGCCGCGGGCCCTTCCAGGTAGCAGGGGTACTACCTGCCCCCCATCCGCCGAACCCGGACGCCGACGCGGTCAAGAGGGAGGCGACCGCACCGGCGTTCCGGATCCTGTTCGTCCGAGTCATCCCCCAGGCTGACTCCTCCGAACCGGCTGCCGAGGACTCTGCCGCACACCGCTCACGCGTCGCTCACGTCTTGATGACACGGTTCCCGGCCGTGAAAAAGGCCCGCAGCCGAAGCCGCGGGCCTTCACCGAACAGCAGGGGACTGTCCGGTTCCCCCCATGACCGGAGTTCCGCCCGGACCGCACCACTGGGAGGGGCGGCCAGGAGGAGTTCGGCGATCGTGACACCCCCCAGAACCTCGATGTCACTGTCGTCGATCCGGCTGAGGACCACTCTGCCCGGTCGCGCTCACACTTCGGTCACACGGCGCTCGACGTCCGCGACGCCCCCGGAAACTGGTGATGCGGTGCTGGTGGCCCCCCAGGAACCTCTGCCACCAGCACCGCTGAGGACTACTGTGCCCGGCCCCGCTCACACTTCGCTCACACCGCGATCACAGCGCCTCTAAACTGGTCGTGGAACCTGGGGACCATTGCGAGCCGACTACCGCGTGCCGAGTGGGAGCGCGGACACCGGGACGACCGGCCCGGCTGCCTCCACTGTGGACATCCGAGGCGTGCTGCGGCTGGAACGCGGCCACCTCGCCGAGCTCTCCTGGCCCCTGCCGAAGAACTGCGGGGTGTCCTGAGCCGGTGTCACACTCGTCCTGAGAGGAGCGTGTCCTGGGGGTGAACGTGAACGTCGAGTTCCGGGTGCTCGGCCCGCTCGAGGTGCTGGCGGACGGCGAACCGGTCTTCGTCCCAGCCGGCCGCGGCAGGGTGCTGCTCGCGACGTTGTTGTTGCGCCCCAACCGGTTCGTGTCCGTCGACGAGTTGGTCGACCGGCTCTGGGACGGCGAGCCACCGACCGCTGACCGTGCGCACAAGACGCTGCAGACGACGGTGTTGCGGCTGCGCCAGGCGCTCGGCGAGGCGAACCGCGTGCGCACGACCGCCGGCGGTTACCTGGTCGAGGTGGCGCCGGAGGAGCTCGACCTGCTGCGCTTCCGCGAGTTCGTGCGCGGCGGTGACTTCGCCTCGGCTACGGAACTGTGGCGTGGGCCGGCGCTGGCGAACGTGGCGTCGGACGCGCTGCACCGCGAGGACGTGCCGCGTCTCGAGGACGAACGCGTCGGCGTGCTGGAGCGCCGGATCGACGCCGACCTGGACCGCGGCCAGGCCGAGCACCTGGTCGCGGAGCTGGGTGAGCTCGTGCGGCAGTACCCGCTGCGAGAACGGTTCTGGGCGCAGCGGATGACGGCACTGGCCCGCTCGGGCAGGCAGGCGGAGGCGCTCGAGAGCTACCGCGAGATCACCGCGCTGCTGGCCGACGAACTGGGTGTGGACCCCTCGGCGGAGCTGTCCAGGCTGCACCTCGCGCTGCTCAACGGCGAGACGGAGGTGAGCAGGCGCAAGGTCGTCTGCCAGCTGCCGCCCGACACCGCGGACTTCGTGGGCAGGGCGGAGGTGCTGCGCCGGGTCGACGAGGGACTCGCCGCTCCGGGTGTCCCGGTGGTCGTCCTGACCGGTGCGCCCGGTGTGGGCAAGAGCGCGCTCACGACCAAGGCCGCGCACCGGCTGCGGCACCGGTTCCCCGACGGGCAGATCTTCGTCCGGCTCAACGGCGCGGGCGGCGATCCCCGCGACCCGTCCGAGGTGCTCGCCGAGCTGCTCGTCGCGCTGGACGTGCCCACCACCGCAGTGCCGGACGGCGTGGAGGCGCGCAGTGCGTCCTTCCGAGCCCAGCTCGCCGACCGTTCGATGCTGGTGGTGCTGGACGACGCGGCAGGAGCCGAGCAGGTCAGGCCCCTGCTGCCGGGCACGCCGGGGTGCGCGGTGCTGATCAGCAGCAGGCAGCAGCTCGTCCAGGTCGAGGGTGCGCTGAGCCTGCGGTTGCCGCCGCTGAGCGCCGAGGACGGCGTCGCCCTGCTGTCGAGCGTGCTCGGCGCGGAACGGGCGGGCACCGACCCCGCCGCCGTGAGCGCGATCGCGGGCGCGTGCGGCGGGCTGCCGCTCGCGCTCAGGGTGGCGGGCGCCCGTCTCGCTGCCCGCGAGTCGCTGCCCCTGCGTTCGCTGGCCCGCCGGCTGTCCGACGAACGTCATCGCCTGGACGAGCTCACCATGGGCGACCTGGAGGTGCGGGCGACCTTCGGCCCCAGCTACGAGGCGTTGCCGGAGGCCGCGGCCACGGCGTTCCGCAGGCTCGGCCTGCTCGGCGCGACGGACGTGGCCTCCTGGACGGTGGGGGTGCTGGCCGGTGGCGACGGGGAACGGCTCGTCGAACGGCTGGTGGAGGCGAACCTGCTGGACGAGGTCGGCCTGGACGTGACCGGCGAGCCCCGGTACCGCCTGCACGACCTGCTCGCGGTGTACGCCGCCGAACTGGTGCGCGGGGAGGACGCGGAGGTCGTCAGGACGGCCATGCGCGACTACGTCGAACTGCTGCTGACCCTCGTGGATCTGGGCATCACGCGCTGGTCGGGCGGAGACGAACTGCCGTTGCAGCCCATCGCCGTGTCCACCCTGCTCGACCGCTCGGAGATCGAGCGGCTCGCGCACGACGAGCGGTTCCTGTTGGCGGAGAAGGTCAACATCGACCACGCGATCATGTACTGCCTGCGGGAGAACTGGGTTCAGGAGGCCGCCAACCTCGTCGACCGCGCGTTCTTCTACCTCGACATCTACTTCTCCCACGAGCGGGTCGTGCAGTTGCGCGAACTCCTGAGGGACGCGGCGTTCGCCGAGGGGAACGAGCTCGTCGCGTGGCGCTCGGAGCTCGACCTGCTGTACCAGCGGACCACGCGAGGGGTCACCGACGACCTGCTGGCCAGGTACTCGCGCTGCGCCGACGCGTTCGAGGCGATGAGCGCTCACGCCGAGCTCGCTTCCACGCTGGGCGCGTTGACCTACTACACGATGGTGCACACCGGGCAGCCACAGGTGGAGCTGGCCGAACGCGCGGTGGCCGCGGCACGGGCGAGCGGGGACCCGAACCTCTTCGTGGGCAACCTGCGTGAGCTGGGCACCATGCTCGCGTCCGCGGGCCGTTACGAGGAGTCGGTGCGCGTGCTGGACGAGGCGCTGGCGAGCAGCCGGGACGGTGACAGGCACGGCGAGGCCGCGCTGGTGCTCAGCCGGATCGCGTCCAGCGCACTGGCCGGTGGTGATCTCGTGCGGGCGGAGGAGGCGTGCCGTGAGGCGCTCGATCTGATGAAGGAGCCCGGCGACGTCCGGGGCATCGCCTACTGCACCGTCCAGCTGTCCCAGATCGACCTCGCCCTCGGTGACGCCGGGATGGCGCTGACCAACGCGGAGAAGGCGTTGTCGGTCTTCGAAGGGCTCGGCGAACGACGTGGGGCCGTGCGCGCGGTAGCCGCCGTCGCTGAGGCGAACCTCGCGCTCGGCCTGGTGGGCAAGGCCATCGAGGTGGCAGCCGCCGCCGTGGAGGACTACGCCGACGCGGGTGACGCTGCCGCGGAAGAACGACTGCGGGCCGTGCTGGAGCGCGCCCGGCGAGAGGTGTGACGGGTGAGCGTCGAGTTCCGGGTGCTGGGCCCGCTCGAAGTGCTGCTGGACGGGGCGCCGCCGACCGCTGACCGGGCGCACAAGACGTTGCAGATGGTGGTGGCCCGCCTGCGCAAGTCGCTCGGCGCCGCGAACCGCGTGCGCACCGTGCCAGGGGGAGTGGCGGCCTGGCAGGAAGCCGTCGACATCCACCGGTCGAGGAATGACCCGCGGGCCGACGTGGTGGCCGCGCGCGTGGCGGCGCTGGGCTGAAATCGGACACGGCGACCTTCGTCATCCGTGTCGTCCAGCTCAGTCGCATCGGGTAAGCATGTGCGCGAAAGAGGGGAAGGTGCATGAGCCTGCACGTCGCGGTCGACTTCGGCACGTCGAGCACCTGTGTGGCGATCTCCGCGCACGGGCGGGAGCCGCAGGTCGTGGTGTTCGACGGCCAGCCGCTCGTGCCGTCCGCCGTGTTCGCGGCCGCCGACGGCACGTTGTTCGTCGGCCAGGAGGCCGAACGCCAGGCGGCGGTCGATCCCGCGCGCTACGAGCCGCACCCGAAGCGCCGCGTCGACGAGGGGGAGTTGCTGCTCGGTACCACCGTGCTGCCCGTTGTGGACGTTGTGCGGGCGGTGCTGGCACGCGCTGTGGGAGAAGCACGGCGCGTTGGTGGCGGAGCGCCTGTCGACCTCCTCGTCCTCACCCACCCCGCGGACTGGGGCACCGTCCGCACCCGCGTCCTGCTGCAGGCGGCCCGGGGGCTCGGCCGCGAGGTGGTGCTGGTGCCCGAACCCGTCGCGGCCGCCGTCTTCCACTCCGCGAGCCACTCCATTCCGGACGGTGCCGCGCTCGCCGTGCTCGACCTCGGTGGCGGCACGGTGGACGCCAGCGTGGTGGCGCGGGCCGGCAAGAGCTTCCGGGTGCTGTCCGCGAAGGGCGACCCGAGCTTCGGCGGCGCGGACATCGACCAGGCGTTGCTCGACCACGTCGGCGGACTGGTCGCGGCCAAGGACCCCGAGGCGTGGCGGCAGCTCGTCGAGGGCCGTGAGATGACCGACCGGCGCAAGCGGCGGGTGCTGCGGCAGGACGTGCGGGGCGCCAAGGAGACGCTGTCGCGGCACGCCTACACCGACGTGCCGATGCCGCCGCCGTTCCCCGACGCGCACGTGACGCGCTCCGACCTGGAACAGCTGATCGCCGAGCCGATCAGCCGGGCGGCCGCGCTGGCCGGTGCCGCGGTCCGCGACGCCGGTGTCGCGCCCCACCAGCTCGCCGGGGTGTTCCTGGTGGGCGGGTCCAGCCGGATCCCGCTGGTCGCGCGCATGGTGCACGAGCAGATCCGCGTGGTGCCGACGAGCATCGACCAGCCGGAGACGGTGGTGGCCCGCGGCGCGCTGCGGGCGGTCAGCCTCGATCCGGAACGGACCGGTGGCGTGGCCAAGGCGCCCCAGCCGAAGGGACCTCCGGGTGAGGTGACTCACAACCTGCGGGTCGGCGACGAGGCCACCCGCAAGATCACCCGCCGGATCACGCCCCCGCCGCCGGGGCGGTTCCCCACGTCGTTCCCCCCGGCCTCGCCGCTGCCTCCGCCGCGCAGGAGCAAGGCGCCGTTGTTCATCGCGATCGGCGTCGTGATCGCGCTCGCGGCCGCCGGTGCCGGTGGCTACTTCTGGCTGAGGCCTGACGACTCCAAGCAGCAGCCGACCCCGCCCGCCGACCAGATCGCCATCTACGACTACAGCTTCACGCGGCCGGACGGGTGGGAGCAGACGGGCGGGGCCGCCCCCGACCGGCAGGTGCTTTTGCAACCGATTGATCGCAAGAATTCCGATGGCGAACAACCCGAAGCCCGTATTGCTGTGCAGGAGCAAACACTTAAGTACAACAGCGACTCGGATCGGCGGCGTGCGCTGAGTGAGTTGAAGAACACGTATGAGCAACGCCAGAAGAAAGGCGACGAGGTCGCCGACTTCTCCGAAGACACCACATTTGCGGGCAAGTCTGTTGTTCACTATCGCGAAGTGGTCGGGGCGACCGGTGTCGACTGGTACATCCAGTTCGCGGGCGAGCACCAGGTCAGCGTGGGTTGCCAGGCGACGGAGGCCGCGAAAGCCCAGGTCCGCACCGCCTGCGAGCAGATCGTCCGCTCGCTCGTGATCAAGTCCTAGCAGCACGACGTCAGGAGAGCCGCCGATGTCCGCCACCGAGGTCCTCGCCCGGTTCCGCGCCGAGGTCGGAGCAGCGGTCACCCGCGCCCGCCGCGCGTCGGGTGAGATCGGTGAACGCAATGCCAAGCTGCGGGAACGCACACGTGACCTGGCGGAGCGGGCCCGTGAGCGCAAGGTCGAGCCCGGTGCTCAGGCCACTCCCGCCGACGTCCGGGAGGCCGCCACGGGGTTCCGCGCCGACCGCGGGCTGGCCGTCGAACAGGTGCCGGACGTCGCAGAACCGGCCGCTCCCGCTCCAGTTGAGACGGAACGGGTGACTCTCGGTTCCGCGGCCGTCGCTGGTCCGAGTGGTCAGCTTCCCCGTGCGAGTGACGATGACGAGGACTTTTCGCAGTCGCGAATCCTCTACTGACTCCCGGTTTCACCCGGAGCCGTTTACTAGCGCAACTACTTCGAAAGAAGTCGCGACAGGGCGGAACCGGCATGGCAGGGTCATGCGTCGTAAGAGGCGTACGAACCAAGAAGTACGCGACCTGAAGTTCTCTGAAGGGGGCATCTCCCAATGGCATTGGAAGTTACCGCAGCCGAGCTCGACGCCCTGGCCAAGCGCATCATCTCCGTCGACGAGTCGACGCAGGGCACCCTCCGTCAGGTGTCGGGCGCCGTCGACCAGGTGGGCGCCACCTGGAAGGGTGAGTCGGCCACCGCCTTCAAGACCCTGATGGACCGCTTCAACGAGGACGCGCGGAAGCTGTCGCAGGCCCTCAACACCATCGCCGAGTCGATCGCGAGCTCCGCGGACGTCTACGCCCGCCAGGAAGAGGACAACAAGTCCTCCATCTCCGGCATCACCGCCCGTCTCGGCGGCTGATCCCCGCAAGCTCGCAGTTCCGCAAGACCTTCTGAATTTTCTCGACTTCAAGGGGAGATGAAATGCTTCAGGTTACGTTCGCCGAGATCGCGGCCGCGTCCCAGACCATCAGCAGCTCGGCCACGCAGGTCGACGGCCAGCTCGACGAGCTCCGCGCCGAGGTGACGAAGACCCTGGCCGGCTACCAGGGCGACGCCCGTGAGGCCTACGAGGTCGCCCAGAAGCAGTGGGACGAGGCCGCTGCCGACCTGCAGAAGGTCCTCGCCGCCATCGGTACCGCCGTCGGCCAGGCCGGCGAGGCGTACGAGCAGGCTGAGAAGCAGAACCTGCAGCGCTGGTAAGCCTGCTCGTTCTCGGCTACACCCTCGCGAGCCCCGGAACCACGTGGTCCGGGGCTCGCGTACGTCCAGGGGCGGGCGCTTAGGAGGGGCCGTTTTGGTCCCGGCGCCCCCCATCCGGTATCTTCTGACGTTGTTGTGCGGTAGCTGGCGCCCATGTGTGCCGCGCCTGTCTCGGAACCACCGCTTGGTTCGTCCAAGATCGGTCTGGGGCAACCGCCGCAGTGACCCCAGACGCAAGTGACGACGAGGTAGATCCGTGCGCACGTACAGCCCGAAGCCCGGTGAGGTGACCCGCACCTGGCATGTGATCGACGCCCAGGACGTGGTGCTCGGCCGGCTCGCCACCCAGGCCGCGACGCTGCTGCGCGGCAAGCACAAGCCGACTTATGCGCCTCACGTTGACACTGGTGACTTCGTTGTCATCATCAACGCTGACAAGGTCGCTCTGACCGGCGCGAAGCGCGACCAGGCGTTCCAGTACCGCCACTCCGGCTTCCCCGGTGGTCTGCGCAAGCAGTCCTTCGGCGAGGTCCTGGACACGCGTCCGGACCGCCTGGTGGAGAAGGCGATCAAGGGCATGCTGCCCAAGAACCGCCTTGGCCGTCAGATCGCGAACAAGCTCAAGGTCTACGCAGGCGCGAGCCACCCGCACGAGGCGCAGCAGCCGCAGGCCTTCGAGATCAAGAAGATCGCCCAGTGAGCGACGAGAACACCAAGGAAGTTCCTGTGACCACCCCTGAGAACGAGACCCCTGAGGTCGAGACCCCCGAGGTCGAGGCCGAGGTTGTCGAGGCCGAGGTCGTCGACGCTCCTGAGGCCGACGAGGCTCCCGAGGCCGTTGAGGCCGACGCTGACGCCCCCGAGGCTGACGCCGACGAGGCCGAGGTCGTCGAAGAGACCTCCGCGCCGGTGGTCGCCCTCTCGCTGAACGGCGCCGCGCACCTCGCGCAGACCGTCGGCCGCCGCAAGGAGGCCGTCGTCCGCGTCCGCCTCGTGCCCGGCACCGGCAAGTTCACGCTGAACGGCAAGACCCTCGAGGCCTACTTCCCGAACAAGGTGCACCAGCAGCTCATCAGGGAGCCGCTCGTCACCACGGAGAAGCCCGAGACCTTCGACGTGATCGGCAACCTGCACGGCGGCGGCATCACCGGCCAGGCCGGTGCGCTGCGTCTCGCCATCGCGCGTGCGCTGATCGCCATCGACGCCGAGGACCGTCCGGTCCTCAAGAAGGCCGGCTTCCTCACTCGTGACCCGCGGGTCAAGGAGCGCAAGAAGTACGGTCTGAAGAAGGCCCGCAAGGCGCCTCAGTACTCCAAGCGTTGATGCTCCGCCGCGGGGCGAGCCGTGTCTGCGTTCGTCAGACCACTGCTCTTCCGCGGTGAGTGCGGGCACACCCCGCACCCCGAGCGTCATCCAGCTACACCTGCGGGAGCAGCAGTTCACCACGAACTGCTGCTCCCGCAGTGTTTTCCGGGTCCTTTCTCGCCGCCTCGCAGTGTCCAATTCGGAGGATTCATGGCCCGCCTGTTCGGCACCGACGGTGTACGCGGTCTCGCCAACGCCGATCTCACCCCCGAGCTCGCGATGTCCGTCGCCGCAGCGGCGGCAAGGGTGCTCGCCGAGCACGACCGCACCCACCGTCCCGTCGCCGTCGTCGGCCGCGACCCCAGGGCGAGCAGCGAGATGCTCGACGCCGCCGTCACCGCCGGCCTGACCTCGGCCGGTGCGGACGTGCTGCGCGTCGGCGCCCTGCCCACGCCCGCGGTCGCGCACCTGGTCGCCGCGCTCGGCGCCGACATCGGCGTGATGATCTCGGCGTCGCACAACGCGATGCCGGACAACGGGATCAAGCTCTTCGCCGCGGGTGGCCACAAGCTGCCCGACGAGGTCGAGGACGAGATCGAGCAGCACATGGGCACCGGCTTCGACCGTCCCACCGGGGCCGCGATCGGCCGGGTGCGCGACGTTCCCGACGCCGAGATCCAGTACGTCGAGCACCTGCTCAAGGTCACACCGCACCGCCTCGACGGCCTCAAGGTCGTGGTGGACTGCGCGAACGGTGCCGCGTCGGTGGCCGCACCGGACGCCTACCGCCGCGCCGGGGCCGAGGTGATCGCGATCAACGCGAACCCGGACGGCCTCAACATCAACGACGGCTGTGGTTCCACCCACATCGACGTCGTCGCCGCCGCGGTCCGCGAGCACGGTGCCGACCTCGGTATCGCGCACGACGGCGACGCCGACCGCTGCCTCGCCGTGGACGCCCAGGGCGAGCCGGTCGACGGCGACCAGATCCTCGCGGTCCTCGCGATCGCCATGCGCGACGCGGGTGAGCTGTTCGAGGACACGCTCGTCGCGACCGTGATGAGCAACCTCGGCCTGCACATCGCCATGCGGGAGTCGTCGATCCGCCTGCGCACCACCGCCGTCGGCGACCGCTACGTGCTGCAGGACCTCAAGGCCGGCGGTTACTCGCTCGGCGGCGAGCAGTCGGGCCACGTCGTGCTGCCCGCGCACGCCACCACCGGCGACGGCCTGCTCACCGCGCTGCGCCTGATGGCCCGCATGGCCGAGACCGGCAAGTCGCTCGCCGACCTCGCCTCGGTGATGCGCCGCCTGCCGCAGGTCCTGATCAACGTGAAGGTCACCGACAAGGCGGCCGTCGCCAAGGCGTCGTCGGTCAGCGAGGCCGTCGCCGCCGTCGAGGCCGAGCTCGGTGACACCGGCCGCGTGCTGCTGCGCCCGTCCGGCACCGAGCAGCTCGTGCGGGTGATGGTCGAGGCCACCAGCCACGAACAGGCCCAGTCTGCCGCGCAGCGCCTGGCCGGTGTGGTTTCCTCAGTGCACTGAAGGACCACAGGGGGCTGGGGATGACCATGTTGATGTTGCTCGTACTCCTGGTGCTGCTGGGAGGTGTGACAGCGGTCATCATCGCCGTTGTCGCGACGACGAGGCGCAAACCGGTCGCCCAGCCCCCGTTCCCGCCCGGTCACGGGCATCCGCACCACCAGCCGTACCCGCAGCAGGGCTTCCCGCAGCAGGCTCAGCCGCCGTACCCGCCTCAGGGGTACCCGCAGCCGCAGCAGCCCCATTCGCAGCAGAGTCCACCCCCACCACCGCCGAACGGCTGGTGACCGGCGCGCCCACTCGATCAGTGGTGATCACCAGCGTCTTGCGCCGAATGGCTGTTTACTAAGGCAACCGACATCGTGGAGCTCCGGTCACCGCGTGATCCGAGCTGGCACTGTATGGCGGAACCCGATGAGACCGAATTGCGTCAGATCGGGGACTAGGGGAGGCGAGCAGATGTCCGGGTTCGGCGTTCAGTCCGGCGATTTGACCAAGGCTGCGGGGACGTACGAGGCAGAGGGATCAGCCCTGATCCAGATGAAGGCCGCGGCCGTGCCGGGTGTGGGAGCCGGGCAGGTCGGCCGCAAGTTCCAGGGCGTCGCCGCCGAGTACAAGGCCTGCTTCGACCTCTTCGGCCAGGACTTGGAGAAGTTCGGCAAGGAGGCGACCGGCATCGCCACGCGCCTGAAGGACGTCGCCAAGACGTACGAGTCGAACGAGGCGCAGACCTCGAGCCAGTTCAAGGGGTAACGAGTCGTGGCGGATCAGACCGAGATCAAGAAGCTCCTCGACGACCCGAACGTCACGCCGGAGACCAAGAAGGAACTCGTCCGCGCCCTCGCCGGCGCCGGCGCTCCCCAGGAAGAGGTCGAGCGCTACGGCAAGGCGAACGGTGTGGAGGTTCCGGACGACCCGAGCGTGGGCGACCACGTGGTGGGCACGGTTCTCGCACCGTTGACGCTGGGCTTCAGCGAGGCCAACAACATTCGCAAGGAAGGCCAGCACGCCGCCTTCACCGTGGAGGGTGGCGACGCCGACAAGCTCGTCGACCAGGCCAAGGTGGAGCGCGAGCTCGGCTCCACCCAGAAGGTCCTGAACGAGCAGGGTGACGTTCCGAACAGCAACACGCTGCTCGACGCCGGCGCCCCCGGCCTCAGGTTCTTCGAGAAGTTCATCCCGATCTACCCGAAGGCCGCGCAGGCGTGCGGTCACGGCGGTGCCGCGCCGAACCTGCAGAACGACATCTACCGCAAGTACGACGAGGTCCGCGACATCGACTTCGCGAAGTTCCGCGAAGACGCCCACAAGCTCACCGAGAACGTCAAGAAGGCGGACGCGCACGACAACGCGCTGGGTGCCGCCTGGAACGGGCTCGGTTCCTGGGAGGGCCCCGCCGCGAAGGCCGCGGGCGAGTACCGGACCAAGTTCGCCGGCGCCTCGAAGACGTTCGTGCAGCAGGCGGGCACGGCTCCCGGCGCGATCACCGCCGGCGTGACGAACATGCAGAAGCACGTCAAGGACTTCGCGCAGCAGATCCACGACCAGTACTCGGACAAGTGCGGCGGTCTGACGGTCGAGGAGGCCGAGACCGCGATCCGCCAGGCGAACGGCGACATCTTCGAGAACGACGCGGGCATCCTCGACGGACTCTCCGGCCTGCCCGGCTGGGTGGTCGGCGGTGTCGTGGGTGCTCTCACCGGCGGCATCCTGTCGGGCGTTCTCGCGGGCCTCGGCTGGGACTCCTGGGTCAAGGGCCGGCGGGAATCCATCATCAACGAGGCCAAGCAGAAGCTGAAGGCGCTCTGCGAGGAGTTCGACGGCAAGAAGAAGGCGTTCGACGGCTACTGCCAGGCCGTGCAGGCCGGTGTCGACGCCGACTACAAGGCCATGTTCACGGGCCTGAAGAACGCGTTCAAGGACACGTTCGGCCCGATCGGCGACCCCCCGGCGTTCTCCGATCAGGGCGGCGGCCGCCAGAACGTCAACAACGGCGGCGGTGGCGGCGGCAGCCCGAGCGGTGGCGGCGGCCCGAGCGGCGGCGGTGGTGGCGGTGGCACGCCGGAGATCCCGAAGCCGGAGAACCCTCTCGACAAGGACGGCGACGGCAAGCCGGACGTCCCCGGTGACACCGACGGCGACGGCAAGCCCGACGACCTCGACGGCGACGGCAAGCCCGACCAGCCCAAGCCGGAGGAAGAGCTCGAGACCGTCACGGTCACGGCCGGCGACAACACGATCAAGGTCACGGAGCCCGACTCGAACGGGCACGTGAAGATGACGATCGACACGCCGAAGGGCGAGCCGAAGACCTACGACCTGGACTTCAGCAAGAACCCCGAGGCCGCCAAGGCCCTGATGGGGCAGAACGGCGCGCAGGCCATCACCAGCATGGCCAGCCAGCTCACCGCCTCGAACCCGACGGCGGGCGCGCAGACTCCCGCCGCCGGCGCTGCCCCCGCAGCCGGTGGTACCCCGGCGCCCGGCGGCGGAGCGGCTCCGGCCGCGGGCCCGCTCGGTTCGGAGTCGAACCCGATCCCGGTCGAGGTCGGCGCGGACGGCAAGATCCACATCGAGCAGGACGGCGTCAACTTCACCGCCGAGGTCGACACCGACACCGGTGAGATCAACCTGACCGCGGACAACGGCGACGGCACGCCCGACAAGATCGGCGTGGGCTTCGGCGAGGACGAGAACCCCGCCGCGCAGACCCCTGGTTCCGAGTCCGGTCCCGGTGGGGGCGGCTCCGACGGCGCCAGGCTGGAGGACGGCCTGCGCATCCCGGAAGCCGAGTTCCCGGGGCCCGTCACGACGCTGCCCGCCGAGGCCGAGTTCCAGCCGATGCCGGCCGAGGCCGGGTTCCAGCCGATGCCGGCGCCCGCCGGTGAGCAGATCTGGAGCCCGCCGGGAGAGGCCGCGCCGAACGTGGCCGAGCGCTTCCAGGACTCGATGGCCCGCAGCTACATCGAGGACAACGGCATCATGCCGAGCGTCGGCGAGCCCAGGATCTCCGCGGAGAGCCCGCAGTTCGTCCAGGCCTCGGACAGCACGACGACGTCCGGTGTCTCGTTCACCGGCGGCGGCAGCGAGTCCGTGCTCGGCAGCTCGAACGCCGACAGCGCGTGGAGCAGCCCGAACGCGAGCGACGGCAACGGAGGCTCGTTCAACACGAACGCCTCCGAGGCGGGCCAGCCGGGCGCGGCGAACCTGCCGTCCATGCAGGACGCGAACGGCCAGCCGCCCAGCGGTGCGGCCTCCGGCGGCATGATGGGTGGCGGCGGCATGATGGGCGGCGGCATGGCCGGCGCCGGAGCGGGCGGCCAGCAGGGCGGTGACTCCGAGCGCGGGGCCAGCCAGTGGCGCACCACGGGCACGTTGTTCGACGACGACAACAACAACCCGTTGAGCGCCATGCAGACCACGCTGGGCGAAGACCGAGGGGAGGCCGCCAACCCATGGCGATGATCGGGGAAGTGGACCCGCGCGTTCAGGCGTTGTTCGACGAGAACATCGCCAAGACCCGCCGTGCCACCGCCGAGGTCTCGGCGGAGCTCAAGGCGAGCCAGGACAAGGTGGCCGCCGACATCGCGGCTCGCGAGGAGAAGCACAAGCAGGACGTCGCGGCCGCTCAGAAGAGCGCCGAGAACCTCGTCGAGCAGGGCGAACGGCAGCAGTCGCGCAAGCCGCAGTGGGACCGCCCCGAACGCGGCGCCGGTGAACTGGCGTTCGGCCCGGAGGACGACGACGGCTACGCGCCGCCGCAGCAGGCGTCCACTCCGCCGCCTCCGCCCGTGGCCCCGGTCGCGCCACCGCCTCCGCCGGTCCGTCCGCGGCGTCCGGCACCGGTGGACGACGATGACGACCTGAGCGGCCAGACCTGGCTGAGCTGACAGCTGGCCAGTCTCAGTTGAACGCACGCGGGGACCTTTCGTACTCACATGAAGTACGAAAGGTCCCCGCGTGCGTTGAAGCAGCGGGGCGACGTGCGCTAGCGCCGAGGCAGGGCTTCCCGCTGGAACACGAGGTTCGCGGCCTTCAGGTCGCTGTCGAGCAGCTCGTCGTACGTCCGGTCGCCGGTCAGGACGCGCAGCAGGAAGGCCGTCACGAACGCGCGTCCGAGCTTGTTCGACCCTCGCTCGGAGCTGCCGTCCAGCATGAGCTCGCTCCAGTGCCGGCCCTCGGTGAAGCCGAGGTGCGAGGCCTTGGGCAGCAGCCGCAGTTGCACGGGGCCGCCCCACGCGGACGCGATCGCCTCGGCGTGGCCGACCGGGGGTGCGATGCGGTCCTCGCCCGCCGCGAGGTGCAGCCCGGGCGCACGGACCTCGCGGGCCGCGTCCAGTGCCGACGGACGCGTCTCCGTTGCGGCCAAAGTCACAACGGCCCGGACTCGGTCCGCTGAGGACGCGGCCAGCACGGCCGCGCCGCCGCCCATCGAGTGTCCGGCCAGCGCGAGCCGGGCCGGGTCGACGCTGATCTCCCCGGTGCCGAGCCGCACGCCGGTGCAGATGTCCAAAGTGGTCAGCAGGTTCGCCGCCAGCACCCGTGACGACAACAGCGGGCCGCGCTCCACGGCCGGTGCCGCGGCGACCAAGCCCCACGAGGCCAGGTGCCGCAAAAGGCCGTGGTAGCGCCGTACGGGCTGCATCCAGCCGTGTCCGAACGCGACGGCCGGCAGACCGAGGCCGGACTGCGGTGTGAAGATCGCGCCCGGCAGGCCGACGAGCGCGAGGTCACCGCGCAGCACGGGGTGCGGGCCGGGCCTGCTGAGCTGCTCGAGGGCCTGTTTCGCGGTCAGCGTGATCACGCGGCGAGCCATGTGGTGAACCGTAGTCGATCCTGTCGTCCGCACCACATTCAAGATTGGTCTACACCACACGTGCGTTTGACCAGCGCAAACAGAGCAGTCTCACTCATTAGGGTTAGCGTCGTGGTCTAGCTAGTCTGTTTCCCGTGTGCGGAATCGTGGGATACGTGGGTCACCAGTCGGCGCTCGACGTCGTGCTGGACGGGCTGAGGCGCCTCGAATACCGGGGTTACGACTCAGCGGGCGTCGCGGTCGTGACAGGCGACGACCTCGCCGTCGAACGCAAGGCCGGACGGCTGCAGAACCTGGAGACGAGGCTCGACGAGGTGGGCCGCGACAACTTCGCGGGCACCGTCGGCATGGGCCACACACGATGGGCGACGCACGGCGCGCCGATCGACCGGAACTCGCACCCGCACCGCGACACGACCAACCGTGTCGCCGTGGTGCACAACGGCATCATCGAGAACTTCCTCGCGCTGCGCGCCGAACTCGAAGGCCTCGGCGTCGAGATGGCGTCCGACACCGACACCGAGACGGTCGCGCACCTCGTGGCGTTCGCCTACGCCGAGGGCGACACGAAGGGCGACCTGCCCGCCAGCGTGCGCAAGATCGCCCGCCGGCTCGAGGGCGCGTTCACGCTCGTGATCACGCACGCCGACGAGCCGGACCAGGTCGTCGCCGCGCGCCGCAACTCCCCGCTGGTCGTCGGCGTGGGCGAGAACGAGTACTTCGTCGCGAGCGACGTGGCCGCGTTCATCGCGCACACCAAGGAAGCCGTCGAGCTGGGTCAGGACCAGATGGTCGTGCTGACCCGCGACGGGTACGAGGTCACCGACTTCGACGGCGAGATCGCCGAGGCCAAGCCGTTCACGGTGAACTGGGACCTCAGCGCCGCCGAGAAGGGCGGCCACGAGTACTTCATGCTCAAGGAGATCGAGGAGCAGCCGGAGGCGCTGGCGAACACGCTGCGCGGCCACTTCGCGAACGGCCGGATCGTCCTCGACGAGCAGCGCCTCTCCGACCAGGACCTGCGCGACGTCGACAAGGTCTTCGTCATCGCCTGCGGCAGCGCGTACCACTCCGGTCTCGTCGCGAAATACGCGATCGAGCACTGGACCCGCCTGCCCGTCGAGGTCGAGCTGGCCTCCGAGTTCCGCTACCGCGACCCGGTGCTCGACCGCGACACGCTCGTCGTCGCCGTCTCGCAGTCCGGCGAGACCGCGGACACGCTGGAGGCCGTGCGCCACGCACGTGCGCAGAAGGCCCGCGTCCTGGCCGTCTGCAACACCAACGGCGCGCAGATCCCGCGCGAGTCCGACGCCGTGCTCTACACGCACGCCGGTCCGGAGATCGGTGTCGCGTCGACGAAGGCGTTCCTCGCCCAGATCGCCGCGAACTACCTGGTCGGCCTGGCCCTGGCGCAGGCCCGCGGCACCAAGTACCCGGACGAGGTCGCCCGCGAGTTCCACGAGCTGGAGGCCATGCCCGAGGCCGTGCGGCGCGTGCTCGGCACCGCCGAGCAGGTCCGTGCGCTCGGCCGTGAGCTCGCCGACTCGAAGGCGGTGCTGTTCCTCGGCCGCCACGTCGGCTACCCGGTGGCCCTGGAAGGCGCGCTCAAGCTCAAGGAGCTCGCCTACATGCACGCCGAGGGCTTCGCGGCCGGCGAGCTCAAGCACGGCCCGATCGCGCTGATCGAGGAGAACCTCCCGGTCGTCGTGGTCATGCCGTCGCCGAAGGGCCGTGCCGTCCTGCACTCGAAGCTGGTGTCGAACATCAGCGAGATCCAGGCCCGCGGTGCCCGCACGATCGTGATCGCGGAGGAGGGCGACGAGACCGTGCGCCCGTTCGCCGACCACCTGATCGAGATCCCGGCCGTCCCGACGCTGCTGCAGCCGCTCATCTCGACGGTGCCGCTGCAGATCCTCGCGGCCGAGATCGCGTCCGCCCGCGGCTACGACGTGGACAAGCCTCGCAACCTGGCGAAGTCCGTTACCGTCGAGTGAGTGAGAGGCGTCTGGCACACCGAACGCGTCAAGTCCGCTGAAGAGGAGCTCATGGCGGTCGTCCCGCCGGGCTCGTTGATGCGCAAGGCCGCGTTCGGTGTGGCCACCCACGCCCTCAGGCTCCTGCGGGGCCGCCGCCGTGTGACGTTGCTCGTGGGTGCGGGCAACAACGGCGGCGACGCCCTGTGGGCCGGATACTTCCTGCGCCGCCGCGGGGTCGCGGTGTCCGCGGTCCTGCTCGACCCGGCCAAGGCCCACGCCGAGGGCCTGGCGGCGTTCCGTCGCGCCGGTGGCCGGATCGTCTCCGAGGTCGGCGCCCCTGATCTCGTGATCGACGGCATCGTCGGCCTGTCCGCGCGCGGCCCGTTGCGCCCGGCCGCCGCCGCTCTGGTCGAGGGCGTGAAGGTCCCGATCCTCGCGGTGGACCTGCCGTCCGGCATCGACCCGGACACCGGCGAGATCTCCGGCCCGCACGTGAAAGCGCACACCACCGTCACGTTCGGCTGTCTGAAGCCGGTGCACGCGCTGGCCGACTGCGGTGACGTCCACCTGGTCGACATCGGTCTGCGACCGGTGGATCCCGACTTCGTGCTGCTCGACCGCGAGGACATCGCCTGGCCGGTGCCGGGCCCGTCCGACGACAAGTACACCCAGGGCGTCACGGGCGTGGCGGCCGGCAGTGCCACCTACCCCGGCGCCGCGGTGCTCTCCACCGGCGCCGCCGTGCTCGCGACCTCGGGCATGGTCCGCTACGCCGGTCCGGCCGCCGACGCCATCCGCGCCCGCTGGCCCGAGACGATCTGCACCGGTTCGATCACCGACGCCGGCCGCGTCCAGGCCTGGGTCGTCGGCCCCGGCATGGGCACCGGCAGCTCGTCCGCGGAGGTCCTGCGGTTCGTGCTGGACGCCGGTGTGCCGGTGATCGCCGACGCGGACGCCATCACGCTGCTCGCCTCGACCCCGCAGCTCTGGGACGCCCGCGACCCCGACGCCGCCCTGGTGCTGACCCCGCACGACCGCGAGTTCGAACGCCTGGCGGGCCCGGTCGGCGCGGACCGCGTCGCGGCGGCCAGGAAGGCCGCGCGGAGGTTCAACGCCGTGGTGCTGCTCAAGGGCCACCGGACCGTCGTGGCGGCGCCGGACGGACGGGCGCTGGTCAACTCGGCGACGTCGTCCTGGCCGGCGACGGCCGGATCGGGCGACGTCCTGTCCGGCATCATCGGCGCGCTGCTGGCCGGGGGCGTCGACCCGTTCCTGGCGGCGGGGTACGCGGCGTACGCGCACGTGCTGGCCGCCGAACTGGGAGCGGACGGGGCGCCGTCGCCCGCCTCGGGGCTGATGAACGCGATCCCGGACGCGATCCGGACGATCTTGTCGGTGCCGTCTGGGAGAATTGAGTCAGGGGACCCCCTGGAGGGGACCCCTGCGTGAGCGCTCGCTCACACCTGATGAGCTGCGGGCTCATGGCACGATGAAAAGGTTATGGCCCGTTCAGAAGTTGTCGTCGACCTAGGCGCGCTGCGGCACAACGTCGCCCTGCTCGCCGGTCTGGCCCCTGCCTCCGAGACGATGGCCGTCGTCAAGGCGGACGGCTACGGCCACGGCGCGGTGCAGGTCGCCCGCGCCGCCCTCGAAGCGGGCGCCACCTGGCTCGGTTCCTGTTCGACGCAGGAAGCCCTCGCGCTGCGGACGGCGGGCATCCAGGCCCCGGTGCTGGCGTGGCTCGACACCCCGGACGAGGACCTGGCGGCCGGTCTCGCGGCCGATGTGGACATGTCCGTGGCATCGCTGTCCGCCCTGCGCCGCGTCGAGCAGGCCGCGCTGGAGGCCGACGCACGGCCGCGGCTCCACCTGAAGATCGACACCGGGCTGAGCCGCAACGGCTGCCAGCCCCACGACTGGCCGGAGCTCGTCGAGGCCGCGAAGAAGCACGAGGTCGTGGCCATCTGGTCGCACCTCGCGTCCGCGGACGAGATCGGCGACCCGTCCATCGACCTGCAGGCCAAGCGGTTCGACGACGCCTACGAGGTCGCGAAAGCCGCCGGTCTCGACCCGAAACGGCACATCGCCAACTCGGCGGCCCTGCTGACCAGGCCCGATCTGCACTTCGACATGGTCAGGCCCGGCATCGCCGTCTACGGGCTGAACCCGGTGCCGACCGATCACGACCTCAGGCCGGTCATGAGCTACCGGTCGCACGTGGCTCTCACGAAACGCATCCCCGCGGGGGAGTCCGTCTCCTACGGGATGACATGGACAGCGCGGACGGACACGACGCTGGCACTGGTGCCGGCGGGGTATGCGGACGGTGTCCCGAGGGCGCTCTCCGGCCGGATGGAGGTGCTCCTGGAGGGGAGGCGCCGCCCGGTGGTCGGTCGTGTCTGCATGGACCAGATCGTCGTGGACTGCGGGGACGACGAGATCGCGGAGGGTGCCGAGGTCGTCCTGTTCGGCGACGGCAGCCGGGGGGAGCCGACGGCGACGGAGTGGGCGGAGCTGACCGGGACGATCGACTACGAGATCGTCTGCGGGATGTACCGGCCGCGGGTGCGGAGGATCTACACGTGAAGCCGGTGTGGAAGGTCGTCGGGTGGGTCGGTGGCGCGGTCGGTGCCGTCGTCGCCGGTGCGGCCGTGGCGCAGACCGCGAAGGTCTCGCACGAGCGCAAGAACGCGACGGACAGCCTCGCCGACGAGCCGTTGGGGCAGCTGAGGCCCGATCGCGAGTCGACGGTGGCCGCCGAGGACGGCGTGCCGATCTCCGTCGAGGAGGTCGACCCGGCGGACGGCGGCGAGCCGGACATCACCGTGGTGCTGGTGCACGGGTTCGCGCTGGACCGCCGCTGCTTCCACTTCCAGCGCCGCGACCTCGCCGAGCTGATCGATCCCCACGTCCACCAGGTGCTCTACGACCAGCGCGGCCACGGCCGTTCCGGGAAGTCCTCCGCCGAGCACAGCACGATCGACCAGCTCGCGCTCGACCTCGACTCGGTGATCCGCGCGGTCGTGCCGGAGGGCCCGCTGGTGCTCGTCGGCCACTCCATGGGCGGCATGACGATCATGGCGCTGGCCGAGAAGCACCCCGAGCTCTTCGAGGACCGGGTGCGCGGCGTCGCGCTGATCGGCACGGCGGCCGGCGCCGTGGGCGGCGCGGGACTGCCGAAGTCCGTGCTGTCGCGGTACAACCCGGTGACGCTCGGCGTCGGCCGGCTCGCGGGCATCCAGCCGGGGCTGGTCGAGTGGGTCCGCAAGGGCACGAAGACCCTGACGTGGAGCGGCATCCGCGCGCTGGCGTTCGGCGACCGCAGGGTCGCACCGTCCCTCGTGGACCTGATGGAGCAGATGATCAACGGGACGACGGTGAAGGTCCTCACCGAGTTCCTGGAGACCCTCGGCACGCACGACCGCTACAAGGCGCTGGCCGGACTGCGGCACTGCGAGGTGCTGATCCTGAGCGGGGACGCGGACAAGCTCACGCCGTTCTCGCACGCCGAGCGGATGGCCGAGGAGATGCCGCACGCCACCCTCGTGCGGGCCCCCGGTGCCGGGCACATGGTGATGATGGAGCAGGCTGATCTCGTCAACGACCACCTGGTCGCGCTCGTCGAACGCTGCGCGACCGATCGCGGAGAGAGTCGGAAGAAGTGGTGGCGCCGAGCGTGAAAACCGTCGAACTGCCCCTGGTGGAGGACACCGAGGAGTTCGGCCGCAAGCTGGGTGAACTGGTGCGGGCGGGCGACCTGCTGCTGCTCGCCGGGCCGTTGGGAGCCGGCAAGACGGCGCTGGTGCGCGGGCTCGCGCGCGGCCTCGGCGTGCAGGGCCGCGTGTCCTCGCCTACGTTCGTCGTCGCCCGCGTGCACGAGCCCGCCGAGGACGGCAGGGGCGTGCGGCTGGTGCACGTCGACGCGTACCGGCTCGGGGGTCACCTCGACGAGCTGGACGATCTCGACCTGGACACCGAACTCGTCGACGCCGTGGTCGCCGTCGAGTGGGGCGAGGGCGTCGCGGAACGCCTGAGCGAAGATCATCTGCTGATCCGCCTCGAACGCGGAATCGACGACGTTCGCACAGCTCAGCTGATCCCGCAGGGCGACTGGAGCTCGCGTCCCCTGCCGGTGTGAGGTTCGCGACGCGCGGGGGCGAAGTCCATTGAGGACAGAGCGTGCCCTGCCGATGATCCCGGCATGATCTTCAAGACGCTCCTCTCGACCGCAGTCGTCGGTGGCGCCCTGCTGGCTGCCGCTGCTCCCGCTTCCGCCGGCGAGCACGACCGCTCCGACGGCATCGGCGTTGCCGACAACCTCTGCGCCGCGCCGTGGCTGTGGAACGGCCCGTTGTCGCTGCTGTACGAGGGCCACACCCCGGGCTACGCCGCGTGCAACGACGATCACGCCGCCCGCGGCGACGGCATCAGCGTGCTGAACAACGCGTGCGCCGCGCCGTGGCAGTGGAACGGCCCGCTGGAGATCTTCACGGTCGATCATTCGTCCTCCGTCGCCTGCGACGGCAACACGTCCGGCCGCTAGTCGCCGGAACGTCGTGGGGATGGCCGAACGAGCCCGTCGGCCATCCGCTCGGCAGTCGCTGACGGATGCTTGAGCAGGACGGCTTCGGCTCGCGATCACTCGGTCCAGCGACATGGACCAGCCCTGATGCGAGCGCCTTGAGGACGCGTCGCAAGTGCAGGTCCGGACAGGTACTACTCTGGACAACCGTGCTAGTGCTCGCCGTCGACACGGCCACCCCCGCAGTCACCGCCGGTGTGGTCGAACTCGCGCCCGACTCCCCGCCGCGCCTGCTCGCGAAGCGGGTGACGCTCAACGCCAAGGCGCACGGCGAGTTGCTCACCCCGCACATCACTGACGCGCTCGCGGAAGCCGGCAGGACGTTCGCCGACCTCGACGCGATCGTCGTCGGCGCGGGACCCGGGCCGTTCACCGGCCTGCGGGTCGGTCTCGCCACCGCCGCCGCGCTCGGCCAGGCGCTCAACCGCCCGGTCTACCCGGTCGCCACGACCGACGCCATCGCCAAGGACGCCGCCAGCGGCCACCCGCTGCTCGTCGCGACCGACGCGCGGCGCAAGGAGGTCTACTGGGCCGCCTACGACGCCGCCGGTCGCCGCACGGACGGCCCGCACGTCGAGCGCCCGCAGGACCTGGCCGAGAAGCTGCCGGCCCTGGGCGTGCACCAGGCCACGGGTGAGGGCGCCGAGATCTACGCCGACGTCCTCGGCTTGGAGCTCCTCCAAGCGAAGCACCCGAGCCCCGAGGGCCTGGTCGCCGCCGCGGCCGCCGAGGTGCTCGCGAAGGCCCGCCCGGCCGCGCTCACCCCGCTCTACCTGCGCCGTCCCGACGCCGTCGAGCCCACCGGGCGCAAGAGGGTGACCAGGGCATGACCACCGGCACCGTCACGCTCGCGCCGCTGCGGCACGCCGACGTGCCCAGGTGCCACGAGATCGAGCTGGCGCTGTTCCCCGGCGACGACCCGTGGAGCGAGAACGCGTTCCGCACCGAGCTCGACAACGGCAACTACTACATCGGCGCGTACGCCGACGACGAGCTGATCGGGTACGCCGGGCTCGCCGCCGGCGAGTACGAGGCCAGCGTGCACACGATCGCCGTCGTCGGGCACTGGCAGGGCAGGGGCGTCGGCAAGATGCTGCTGAGGGACCTGCTGGCCCGCGTCGACGAGATCAACGTGCCGGTCTACCTCGAGGTCCGCACGGACAACGAGCCCGCGATCGCCCTGTACCTGGCGCACGGCTTCGAACGCCTGGGCCTGCGCCGCCGCTACTACCAGCCGTCGGGTGCCGACGCGTACACGATGGGAAGGCCTGCTCACAGTGTCTGATCGCCTGATCCTCGGCATCGAGAGCTCGTGCGACGAGACGGGCTTCGGGATCGTCCGCCTCGGTCCGGACGGCTCGCTCGAACTGCTCGCCGACGAGGTCGCCTCCAGCGTCGAGGAGCACGCCCGCTTCGGCGGCGTCGTGCCAGAGGTCGCCTCCCGCGCCCACCTCGAAGCGCTGGTCCCGACCATGCGCCGCGCGCTCGACACCGCGAAGGTCGAGCTCTCCCAGATCCACTCCATCGCCGTCACCGCCGGGCCGGGCCTGGCCGGCGCGCTGCTGGTCGGCGTGTCCGCCGCGAAGGCGTACGCGGCCGCGCTCGGCAAGCCGCTCTACGGCGTGAACCACCTCGCCGGTCACGTGGCCGCGGACACGCTGCAGCACGGCCCGTTGCCGCAGCGCTGCCTCGCGCTGCTGGTCTCCGGCGGCCACTCGCAGCTGCTGCTGATCGAGGGCGGCCTGGCGAACTCGATCACCGAGATCGGGTCCACCGTGGACGACGCGGCCGGTGAGGCGTACGACAAGGTCGCGCGGCTGCTCGACCTGCCCTACCCCGGCGGCCCGCCCATCGACAAGCTCGCCAAGCAGGGCAACGGCTGCGCGATCGCGTTCCCGCGCGGCCTCACCGGCCCGCGCGACGCGAAGTACGACTTCTCGTTCTCCGGCCTGAAGACCTCGGTCGCCCGCTGGGTCGAACGCGCCGAGCGCGCCGGCGAGGAGATCCCGCTGGCCGACGTCGCCGCGTCGTTCCAGGAGGCCGTCGCGGACGTGCTGACCGCCAAGGCGATCCGCGCCGCGAAGGACCTGGACGTCGGCACTCTGGTCATCTCCGGCGGCGTCGCGGCGAACTCACGCCTGAGCGGGCTCGCCGCCGAGCGCTGTGCGGAGGCGGGCATCGAGCTGCGCGTGCCGAGGCCGCGGCTGTGCACCGACAACGGCGCGATGATCGCCGCGCTCGGTGCCCACCTGGTCGCGGCTGGTGCCAAGCCGTCCCCGATGGACCTCTCGACGACGCCCGGTCTGCCCGTCGGCACGGTGCAGATACTCTGACGCCATTCCTGGGCGGACCTGAATCTTGGAGTAAGCGGTGAGCGCTGAACCCATGCGCACGATCACGTACCTGTTCCCGATCTACAACGAGGGCGGGAACATCGATCTGCTGCACAAGACGGTGTCCGAGGTCGTCAAGCCACTCGAGGACCGGTACCGGGTCAACTTCATCTACGTCAACGACGGCAGCCGCGACAACTCGCTGGACCTGCTCAACGCAGTCGCCGACGCGGACGACCGGGTCACGGTCATCGACCTGGCGCGCAACTTCGGTCACCAGCTCGCCGTGACCGCGGGGCTCGACCTCGCGGACGCCGACGCCGTGATCATCATGGACAGCGACATGCAGGACCCGCCCGCGGTCAGCCTCGAGCTGATCGAGAAGTGGGAGCAGGGCTACGACGTCGTCTACGCCCAGCGCCGCTCGCGCCAAGACACGGCGTTCAAGAAGGCCACCGCGCGGGCGTTCTACTGGTTCCTGCGCAAGGTCGCGGACATCGACATCCCGGAGAACACCGGCGACTTCCGCCTCATCGACCGCAAGGTCGTCGACGAGCTGCGCAAGTTCCGCGAGCACAACCGGTTCCTGCGGGGGCTGGTGAGCTTCATCGGGTTCAAGCAGACCGCCGTGCAGTTCGACCGCGACAAGCGCCACGCGGGCGTCACCGGCTACCCGCTGCGCAAGATGATGCGGTTCGCCGCGGACGGCATCGTCGGCTTCTCCGCCGCGCCGTTGAAGCTGATCTCGAAGGTCGGCTACTTCATCTCGTTCCTCGCGTTCGCGGGCATTTGCTACGTCGTCGGCGTGAAGCTGTTCCTGCCGGACACCGCCGTTCCCGGTTGGGCGTTCATCACGAGCGCGGTGTTCTTCCTCGGCGGCATCCAACTGATCATGCTCGGCGTGCTCGGCAGTTACGTCGGCCGCATCTACACCGAGGTGCAGGCCCGCCCGCTCTACAGCGTGGCGTCCGTGCGCACGGGGACGACGGTGCCGAACGACGCCAGGGTCCTCGCGCCGTGAAGAGGCTGCTGAGCGCCCAGCAACTGCGCTTTGGCCTGGTCGGCATCGGCAACACCCTCGTCGACCTCGTCGGCTACACGGTGCTGTTCGCGCTCGGCACGCCCCTGGTGATCGCGAACCTCATCTCGACCACGATGGGCATGGCGCTCAGCTTCACGCTCAACCGCAGCTTCACGTTCCGTGCGGCGGGCGGTGGCGCTGTCCGCCAGATCGTGCTGTTCGTGCTGGTCACGGGCATCGGTCTGTGGGCGATCCAGCCGCTGGTGATCCTGCTGACCCGCGACCTGTTCGCCGGTCTGCCCGAGGCGCTCGCCATCGCGGCACCCAAGCTCGCGGGGATCTGCGTAGCACTCGTCTGGAACTACGTGCTGTACAGCCGGCTCGTGTTCCGCCCCTTGGAAGAGCCTGCAAAGGAACCCGTTCATGACTGACACCGCGATCCGCGAGCCGGAGGTCGTCGCCGAGGCGGCCAGACCCGCTCCCCGGTGGAGGACCGCGCTGACGGGCGACTTCGCGAAGGTCTTCCTGCTGGTCTTCGCCTGGCAGGTCTTCATGACCGTGCTCGGGCGCGTGCTGGAACCGCTGCTGCCCATCTTCGAGGGCACGCCGGTCTCGTCGCGCACGGTCGACACGCTGCTGTCGCACACGCACCGCTGGGACGGGGAGAACTTCACCGGCATCGCCGAGGGCACGGCGTACCAGAACATCCCGACCTCGCAGGCGTTCTACCCGGTCTTCCCGCTGTTCGTGTGGCTCGTGAAGATGCTGTTCCTCGGCAAGATCGGCACGCTGGTCGCCGGCATCATCGTCAACACCGTCGCCACCTGGCTCGGCGCGGTGGCGCTGCTCAAGATCGCCAGGACGTTCCTGACCGGCGAGCGCGCGCCGTGGCTCGTGGTGATGGCCATGCTGACGTGGCCGTCGGCGTACTTCCTGCACGCGTTCTACAGCGAGGCCGTGTTCATCGCTCTCGGTTTCTGGGCGTACCTCTTCGCGCTGCGCCGCCAGTGGGTCTTCATGGGCCTGTGCCTGATGCCGCTGACCGGCGTGCGGATCACCGCCGTGCTGTTCGTCGGCCTGTGCTTCCTGGAGTTCTGGCGCAGCAAGGAGTGGAAGTTCCGCGGCCTGCTGTCGTGGCACCTGCTGTGGTTCCCCGCGAGCGCGGTGGGCTTCCTCGGCTTCGCGCTGTACCTGAAGATCCTGGTCGGCGACCCGCTGGGCATGACGTCGGCGTACGAGAAGGCGCCGGCCTGGTCCTACCACCAGTTCACCCCGAACATCCTCGGGACGCTCTGGAACGAGTTCCAGATCTCGATCAACAACCTGACCATCCCGGCCGAGCTCACCACCTGGAACCTCGCGAACCACGTGGTCCCGATGGCCGGCATGGTGCTGCTGATCGCCGGCTCGATCTACCTGCTGGCCGTCCGCCGCAACGAGCTGGTGCCGGTGGGCCTGTTCGGGCTCGCGTCGATGGTCATGCTCACGCTGAACGGCAACCTGGTGTCCGTGCACCGCTACCTGCTGCCGTGCTTCGGCATCTACCTGGCACTGGTGCTGCTCGGGCAGCGCGTCTCCGCGTTGAAGCCCGCGGTGTACGTGGTCATGTACACGGGCCTGGTCACCCAGACCCTGATGTACGCGATGTTCGTGTCGGGCAACTGGTCCGGCTGAGTCACAGCTCGTGGAGGCCCGGCCTCCGGTCTTCCACGGCGAACGACGCCTTCGTGGAGACCGGAGAGCCGGGCCTCGTCACGTAGTCGAGGCCGCGGAAGTCCGTGCGCAGCTCATCGGGCGTGAACCTGGTGAGCGTGTAACCGCGGCGGTTGTTGAAGTACTTCACGTGCGGGTTCTCGCGCAGCCACAGCGGTGTCTCGGCGTACTCCTCCGAGCCGTCGCCACCGGCCGTGATCGACGTCGTGACCAGCTCGGTGGCGAGCGTCTCCGACGACGGGTCGTTCCAGCGCTCCTTGACCTCCGCGCCCCACGCCGCGTGCACGTCCCCGGTCAGCACGATCGGGTTCCGGACGTCCGCGAACCCGGCCACGACCCGGTCCCGGCCGGCCACGTAGCCGTCCCACGCGTCCAGCAGGAACTTGTCGACCTCGCCGGGGATGTAGTCGTACTGCGAGAAGAACACCTGCTGCCCGAGGACGTCCCAGCGCGCCCGCGAGCCGCGCAAGCCGTCGAACAGCCAGTCCTCCTGCGCGGCGCCGAGCATCGTGCGGGACGGTTCCAGCCGTTCGGGGCAGAGCTGCAGTCCGTCCCCGCAGGCCTGGTCGGTCCGGTACCGGCGGGTGTCGAGCATGTGGAACGTCGCGAGCGCACCCCAGCCGATCCGCCGGTACAGCCTTGATGACCTGCGCAAAGGCATGTTCTCGTAGTACGCCTGGATGGCTGCGGCCCTGCGCGCGGGGAAGTCCGGCTGCGGCTTGTCCGGCAGCGGTCCCGCCCAGTTGTTGTCGATCTCGTGGTCGTCCCAGATCACCGACCAGGGCGCCACCGCGTGCGCTTCCTGCAGGTCGGGGTCGGTCTTGTACTGCGCCTGCCGCCGCCGGTAGCCCGCGAGCGTCGTCGTGGTCGGGCCCTCGACCTGCCGGACGTTGCCGCTCGGGGCGACGTGGATGCCGCTCTCGTACTCGTAGGTGTAGTCGCCGAGGTGCAGCACCAGGTCGGGTTCGTCCTCCGCGAGCCGGCGATACGCCGTGAAGTAGCCGTGCTCGTACTGCGCACACGACGCGAAGGCCATCGTGAGCGGTACCTGCAACGAGCCCGGAGGGGGCGCCGTGCGCGTGCGGCCCATCCGCGAGAGGTGGTTGAGGGCCTTGAAGCGGTAGAAGTACTCGCGGCCGGGCGCCAGCCCGGCGAGTTCCACGTGGACGCTGTGCGCCTCTTCTGGTCGAGCCGCGGTGGAGCCGTGCTGCACGATCCGGGTGAATCGTTCGTCCTCGGCGACCTGCCACGCCACGTCGACCGGACGGGCCGGCATGCCTCCCAGACCGTCGTCCGCGAGCGGATCGACGGCCAGCCGCGTCCACAGGACCACCCCGTCGGGTGAGGGGTCGCCCGAGGCCACACCCAGTGTGAAAGGGTCACTCGGCCGGGCCGATGCGGTGACCGAGAACGCTGTGACTCCGGCCACGCCTGCGAGCAGCAGCGTTCGGCGCGTCAACGAGGACATGCCCTGAATACGGCTACCGGATGGTGAACGGTTCGGGGGGCTCGTTGAAGCCTTGGCACTCTCATGGGTAGAGTGCCAATTGCACGGCACCAGCACCGCCCCGACCCCCGCGACGGCGGGGTGGCAGGAGCCGTTAAATCGAACCTGCCAACGACCCGTGGAGGTCATCCCGGTGAGCGTGAACATCAAGCCGCTTGAGGACAAGATCGTCGTCCAGGCCTCCGAGGCTGAGACGACGACCGCCTCCGGCCTCGTGATCCCGGACACCGCGAAGGAGAAGCCCCAGGAGGGCAAGGTCCTCGCGGTGGGCCCCGGCCGCATCGACGACAAGGGCAACCGCGTCCCGGTGGACGTCGCTGTCGGCGACGTCGTCATCTACTCGAAGTACGGCGGCACCGAGGTCAAGTACAACGGCGAGGAGTACTTGATCCTCTCCGCCCGCGACGTGCTGGCCGTCGTCAACTAAGACGCTCGGCTGTCATGCCTGACGCCCCGGCGCCCCATCCGGGGTAGCCGGGGCGTTTCGCTACCAGAGAGGCTTTGAGTTAAATGCCCAAGCAGATCAGCTTCGACGAGGACGCTCGTCGGGCTCTCGAGCGCGGCGTGAACAAGCTCGCGGACACGGTCAAGGTCACCCTTGGCCCGCGCGGGCGCCACGTCGTCCTCGACAAGAAGTTCGGTGGCCCGACGGTCACCAACGACGGTGTCACCATCGCTCGCGAGATCGAGCTGGACGACCCGTTCGAGAACCTCGGTGCCCAGCTCGCCAAGTCGGTCGCCACCAAGACCAACGACGTCGCGGGTGACGGCACCACCACCGCCACCGTGCTGGCGCAGGCGCTGGTCAAGGAAGGCCTGCGCAACATCGCCGCGGGTGCGAACCCGACCGCGCTCGGCCGTGGCATCCAGGCCGCCTCCGACGCCGTCGTGGACGCGCTCAAGGCCAAGGCCACCCCGGTCAAGGGCCGCGAGAACATCGCGCAGGTCGGCACGGTCTCGTCGCGTGACGAGTCCATCGGCGCCCTGCTCGGCGAGGCCATCGAGCGCGTCGGCGAGGACGGTGTCATCACCGTCGAGGAGTCGTCCACGCTCGCGACCGAGCTGGTCATCACCGAGGGTGTGCAGTTCGACAAGGGCTACGTGTCGACGCACTTCTCGACCGACCTCGAGGCGCAGGAGGCCGTCTACGAAGACGTCCGCATCCTGCTGCACCGCGAGAAGATCTCGGCCCTGGCCGACGTCCTCCCGATCCTCGAGAAGGTCGCGGAGTCCGGCAAGCCGCTCCTGATCATCGCCGAGGACGTCGAGGGCGAGGCCCTGTCCACGCTGGTGGTCAACGCCGTCCGCAAGACCCTGAAGGTCGTCGCCGTGAAGGCGCCGTTCTTCGGTGACCGCCGCAAGGCGTTCCTCGACGACCTCGCGGTCGTCACCGGCGGCGAGGTGATCTCCTCGGAGATCGGCCTGAAGCTGTCCGAGACCACGCTCGACCAGCTGGGTTCCGCCCGCCGCGTCGTCGTGACCAAGGACGACACCACGATCGTCGACGGTGGCGGCACCAAGGCCGACATCGCCGGCCGCGCGGAGCAGCTGCGCCGCGAGATCGAGGCCACGGACTCCGACTGGGACCGCGAGAAGCTCCAGGAGCGCCTCGCGAAGCTCTCCGGCGGCATCGCCGTGATCAAGGTCGGCGCCGCCACCGAGACCGAGCTCAAGGAGCGCAAGCACCGCATCGAGGACGCGGTCGCCGCTACCAAGGCCGCGGTCGAGGAGGGCATCGTCCCCGGCGGTGGCTCCGCTCTCGTGCACGGCGCCAAGGTGCTCGACGGCGGCCTCGGCCTGTCCGGTGACGAGGCCACGGGTGTCGCGCTCGTCGCGAAGGCCCTGTCCGCGCCGCTGTTCTGGATCGCCGCGAACGCCGGCCTCGAAGGCGCCGTCGTGGTGAACAAGGTCCGCGAGGGCGAGTGGGGCTTCGGCATCAACGCCGCCTCGCTGGAGTTCGGTGACCTGCTCGAGCAGGGCATCATCGACCCGGTCAAGGTCACGCGTTCCGCCGTGGCGAACGCCGCCTCCATCGCGCGCATGGTGCTCACGACCGAGAGCGCCATCGTCGAGAAGAAGGCCGACGAGCCCGCTTCCGCCGGTGGCCACGGCCACGGGCACGGGCACGGCCACTGAGTTCTTCGTCCCGCCTCCGGCGGGACGGCGAGCAGTGAGCGAAGAGGGTGGCACCTTTCCGGGTGCCACCCTCTTCGCCTTCAAAAGAGTCGCGAGTTCGCGTCGGTCGTCCGGTCACCTCTTCGGGTCAACCGCCGAAGGCGATTCGGGCCGAAGCGGTGGCCGGACGGCCGACTTCCCGGCGAACTCGCCGCCGCGCCGGAGGCGCGGCCATCAAACAACAGCCAGTTGTCGCTTTCGTGCCTTGATGATGTGGTCGCGCTCCGATTCCGAGAGCCCGCCCCAGATTCCGTACGGTTCCTGCACTGCCAGCGCGTGTTTGCGGCACATCTCCAGCACCGGGCAGGCGAGGCAGACAGCCTTCGCGCGAGCTTCCCGGCGTGATCTCGCCGGGCCCCGTTCACCGTCGGGGTGGAAGAAGAACGCGCTGTCCATGCCCCGGCACGAACCGCGCATCTGCCAGTCCCACACATCTGCGTTGGGACCGGGGAGCCTTCGGGTGTCCGCCATCGAGACCGCCTCCGTGACGACTGCTCCATTCGGCTTAACGATGATCCACCGTAGAACCGCGTCAAAACTTGTTCAAGAGGCTGAAGACCCTTATCAACTGATGGGTGACGGCACGCGTGTTCGATCACTCACCGCCCGGAGTTGCCGCCCGGATGAGGTGAACGGAACATGGCTCTCGTGATGACACCGCCGGAGCAGACCTCTGCCGGGAGTCACACGAGTGAGCCCCTTCTCTCAGTGGCCGCGGTGGCCAGGCGACTCGGCGTGGCTCCCGCCACCCTTCGCACCTGGGACCGTCGCTACGGACTCGGTCCGACCGGCCACACCGTGGGCCGGCACCGGAAATACGGGCCACCCGATGTGGCTCGTCTCGAATTGATGCAACGCGCTCTTCTTCGTGGCGCGTCGTCCGCCGAAGCGGCCCGTTTCGCGCTCGACTCGAAATCGTCGATGACACACGGAGTGGTTCCCGTCGCACCATCGGGTGGACGTGGACTGAAAATGCCCGGAGCGTCCCGATTGGCGCGTGGACTGGGCCGCGCCGCGGTCGCGATGGACTCGATCGCGGTGCAGAGCATGCTCGCCGACTCGCTGGCGTCCGACGGGGTGGTCGCCACCTGGAACGAGGTGGTGCGCCCCGTGCTGACGGCCGTCGCCGCGCGCTGGCAGCTCTCCGGGGCCGGCGTCGAGGTCGAGCACCTGTTGAACGAGTGCGTGCTCGCTGCGTTCGTGCGCGCCACACCGCTCGTCACGGTCGGACGCAACCATCGGCCCGTGCTGCTGGCGTGCATGCCGGAGGAGAGGCACAACCTTCCTCTCTACCCGCTGGCCGCGGAACTGGCGCAGCGCGGCATCGTCGTCCGGCAGCTGGGCGCGGCGTTGCCGATGGACGCGTTGGCCGCCGCCGTGCGCCGCACCGCACCCTCCGCGGTGGTGCTCTGGGCGCAGTTGCCGCGCTACGCCGATCCGGGGGTGATCTCCGCGCTGCCGCGGACCAGGCAGCAGGTGCGGGTGTTCGTGGGAGGGCCGGGCTGGCGGCGGGGTGTGGTGACGTCGCCGGCGGAGCGCGTGGAGGACCTGGCCGCCGCGGTGGACGCGGTCGAGGCCGCCGTCACCTGACGTCTGACCGCCCTCTGTCCACCGTCTGTTTGACGCTGCACTTCTGCCGCTGTCGTGGTAGGCGCCCCGCCTGACGTGTGATCGCCCGGTCCGGCCGCGCAGGCGTCACGGCGGCCCGTGGTCGCGGCCACTGCCACTCGCTGTCCGTGCCGTTTCCCGCGCCGGCGGATCAGCACTTCGGTGCCCGCACCGGAGTCTCGGCGCACCGGCATCTCGCACCTCGTGTCCTGCGCCCGGCCCTGCATCCGCCTGGACCTCGCGCCGTGCGCCCCACTTGGCCCGGGCACTCCCCGAACTCCGCGCTCCCTGTGCCCCATGGGACCTCCGCACCCCGAGCACTCCCCGAACTCCGCGCACCCCGCACACCGCCGAGGCGCCTGCCGCCGAAGCCCCCGGTGCCTGGCGGCACACTCCTCACCGTGACCGAAGACGAGCTGCTCCGAGCCGCGTTCGGCGACTCACCCGACCTCGACGTCTGGCCCGCCCTCGCGGCGCCGAGTGCCAGGACCAGGTGGCTCGCGGCGGTCGTCCTGGGTGGTCAGGGCCACTACGCGGCGGCCGCCACCGTGCTGGACGCACTCCGTCACGACCCGGATCAGGTGATCGCGTCCCTGTCCCTCTCGACTCGCGCGTCGCACCACCGTCAGCTAGGAGCCCACCACCTCGCCCGTGCCCTCGACGGCGCCGCCCTCGCGCGCGTCCCGTCAGCGGGAGAGAGCGACCCCGACGGGATCGACGCCTCGGGTGCCCGGACGGACGCCCTGCTCGGTCTCGCCGCCGATTCGCTCGGTGCTCAACGCCTGAACGAGGCCCGCGGGTTGCTCGCACGAGTTGAGACGCGCTCATGGCGGAGTGAGGCTCGCAGGGGCTGGGTGTCCGCGGAGATCGAGCTGGCGGACGGTCGCGCGGACGCCGCCGTGGCACCCGCGGAGGCGGCGTACGGCGTAGCGACGAGCAGAAAGGCGCTGCGGCACGAGCTCAAATCGGCACTCGTTCTGGGCACCTCGCTGGTCGTGTGGGGGACCCCCGACGGCCTGCACCGCGGAGTTGAACTGGTCGAGTGTGAGCTAAATCACAGCGCTGAGAAGGGACTTCAGCCGTTGATCTGGCCGAGCGCTCTTGTCCTGGCGGGCCATGCCCCCACGGTGGGCGCAAGCGCCATCGACCGGGCGACGGAGGCTCTGAGCTGCGTGTTACGCAGAGCTGATCCTGTCAGCCGACAGGTCGCCCTTGATTCCCCGTGGGTGCCGACCGGGCTGCTCCGTTCCGGGGAACCCCCGAACGCAGACCCTCAGGCGAACTTCTTGACGGATTAAGCACCGGATCGTGTCAAGGTTTGGCCGCGAGCGTCCGATAGGGGAGATGGAACGTCACTCGGCTGCAGGAAAGGAGTCCCCGTGACCACGGTCCTTATTTGCGACGACCGGCGCAGTGTGCGGGAGGGTCTCACCCGCGTGATGTCGGCTGTCCCCGGGGTTAGCCGCATCGACTGCGTAGCGCACGGTGACGAGTTGTTGGCTCGCTTTTCAAGGCAGCCGGTCGACGTCGTCCTGGTGGGAACCCAGCGCGCCGTCCCGACCGGGGTTGAAGCAACCCGTCGGCTCGTCTCTGCGAATCCGCAGGCAAACGTCATCGTCTTCGGCGCACCCGACGACGCCGGGAGCATCGCCGCGGCGATCGCCGGCGGTGCCCGCGGCTACCTGAGGTGGGACGCGTCGCGTCCCGAGCTTGTGGCAGCCCTCGCGCACACGCTCGCCAGCACCTCGGTGCCGGCGCCTCGTCAGCCCTCCGACCCCGGCGTGCAGCTCACGGAGCGCGAGCTCCAGGTGCTGCGGGGCATGAGCCAGGGCAAGAGCAACGGCCAGATCGGCCGCGAGCTCTACCTGTCGGAGGACACGGTGAAGACGCACGCACGTCGTCTCTTCCGCAAGCTCGGTGTTCGTGACCGCGCTCAGGCGGTCGCACACGGCTTCCGGCGAGGCCTCGTCCAGTAGTCGCTCTTGCCGCACCGGCCCCGCGTCCTCATATGCCGCATGTGGGGAAGCGGGGCCGGTGGCGTGAGACGGCTCGCCCGTGCAAGTGGTGGTCCTCAAGTCGCGCCTTTAGTCCAGCCCGGTGACAATGTCGCCGGGCTGTCATCCGTTCGGGCGTGCCCGCTGTTCACTCGGGGTGTCCATACCCCACCTATGAACAGAAGGCCTGAAGACCGGTACGGTGAAGCTGCTGCAACGGGTCGCTGTGAGTGACTCGTGCTGTTTCATGTCGGTACGCCAACAAGTAACACCAGGGCTGTTGTCTGCGATGACCAACTTGGGGGACGGACTGGACGCCGAAGTGGGCGCGGCCGTCGACGGCGACCGCCAGGCGATCGAACGCCTGCTGGCCTCCATTCGTCCTCTGGTGGTGCGGTACTGCCGCGCCCGAGTCGGCAGGCAGGAACGAAGCTTCGCTTCGGCGGACGATGTGGCCCAGGAGGTGTGTCTCGCGGTGCTCACGGCATTGCCCAGCTACCGCGATCAGGGTCGGCCCTTCCTCGCGTTCGTCTACGGGATCGCGGCACACAAGGTGGCCGATGCACATCGGTCCGCCGCCAGGAACCGCTCAGAGCCCGTTCCCGAAGTTCCCGACGCGCCGGAGACCGAAGCTGGTCCGGAGCAGCGGGCCATGCAGGGAGAACTCTCCGGCCGGATGGCTGTGTTGCTGCGTGTCCTGCCGGAGAAGCAGCGGGAGATCCTGTTGTTGAGGGTGGTGGTCGGACTCTCCGCCGAGGAAACTGCCGAGGCGGTCGGTTCGACGCCGGGTGCGGTCCGGGTGGCGCAACATCGTGCGCTGGCCCGGCTCCGCAAATCGCTGGCAGCGGAGGAGGTGGTCTGAGTGGCCGACGAACACGGAAAGGACGACGAGCAAGTGCGCGGACAGGACGATAGAGCCCCGCACGAACCCGTCGCTGACGATCTTTCGGCTGTACAGGCCGATGACAGGCTGCTGGACGCACTGGGGTCTGCGACTCCGGGCGCGGCCGGCTCCCTGGGCGACGACGACCTGAACGCGTTGCTGCTCGCATGGCGCAACGAGGTGGAGACGGAGCCGTTCGGCGAACTCGTCGACACCGACACCGCCATCGCCACGATCCAGGCTGCCCGCCCGCAGCCGGTGAGCAGGCACCGCTTCCTGATCCCGCTGGCGAGTGCCGCGGCGGTCCTGGCCATCGCCTTCACCGGCGTGAGCCTCGTCGCCCGCGACGCCCAGCCCGGCGACGCGCTGTGGGGTCTCACGCGAGTGCTCTACTCCGAGCACGCGAAGTCGATCGAAGCCGCGGCCATCATCAGCGGCGACCTCGACGCGGCGCGGCTCGCGTTGCGCGAGGGCAAGGTCGACGAGGCGCGCGAGAAGCTGAACAAGATCGGCGCCACCCTTGACTCGGTGTCCACGGACGACGGCAAGGAGAAGCTCGAGGAGAAGCACAAGGAGCTCGAAAAGGAGCTCGACACCAACACCTCGACCGTGCCGCCCACCTCGACGCCTCCGCCGGTGACGCAGCCGAGCCAGTCCACGCAGCCGTCGACGCCGTCGACACCGTCGGCCGAGCCGTCGACCACCCAGCCGTCCACGCCGCCGTCGTCGGAGACCCCCGCGCCGCCGACGTCGAACGGCGAGAACCCGCCGCCTCCACCGCCGCCGCCGGACCCCGGTACGGAGAACCCGGGTTCGACCGGCACGAACGGCGAGTCCACCGGGCAGTCGGTCGAGAGCACCGGCTCCAACTGAGACGCAGTGTGAACGGCCCCTGATCTTTCGAGGTCAGGGGCCGTTCACATGCTCAGGCGTTCACACGTCGGGTGGAATGTGACCAGAGGTGCGTCCGACCTCACAGCAGCGCTGCGAGGTCAGCGGGCCGACTCCGTCGCCGTCACGCCGTCCGCGTACCCGCGGCAGTACTCCCAGCTCACGTAGGCGCCGGGGTTCGGGTCGAAGGCCGGCTCGTGCGGGCGCATGCGGCCGTCGGCGAGCAGCTGCTCCAGTGAGGCTCGCAACAGTGCCCAGTCGTGGTAGTGCGGTTCCTGGCACTCGCCGCAGTCCACGACGATGCCCCGGACGCCTCTGTGTTCGAGCAGCGCTTGGTACACGGCGAGGTCGGCCAGGTCGCTGACCAGCTCTGTTCGCTCGTCTTCATCCATCGGGGGATGGTCGTGGTCGGGCTCGCCCAGAGAGAGTGCGGGGTCCTCTGGGTCGCCTTCGAAGGGGTCTGGTGGCAACGCGTCGTGCGGCACGACCCCGCACGGTACCCGCCGTACCCCCGGGGGCGTCCAGATACCATGGGTCGCACCGCCTCCGCCTGCGGAAACTGGACACGCAGGACCTCAAAAGGGCAGGCAGAGCGCAGACCGCACGACGGAAGGCATGTCACCCGCTATGACCAGCGAGCTCAACGCTGATGGAGTCCCGAGCAAGTTCGCCATGCTGGGACTGACCTTCGACGACGTGCTCCTGCTGCCTGCCGAGTCGGACGTCGTCCCGAGTGGCGTCGACACGAGCACCAGGATCTCGCGCAACATCACCCTGAAGATTCCGCTGGCCAGCGCCGCGATGGACACGGTCACCGAGGGCCGGATGGCCATCTCGATGGCGCGTCAGGGCGGCATCGGTGTGCTGCACCGCAACCTGAGCATCGAGGACCAGGCCCGCCAGGCCGAGACCGTCAAGCGGTCCGAGGCCGGCATGGTCACCGACCCGGTCACGTGTTCGCCCGATGCCACGCTGGCCGAGGTGGACGCGCTGTGCGCCCGCTACCGCATCTCCGGCGTGCCGGTGACCGACGAGAACAACAAGCTCGTCGGCATCATCACGAACCGCGACATGCGCTTCGAGCTCGACCACTCCAAGCGGGTGATCGAGGTCATGACCAAGGGCCCGCTGGTCACGGCCCAGGTCGGTGTGTCCGCGGAGGCCGCGCTCGGCCTGCTGCGCCGCCACAAGGTCGAGAAGCTGCCGATCGTCGACGGCGACGGCAAGCTCAAGGGCCTGATCACGGTCAAGGACTTCGTCAAGACCGAGCAGTACCCGATGGCCACCAAGGACCCGGACGGCCGCCTGCTGTGCGCCGCCGCCGTCGGCGTGGGCGAGGACTCGTTCATCCGCGCGATGACGCTCGCCGAGGCGGGCGTCGACGTGCTGATGGTCGACACGGCGCACGGTCACTCGCGCGGCGTGCTGGAGATGGTCGCCCGCATCAAGAAGGAGCTCGGCGACTCGGCGGACGTCGTCGGCGGCAACGTCGCGACGCGCGCCGGTGCCCAGGCCCTCGTCGACGCGGGTGCGGACGGCGTGAAGGTCGGTGTCGGTCCCGGCTCGATCTGCACCACGCGCGTCGTCGCCGGTGTCGGTGTGCCGCAGATCTCCGCGATCTACGAGGCCTCCCTGGCCTGCAACCCGGCCGGCGTGCCGGTGATCGGTGACGGCGGCATCCAGTACTCCGGCGACATCGCCAAGGCCATCGCGGCCGGCGCGTCCGCCGTGATGCTGGGCTCGCTGCTCGCGGGCACCCAGGAGGCGCCCGGCGACCTGATCCTGGTCAGCGGCAAGCAGTTCAAGACCTACCGCGGCATGGGCTCGCTTGCCGCCATGCAGTCCCGTGGCGAGAACAAGTCGTTCTCGAAGGACCGCTACTTCCAGGACGACGTGCTCAACGAGGACAAGCTCGTCCCCGAGGGCATCGAGGGCCGCACGCCGTTCCGCGGTCCGCTGTCGCAGGTCGTGCACCAGCTCAACGGCGGTCTGCGCGCGGCGATGGGCTACACGGGCTCCCACACGATCGCCGAGCTGCAGCAGCAGCAGCTCGTGCGCATCACCGCGGCGGGCCTGAAGGAAAGCCACCCGCACGACATCACGATGACCGTCGAGGCCCCGAACTACACCACCCGTTAGAGTCTGCGCGCCCGTTCAAAGGGCTGTTCAAGAGCTTGGGAGAGGAACCACAGGTGCGCGATCTGGTCGAGATCGGCATGGGCCGGACCGCGAGGCGGGCCTACGAGCTGGACGACATCGAGATCATCCCGTCGCGTCGGACGAGGTCGTCGAAGGACGTCTCCACGACGTGGCAGATCGATGCCTACCGCTTCGACATCCCGCTGATCACCCACCCGACCGACGCCATCGTGTCGCCGGGCACGGCGGTCGCGGTCGGCGAGCTCGGCGGCCTCGGTGTGCTCAACGCCGAGGGTCTCTGGGCGCGGCACAGCGACGTGGACGAGGCGTTGTTCCGCCTGGTCCAGGCGACCGAGGACAGCGAGGACCCGGCCGCCGCGGTGAAGGTGCTGCAGGAGCTGCACGCCGCCCCGCTGCGGATGGACCTGATCGCCGCGGCGGTCAAGCAGATCCGCGACTCGGGCGTCACCGTCGCGGTCCGCGTCAGCCCGCAGCGCGCTGCGGAGCTCACCCCGGACCTGCTGGCCGCGGGCGTCGAGATCCTGGTCGTGCAGGGCACGATCATCTCGGCCGAGCACGTGAGCCGTGGCGGTGAGCCGCTGAACCTGAAGTCGTTCATCGCGGACCTCGACATCCCGGTGATCGCCGGCGGTGTCGGTGACTACCGCACCGCCATGCACCTCATGCGCACCGGCGCGGCGGGCGTGATCGTCGGCTACGGCTACGCGCCCGGCGTCACGACCACCGACTCGGTGCTGGGCATCGGCGTGCCGATGGCCACCGCGATCGCCGACGCCGCGGCCGCACGCCGCGACTACCTCGACGAGACCGGCGGCCGCTACGTGCACGTCATCGCCGACGGCGGCGTCACGACCTCGGGCGACGTGGCGAAGTCCATCGCCTGCGGTGCTGACGCCGTGATGCTCGGCGAGCCGCTGGCCGCCGCGACCGAGGCACCGGGCCAGGGCCTGTACTGGACGGCGGCGTCCGCGCACCCGTCCGTGCCGCGCAGCCTCGTCGCCGACGCGGTGGACCAGGAGCTCGACCTGCGCAAGCTGCTGTTCGGCCCATCCGCCGACCCGCGCGGCGTGACGAACCTGTTCGGCGCGCTGAAGAGGGCGATGGCCAAGACCGGCTACTCCGACCTCAAGGAGTTCCAGAAGGTCGGCCTGACGATCCGCGGCTGATCCCGTTCGACGTCGAGGGGCGCGTTCCAGCCGGGACGCGCCCCTCTGCTTTGCTGGCGACGTGCCGCTCGTCGAGGTCAACTACGCACCCCACGTCCCCCACGCGGTGCTGGAGCAACTCGCGTCGATGCTCCCGCACGCCGTGTCCGTGGCGGTGGAGTGCCCGGAGGAGCCCTACGACGGCGACCTCCAGCCCGGCGACGTCGACCTGCGCTTCCGGCCGCGCGGCCCGTTCGACTCGACCGGCATGGACATCGTCGTCGAGGTCCGCTCGAAGTACTTCGAGAGCCGCGCCGCCAACCGCCAAGATCGCGTCGATGCCCTGTGCACGGCCATCGCCGAGGCCACGGGCCTCGCTGACGTGGGCGTTTACCTGAGCCTCCCGATCGCCGCATGGGCCCAAACCTGATCTTGCAACCAGACGGCCATCCCGTGCGTCCTTTTGTGCGTGGAATTGGATGACTTGTTCGGCAACGGCAAGAACAGCGATGTGGACACGATCGACCCGGACGCCGAGGTCCAGGAGTTCGAGGTCGACGAAGCGCCCGAGGAGGACGAGGGCGTCGGCGGCATCGGCTGGAAGATGCTGACCCTGTTCGTCTGCGGCGGCCTGGTGATCACCGCGCTGGCCGTGGCCTTCATGGTCTGGGTCATCGAGGGTCTGGTGCTCTGAGTCGACGGGTGCGCCTGCCCGCGCACCCTCGACTTACTGTCGAGATTCCTGCCCGTGGACGCACTCAACGAGGCTCGCGAACTGACCGTCGGCGAAGCCACCAAACGCGGCGTTGCCGGCCTGATCACCGACGTCGAGAAATGCGGTCCGGTGGCCGTCGCCCGGCATGGCCGCCGAGTCGTCGCTGTCGTTCCGATGAGTCGCCTGACCGAACTCGCCGAGGCGGCGGCAGATTTGAGCGAGCTGGCGAAGTCGGCGGCCGCCCCCGGTCGGCTCACCTCCTTCGACGACGTGCTGGCGGCGTTCGGACACACCCGTGAGTCGCTGGCGGCGGTGGAGGACGACGACTCGCTTGATGGCTGAAGCACCGATCCGACTCCTGTTCGACGACCTGGAGGCTGGGTAGCTGCTCGAAGGTGAGCTGACCAGCTTGCGGAGGCCGATGCGGCAGTCGACGGCGGATCGTCTGCCAGACGGCTGTCGACCGTGGACGGCCGTCGAGGCCAGGTGTACCCCGAGGCCTGTGTCTACGCCGAGGCGTCGGCGAGAGTCGCGTCGATGGCCGACGAGGGCTCCACGCTGGCCAAGCTGGCCGACGTCATCGGAAGGCTCGGTCGCCTGGCGGGCGACGTGGTCGTGGAAGAGGTCCCGCCGCGCGAACCGGTGCCCGACTGGCTGGCGCAGCGTCTCGTGCACACCGCGGGGATCCCTCCAGTGCAGGTCGCGGCCCTGAGCCTGGAACAGGCAGTCGACCTCTGGACCGATTTCACGAGCGCGTCCCGCCCGTCTGAACCGATAGGGGACTAGGCGTTACCGGAAGTAACGCCTACTCTCCGATCCATGGGTGAACTCGCCGGTAACTTCGATGTCGTCATCGTCGGCTCCGGGTTCGGTGGCAGCGTGGCCGCGCTCCGCCTGACCGAGAAGGGCTACCGCGTCGCCGTGCTGGAGGCGGGGCGCCGGTTCGCCGACGACGAGTTCGCCAAGACCAGCTGGAACCTCCGCAAGTACCTGTGGGCGCCGCAGCTCAAGTGCTTCGGCATCCAGCGCATCCACCTGCTGCGCAACGTCATGGTGCTCGCGGGGGCGGGCGTCGGCGGCGGCAGCCTCGTCTACGCGAACACGCTGTACCGGCCGCTCAAGCCGTTCTACGAGGACAGGCAGTGGGCGCACATCACCGACTGGCAGGACGAGCTGGAGCCGTTCTACGACCAGGCGAGCCGGATGCTGGGTGTCGTCACGAACCCCACCACGACCCCGAGCGACGTCGTCATGCAGAAGGTCGCGAAGGACATGGGTGTCGAGGACAGCTACCACGCGACGCCCGTCGGCGTGTTCTTCGGCGAGCCGGGCAAGAAGGCGGCCGACCCGTACTTCGGTGGTGCCGGGCCGGAGCGCACCGGCTGCACCGAGTGCGGCGGTTGCATGTCGGGCTGCCGGGTCGGCGCCAAGAACACGCTGGTCAAGAACTACCTCTACCTCGCGGAGAAGCTCGGCGCCCAGGTCTTCCCGCTGACCACGGTCACGCGGCTCAGCGAGGACAACGGCACCTGGACCGTCGACACCAGGGCGACCGGCGGGAAGGCGACCAGGACGTTCACGGCGGACCAGGTCGTGATCGCCGCCGGCACGTGGGGCACCCAGCAGCTCCTGCACCAGGCGAAGGCGAGCACCCTGCCGAAGATCTCTCCCAAGCTCGGCGAGCTCACCCGCACCAACTCCGAGTCGATCATCGGCGCCGCCCGCTACACGGTCGACCCGGACAACGACTTCACGCAGGGCGTCGCGATCACCAGCTCCATCCACCCCGACGAGATCACGCACATCGAGCCCGTCCGGTACGGCAAGGGCAGCAACGCCATGGGCATGCTGCAGACCCTCGCCACGGACGGCGCGCTGAGCACGCCGCGGTGGCTGCAGTTCATCAAGCAGGCGGTCCGGCACCCGCTGCGGCTGCTCCGGCTGCTGAGCGTGCACCGGTGGAGCGAGCGGACCGTGATCCTGCTGGTCATGCAGAGCCTCGACAACTCCATCACCACGTTCCTCAAGCGCGGCAAGCTCACCAGCAAGCAGGGTCACGGTGAGCCGAACCCGGCGTTCATCCCCGCCGGTCACGAGGCGAACCTGCTGGCCGCCAAGCACATCGACGGCATGGCCGGCGGCACGTGGGGCGAGCTGTTCAACATCCCGCTGACCGCGCACTTCATCGGCGGCTGCGCGATCGCGAGCGGTGAGGAGCAGGGCGTGATCGACCCGTACCACCGGGTCTTCAACTACCCCGGACTGTCCGTTGTGGACGGTTCGGCGATCAGCGCGAACCTCGGCGTGAACCCGAGCCTCACCATCACCGCGCAGGCCGAGCGGGCGTTCTCGCTGTGGCCGAACAAGGGCGAGCAGGACCAGCGGCCCGCGCAGGACCAGCCCTACCGGCGGATCAACCCGACGAAGCCGAAGAACCCGGCGGTTCCCGATCAAGCTCCAGCCGCTTTGCGGTTGCCGATCGTGAAGGCCTCCTGACACGGTGGAGGCATGGCCAACAAGCCGTTCGCGTCCAGCGCCGACCTCGCGCCCAAGGACGAGGTGTTCATCGAACTCGCCGAGGGCGTCTACACCCTGACCGCCGAAGGCGACCCCAACGTTGCGGCCATCGAGGCCGAGGACTTCCTGATCTGCTTCGAGGCACGCGCCACCCCGGCGGCGGCCAGGAGGTGGCTGGCGCAGCTGCGCAAGCACACCAGAAAGCCGGTCCGGTACCTCGTGCTCAGCCACTACCACGCCGTCCGCACGCTCGGGGCCAGCGCGTTCGAGGCACAGGAGATCGTCGCCCACGAGATGACGCGGGTGCTGATCGCCGAACGGGGGCAGCAGGACTGGGAGAGCGAGTTCGGCCGCATGCCGCGGCTGTTCGAACAGCCCGGGGAGATCCCCGGCCTGACGTGGCCGACGCTGACGTTCTCCGACCGCATGACGATCCCGCTCGGCGGCGAGCGGGGCGACCTGGTGCTGCAGTTCCTCGGGCGCGGGCACACGGCCGGCGACATCGTGGCGTGGCTGCCGCAGCAACGCATCCTGTTCGCGGGTGACCTGGTCGAGTCGCAGGCCGCGCTCTACACCGGTGACGCGTTCCACGACGAGTGGGCGACGTCCACTTTGGACGAAGTCGAGGACCTGGGCGCCGAGGTCCTGGTCGGCGGCCGCGGCAAGGTCGCGCGCGACCGCATCGAGGTCGAGGCCGCGATCAACCAGAGCAGGCACTTCCTCAACGAACTGCGCCGCACGGTCGGCAGCGTCCACGCCGAGGGCGGCACGCTCAAGCAAGCCTTCGAACTGGCGCACAGGACGCTCCAGGCCCGCTACGGCCGCTGGCCGATCTTCGAGCACTGCCTGCCGTTCGACGTGAAGCGCTACTGGGACGAGTGCGACGGCAAGGACTGGCCGGAGATCTGGACCGCCGAACGCGACCGCGCCGTCTGGGACGCCCTGCAATGACGGTCCTGGTGGTCGGCGCCGGGCCGGTGGGGCTGGCGTCGGCGCTGTTCCTCGCGAGAGCCGGCGTGCCGAGCATCGTCCTGGAGAAGGAACCGAAGCGTGCGCAGACGGGCAGCCGCTCGATCTGCGTCCAGCGCGACGTCCTGGAGATCCTGGAACGGATCGGCGTCGGGCAAGCCGTCGCCGACGCGGGCGTCACCTGGTACACCGGCCGCACCTACCACCGCGACCGCGAGGTGCTCACCCTGACGTTCCCGGAGGCCAAGGGTTTCCCGCCGTTCGTGAACACCCCGCAGACCGTCGTCGAACAGCTGCTGGAGGAACGGGTCCGCGCCGAACCGCTGATCGAACTGCGCTACGGCCACGCTCTCGAAGCCCTCACCCAGAGCGAAGAGGGAGTGTCCACACAGGATGGAATAAGTGCCACGCACTGCATCGCGGCGGACGGCGTGCACTCCACGGTGAGACGGCTCCTGAACATCCCGTTCGAGGGCTTCTCGTTCGACGACAGGTTCATCATCGCCGACGTTCGCGTCGACCTGGACTTCGAGACGCCCGAGCGCCGCTTCTACTTCGACCCGCCGTGGAATCCCGGTCGCCAGGTCCTGCTGCACCCGCAACCGAACGGTGTCTGGCGGATCGACTGGCAGGTCGCCGAGGACGTCGAGCTCACCGACGCCCACGTCCGCGCGATCGTCGGTGACAAGCCGTACGAGATCGTCTGGCAGTCCACCTACCGCTTCCACCAGCGCAGGGCCACGAAGCTCCGCGACAACAAGGTTCTGCTCGCCGGGGACGCGGCGCACGTCATGAGCCCGTTCGGCGCCCGTGGCCTGAACTCCGGCATCTGCGACGCCGACAACGCCGCCTGGAAGATCGCAGCCGACCGGAGAGGCGAGGCGGGCCCGCACCTCCTCGCCTCCTACGACACCGAACGCGGCGCTGCCGCCGACGAGAACCTCCGCATCACCGGCGACACCATGCGGTTCCTCGTGCCGGGCACTCCCGAGGAACGCGCGCACCGGCAGCAGGCGCTCGAATCCGCCGAGGGCATCGACTCGGGCAAGCTCTTCACCCCGTTCTCCTACGAGAACTCCCCGCTGACGACGGACGGCGGCGAGCTGATCCCGAACTCCCGCACCGCGGGGCCGGGCTTCACGACGAGGGACGGGTGGCTGATCAGGCCGGACGGGCACGTCGCCGCACACCGTTGCGACGAACAGGTGAAACGGCGTGCGCTCGGCTGGCAGGGCAACCGATGACCAGAGCCGGACGTGCTCTCGTCATGGGGGTAAACAGGCGAACTTTCCTGCAGGGGACCGCACTCGGCGTCGCAAGCTTGGGGATGGGCACCGCGACGGCCGCAGCAGCCGGCACCAACTGGGCGAAGCTGCGCAGGAGGCTGGGCGACCGGCTCGTGCTGCCACAGGACCCGGGGTACGACGAGCTCCGCGTGCCGTGGAACACGATCTACGCGCACCGCAGGCCGGCCGCGATAGCGAGGTGCGTCCGGCCGGAGGACGTGCAGGCGTGCCTGGACTTCGCGTCGCACGAACGCATCCCGGTCGCCGCCCGCAGCGGCAAGCACAGCTACGCGGCCTACTCGCTGCCCGAGAACGGCCTGGTCGTCGACCTCGCGGCGATGTCGGCGGTGGCCGTCTCCGGCACCCGCGCGCGGATCGGTGCGGGCACACAGCTCCTGCCCGTCTACGAGGCGATCGGCGCCGCGGGCCAGGCCCTGCCCGCCGGGACGTGCCGCTCGGTCGGCATCAGCGGGCTCGCGCTCGGCGGCGGCATCAGCGTGCTCGGCCGCAAGTACGGCCTCACGAGCGACCACCTGGTCAGCGCCAGGATCGTCACGCCGGACGGATGCCTGCGCACCGCCTCCGCGCACTCCGAACCCGACCTGTACTGGGCGTTGCGCGGCGGTGGCGGCGGCAACTTCGGGATCGTCACGGAGTTCACCTTCCGCACCGATCCCGCGCCCGGCCTGACCGTGTTCAAGCTCGTCTACCCGGCGGGGGCGGCGGCAGACGCGCTGGACGCGTGGCAGGAGTGGATGGCCCAGGCACCCGACGAGCTGTGGTCGAACTGCACGTTCGAGTCGGGCACGACGTCGCCCACGAACATCGGCGGCGTGTACGTGGGGCCGGAGAAGGACCTGCTGCCGTTGCTGGACAGGATGCCGGCCGCGCCGCGCACCGTTCAGGGGATGGGCTACCTGGAGACGATGCGCTACTACGCGGGGAACCCAGGGCCGGGCTTCCGGTTCGCGGCGTCGTCGCGCATGCTCCGCCACCACGTGCCAGGTGGACGGGTCGCGGACCTCATGGAGGAGCAGCGCGACGGGGCGATCCTGTTCGACTCGTTCGGCGGCGCGCTCGCCAGGGTCGCGCCGGACGCCACGGCGTTCCCGCACCGCGACGCCCGTGCCAGTGCCCAGATCTTCTTCGGTGCGGGTGACAGGACCGAAGCCGAGGCACGCCGCGTGCTCGCGGAGGTGCGGGACGGGCTCGGCGCGGGCAACACCGGGTACGTGAACTACATCGACCCGGAGATGCCCGACTGGCCGACCGCCTACTACGGCCGCAACCTCGCGCGACTCAGGAAGGTCGCGCGACGGTACGACCCGGACCGCGTGCTGGCGTTCCCGCAGGGGCTATAGGGCGTGTCCCGTAAGTCTCGTCCGCGATAGTCGCGGCCGAGGGCCCCGGAGACGGCACCGCCGCAAAGCCCGAATACGCCCGGTATGAGGGCACTGCGGCGGCACCGCCTCCGGAACTCTCGACCGTGACTCTCATCGAACGGACTTACGGGACACGCCCTAGAGCTGGATCCCGGTCAGCACGGTCACCCGTTCCTCGGTGAAGTCCTCCATCGCCGACCGGACGCCCTCGCGCCCGGTGCCCGACCCCTTCACGCCGCCGTACGGCATCTGGTCGGCGCGGTAGGACGGCACGTCACCGATGATCACGCCGCCGACCTCCAGTTCGGCCGCGGCCTCGAACGCCACCTGCACGTCACGGGTGAACACCCCGGCCTGCAGCCCGTACTTGGAGTCGTTGGCCTGCGCGAACGCGTCCTCGACGCCGTCCGCGACCGACACCACGAGCACCGGCCCGAAGATCTCCTCGGTCCACACCTTGGCGGTCTTCGGCACGTCCGTCAGCACGGTCGGCTCGACCGTCGCCCCGGTCCGCTTGCCGCCGAGCAGCACCTTCGCGCCGACGTCGGTGGCCATGTTGACCCATTCCTCGACGCGCCGGGCGTTGTCCTCGTCGACCAGAGGCCCGACCTCGACCTCGGGGTCGTGCGGGTCGCCGGTCTTCAGCGCGGCAACGGCTTCCACGAGCTTCGGCACGAACTCGTCCGCCCTGGAGCGGTCCACGATCACCCGCTGCACGGCGATGCACGACTGCCCGGCCTGGTAGTTGCCGAACGTCGCGATGCGCTGCGCCGCGTGGTCCAGGTCCGTCCAGTCGGGACAGATGATGGCGGCCGCGTTGGAACCCAGCTCCATCACGACGTGCTTGCGCGGCGCGGCTTCCATCAACGACCAGCCGACCTTCGTGGACCCGGTGAACGAGATCACCGGCAGCCGCTCGTCCTTGACCAGGACGTCCATGTCCTTGCCGCGCACGGGAAGGACTGAGAACGCGCCCTCGGGCAGATCGGTCTCGGCCAGGATCTCGCCCAGCAGCAACGAGCTCAGCGGCGTGGCGGAGGCGGGCTTCACGATCACCGGCGCACCCACCGCGAGCGCCGGCGCGACCTTGTGCGCCACCAGGTTCAGCGGGAAGTTGAACGGCGCCACGGCCAGCACCGGCCCGCGCGGCACGTGCCGGACGATCGCCATCCGCCCCACGCCACCGGCATCGGTGTCGAGGCGCTGCAACCCACCGGTGAACCGGCGCGCCTCCTCCGCGGCGAAGCGGAACGTGTTGACCGCGCGCTGCACCTCGATCTCGGCCCACTTCAGCGGCTTGCCGTTCTCGGCGGTGATCGTCTCGGCGATCTCCTCGGCGCGTTCGGCCAGCGCCCGCGACACCTGCAGCAGCGCCTCGGCCCGCACGTGCGCGGGTGTTCGCCGGAACTCCTTCGCGACGGCCGCCGCCGCCGCGATCGCGCGTTCCACCTGGTCTCTGCCCGGCACGGCCACCGAGGCGACCGCAGTGCCGTCGAACGGGTGGAAGACCTCTAGCGCCTGCTCGCCCTGCTCGGGGCGGCCGGCGACCCAGCACGGCCTGGGTTGCGGCGTGAACGCGTCCATGAGACTCACGTTAAGCCCTATTGGCCTGCACGTACCGACACACTCCTAGAAGACGAAGTCGGTTTGGTCCCCAAAACGGGCTCCGCCGGTTTTGGGGACCAAACCGACGAGTCCCAAGTAGTGCTCGTCATGCCGTTCGGCTCGCTGGAGCACGAACGCCGGATGTTTCCGAATCGTCTGGATCATGTCGTCCAGCCGGATCAGCACGTGCTCGGCCACGTACTCGATTCCGTACGTCTCGCAGAACAGCCGGGTGCGCCGTTCGCGGTCGTCCGGCAGCGCCAGCACGAACTGGATCAGCGCCCAGCTCACGTCCCACCAGCGCGGACCCGGATGTGCGCCGTCCCAGTCGAACACCCCGACCGGCATCCCGTCCGCGAACACGATGTTGTACGGCGCGAAGTCGCCGTGCAGCACCACCTCAACGGGCTCCCTGGCGGCGAACTGCCACCCGTTCAGCTCGCCGACAAGCGGGGCCGTGGCGTCGTGCAGCCGCCGCAGCAGCAGCGCTGATTCGATCAACGTCTTGTCCCCCGAAGGGGGCACGTGGCCAACGTCACCGGGCAGGTAGCTGAGCAGTTCGTGCTCCGCGTCGAGCCCGAGCGGAACCGGCGCGATCCCCAGAGGCGCCAAGCGTCGCAACAACTCGTGCACCCGCGGCGCCCACGGCCCGGCCGGTCGTCGCACCGCGTCACCCACCCTGAACACCTGGTTCAGCCCGCCACCGGTCAGCAGTTCACCGTCCACGCATGAGATCCTTGGCGACGTGTCCGACACCAGCAACCGCCCTGTTCTCGTCGTCGACTTCGGCGCCCAGTACGCGCAGCTGATCGCCCGCCGCGTGCGCGAGGCCCAGGTCTACTCCGAGGTCGTTCCGCACACCGCGGCCGTCAGCGAGATCCTCGACAAGAACCCGCTGGCCATCGTGCTGTCCGGTGGCCCGTCGAGCGTGTACGAGGAGAACGCCCCGCAGGTCGACCCGAAGCTGTTCGAGACCGGCGTCCCGGTCTTCGGCATCTGCTACGGCTTCCAGGCGATGGCACGCGCACTTGGCGGCGCGGTTGAACAGACCGGCACCCGCGAGTACGGCCGCACGGACCTGAGCGTGCCGACCGAGGGCGGCTCGCTGCACCAGGAGCTCCCCGCGAGCCACCCGGTGTGGATGAGCCACGGCGACGCCGTCACCAAGGCGCCCGAGGGCTTCACCGTCACCGCGACCAGCGAGGGCGCGCCGGTCGCCGCGTTCGAGGACACCGAGCGCCGCTTCGCCGGCGTGCAGTACCACCCCGAGGTGCACCACTCGCCGCACGGCCAGGAGGTGCTGCGCCGGTTCCTGCACGAGATCGCGGGCATCCGTCCGCAGTGGACCACGTCGTCCATCGTGGACGAGCAGGTCTCGCGGATCCGCGAGCAGATCGGTGACGGCAAGGCGATCTGCGGCCTGTCCGGCGGCGTCGACTCCGCCGTCGCGGCCGCTCTGGTCCAGCGCGCCATCGGCGACCGCCTCACGTGCGTCTTCGTCGACCACGGCCTGCTGCGCTCCGGCGAGCGCGCCCAGGTCGAGCGCGACTACGTCGCCGCCACGGGCATCCGCCTGGTGACCGTCGACGCGCGCGAGCGGTTCCTCAACGCGCTGGCCGGCGTCACGGACCCGGAGGAGAAGCGCAAGATCATCGGCCGTGAGTTCATCCGCGTGTTCGAGCAGGCCGAGCGCGACCTCAAGGCCGAGGGCGACTACAAGTTCTTGGTCCAGGGCACGCTGTACCCGGACGTCGTCGAGTCCGGCGGCGGCGCGGGCACCGCGAACATCAAGTCGCACCACAACGTCGGCGGCCTGCCGGACGACCTGCAGTTCGAGCTGGTCGAGCCGCTGCGCGCGCTGTTCAAGGACGAGGTCCGCCGCGTCGGCACCGAGCTCGGCCTGCCCGAGACGATCGTGCAGCGCCAGCCGTTCCCCGGCCCGGGCCTCGGCATCCGCATCATCGGCGAGGTCACCCAGGACCGCCTCGACACGCTGCGCCAGGCCGACGCCATCGCCCGCGAGGAGCTGACCCTGGCCGGTCTCGACCGGCAGATCTGGCAGTGCCCGGTCGTGCTGCTCGCGGACGTCCGCAGCGTCGGCGTCCAGGGCGACGGCCGCACCTACGGCCACCCGATCGTGCTGCGCCCGGTGTCGTCCGAGGACGCGATGACCGCGGACTGGACGCGTCTGCCGTACGAGGTGCTGGAGCGGATCTCGACCCGGATCACCAACGAGGTGGCGGAGGTCAACCGCGTGGTGCTGGACGTGACGTCCAAGCCGCCGGGCACCATCGAGTGGGAATGACATGAAGAAAGGCCCCGGGAGACCGGGGCCTTTCCAGTTCAGTGGCTCTTGCGCCGCAGCGAGTTCGTCAACAGCACCAGGCCGACCACGATGGCCGTTCCCCCGAGCGCCCACCGCAGGTCGAACCAGAACGACCCGTTGCTCAGCACGTAGGCCGCCATCAGCCCGCCGGCGAGCCCGAACACCAGCGTCACGGGGTCGATCCGCCTGCGCATCCCCTGCTCAGTCACGGAGCACCTTCACCTCTCCGACGCTCGCCTGCACGTCGAGCTCGATCTTCAGGCCACCCTCGCCGTTCTCGCCGAGGTCCTTGCCGCTGACGTCCACCCTGCTGCCCTCCGCCTGCTTGCCGAGGCAGTCGAGCTCGCCGATGGACGAGGCCTCGCACCGGTACGTCACGTCCGCGTTCTTCGGTACGTGCACCCGCACCTCGCCGAGCTCCACCTCGATCGCGGTCCGCACCTCGCCGGAGTCCGGCAGCTGCCGCAGGTCGAGCGTGACGCTGCCGACGCTCGTCTCGTACCGGTCGCGGACGTTCTCGATGGTCTTGGGCGTCTCGTTGAAGCTGCTCATCTTGGAGGGACTGCCGTCGAAGTCGAGGGCGGTCAGGCCGAAGCCGACCACGGACAACGGGACCAGCAGCCAGATCAGGCCGCGGCCACCGCCGGTGAACGACCCGATCAGCAGGCCCGCCGCCAGCACCGCGATCAGCAGGCCGACGGTGTGCGCCACGGTGAACCACGGCGCCCAGACACCCGCGATCGCGGATCCGGCGATCACCAGCGTCGCGATACCGAGTGTCATCAGTCCGACGCGCGGATTGCGCGGCCGGCGCACCGGCGGCTGGGGCGTCGGGGCGGGCGCGGGTTCGGGCAGGTCCCAGGCGAACGGCGCGGCGCCCAGCGGGTCCCAGGCCGGCGCTCCCGGTGCCGGTGGCACGGGCGCGGGTTCGGTCAGCGTGGCGGCCGGTTGCAGGTGCCCGCGGTTCTTCTGCAGCAGGTAGATGCACGCGATCGTCGCGGCCAGCGTCACGAAGACCTCGAACCCGCTGTTGCCCCCGAAGGTGAACGCGAGCGCGGGGAACATCAGGATGCCCAGCAGCACCGTCTGACCGTGCGACATCGAGCTGGAGCCCTTGCTGATCAGCGCCTCCAGCGGCGAGGTCGCGTCCCCCTCCTCGGGCAGCAGCAACCAGCCGGCGAGGTACACCGGCACGCCGACGCCACCCGACAGCGCGAGTGCGACGAACGCGATCCGGACGATCACCGGGTCGATCTGGTAGCGCAGGGCGATACCGGTGGCGACACCACCGGCTTTGCGACCTGCACGGGGCCGCACCGGACGGTGGGCCCAGAACTCTCTGAGCGTGTCCGCCACGCCCTGCATTGCCTTCTCAGTCCCGCTCACGACGACAAGGTTGCGCTGTCACGCCTGGAACCACATCAGGGACCAGCCCTGATTCGCGGAACCGGGGTCATCCCTGATGAACAACGCGGCATGACGTGTGACGATCAGTTTGTGAGTGCACGCATTGAGCCGATGCGCCGTCGACGCACCGGCCGGGTGGTCGCGGGCGTCGCGAGCGGACTGGCCGACCATCTCGGCGCCCCCGTCTTCTGGGTGCGCGCGATCTTCGCCGTGCTCGGCGCGTTCAGCGGGGCCGGGATCATCGCCTACGCGTTGCTCTGGATGTTCGTCCCGCAGTCGGCGGTGGTGGAGCCGGAGACGGAGAAGGACCGCAAGGAGTGGCAGCAGGCCGTGGGCCTCGCCGCCCTCGGCATCGGCGTCGCGGTGTTCACCGGCCTGCTCGGGGGAGCGTGGAGCGGGTGGATCACCGGGCCGATCGCCGTCGCACTGATCGGTGCCGCCGTCGTGTGGCGTGAGGCGGACGAGGCACAGCGCCGCCGCTGGAGGGACGGGGCCTTCTCGCAGGGCAAGACTGGGATCGTGCGGACGGTCGCGGGCGGCGCGCTGGTCGTGGCGGGGGTCGCCGCGTTCCTCGTGGCGAACGACTCCATCCAGAACCTCTCGACCGTCATGCTCTCCGTGCTGGCGACGTTGATCGGTGTCGCGGTGCTGACCGTGCCGCTGTGGATGCGGCTGGTGCGCGATCTCGACTCGGAACGCCGTGCGCGCATCCGCACCGAGGAACGTGCCGAGATCGCCGCCCACCTGCACGACTCGGTGTTGCAGACGCTGGCCCTGATCCAGAAGCAGTCCGAGTCGCCGCGCGAGGTCAAGCGCCTGGCCCGCAGCCAGGAACGCGAGCTGCGCAGCTGGCTCTACGGCCGTGAGGTGGGCGAACTGCCGCACTCCATGAGCGTCGCGATCGCCCAGGCGTGCGCGGAGGTGGAGGACGACTTCGCCATCGCCGTCTCCCAGGTCGTGGTCGGCGACTGCGAGCTGGAGGACGGAATGTTCGCTCTCGTCCAGGCGTCGAAGGAGGCGATGGTCAACGCGGCCAAGCACGCGGGGGTGGCCGAGGTCAGCGTCTACGCCGAGGTCGAGCCGGAGAAGGTGACGGTGTTCGTGCGCGACCGCGGCAAGGGATTCGACCCCGACGCGGTGCCCGAGGACCGGCATGGCCTCGCGGGCAGCATCCGGGGGAGAATGACCAGGCACGGCGGGGAGGTGCGACTGCGCACGGCTCCGGGAGAGGGGACCGAGGTGCAGCTCGAGATGCCGAGGAAGTTGGAGGCCAGGACATGAGCGTCAGGGTGTTCCTGGTGGACGACCACGCGTTGTTCCGCGCGGGGGTCAAGGCGGAGCTCGACACCATCACCGACGAGGTGGACGTGGTCGGCGAGGCGGGCAGCGTCGGCGAGGCGGTGGCGGGCATCGCGCACCACAAGCCGGACGTCGTGCTGCTGGACGTGCACATGCCCGACGGCGGCGGCGCCGAGGTGCTGCGGCAGATCCGGACCAAGATCCCCGAGGTCACGTTCCTCGCCCTGTCGGTCTCCGACGCGGCCGAGGACGTCATCAACGTCATCCGCGCCGGTGCGCGCGGGTACGTGACGAAGACGATCTCCAGCCAGGAGCTGGTCAGGGCCGTCGTGCGGGTCTCGGAGGGCGACGCGGTGTTCTCGCCGCGCCTGGCGGGGTTCGTGCTGGACGCGTTCGCCGACCGGCCGGGTGCCGCGCCGATCAGCGACCCCGAGCTCGACCTGCTGACGCCGCGCGAACGTGACGTCCTGCGGCTCCTCGCGCGTGGGTACGCCTACAAGGAGATCGCGTCCGAGCTGTTCATCAGCGTCAAGACGGTGGAGACGCACGTGTCGAGCGTCCTGCGGAAGACCCAGCTGTCCAACCGGTACGAACTCTCCCGCTGGGCCACTGATCGCAGGCTGGTCTGACGGACTTGGTCACGAAGGTCGCCCGCGGCGCCACCGAGGTGCTGGCGCCGTGGGTCTGGGTGGTTCTGCTGCCGTTCGCGGTCGCGGCGGCCACGGAGAGCTTCTGGAAGACGCTGCTGTGGGGGTTCGTGGTCGCCTTGACGGCGTCCGTCATCCCGATGGCCGTCATCGTGCGTGGCGCCCGCAAGGGCAAGTGGGACGGTCACCACGTCACGAACCGTGAGGGCAGGCTCGTCCCGCTGGTCACGGCGGGCGCGTCGCTGGCGGCCGGCACGGTGATCATGGTTCTGGGCGGCGCGCCGCGAAACATGCTCGCACTGGCGGGGAGCATGTTCGCCTCGCTGCTCGTCAGCATGGTGATCACGTTCGGGGCGAAGTGGAAGATCTCGCTGCACGCCGCCGTGGCGTGGGCCGCCGTGGTGACGCTGGCGGTCGTCCACGGCCCGTGGTGGCTGCTTCTCGCGCTGCCCGCCGCGTTCGTGGCGTGGTCCCGCGTCGAACTCGGCGACCACACGACGGCGCAGGTGCTGGCCGGGTCCGTGATGGGCGTGGTCGTCGGCGGCGGCAGCTTCTGGCTGCTCAGCTGATCTGCGTGATGCTGGTGAGCCGCATCTCGTTGTTGACGGCGGCGACCTCGGCCTCGTAGACGCCGTTCTTCTGCTCGCCCAGGTCCGTCTGCAGTGCCAGGTCGAACGTCACCACCCAGTTCGGGCCGTGCGAGCGGACGGGCACGCTGGACAGGGAGCACCTGACCGAGGAGTAGCCCTTCCACCGCGCCACGTACTTCTCCTGCGGCTCGGTCGCCCGTTCGTAGAGGTTGCGCCACGCCACGTCGGGGTGGGCGGGGAGCTGGCCGTAGTGGTCGAGCACGAACCCGGCCGCCTCACTCGCGGTGAAGTAGCGGGGCTGCGGCTGCTTCGTCTGGAAGTCCGACTGGTGGACAGGGGTGCCGCCGCCTCCGCCCTGGGTGCCGTTCCAGTACGCGGCGGCCGCGCCACCGCCGATCGCCAGCACCGCGATGACGGCCAGGATCACCAGGATCCGCTTGTTCGGCGCCTTGCGTCCCGATTTCTGCTGCGGGATCTCCAGCGGCTGCGACGGCTGCGGCTCGGCGCCCAGCAGATCGGCGGCCTCCTGCGCGGTCGGCCGGTCCTTCGGGTCCTGCGAGAGCAGCCGCATCAGCAACGGGGTGAGCTCGCCGGCGTTCTCGGGATCGCGGAGCTGCCCGCTGGCCGCGCGGTAGATGAGGCCGAAGCTGTTGTCGCTCGGCCCGAAGACGGACTCGCCCTCGATCGCCGTGTAGATCATGGCGCCGAGCGAGAACACGTCCGACGCCTCGTCGGGCTGCTCGCCGCGCGCCACCTCGGGTGCGAGGTAGGCGGGGGTGCCCGAGATCATGCCGGTGTCGGTCATCGTGCCGTCGCCGGCTGCCTTGGAGATGCCGAAGTCGGTGAGCTTGACCGTGCCGTCGTGGCCGATCAGGACGTTGCCCGGCTTGACGTCGCGGTGGACCAGTCCGGCGGTGTGCGCCGCCGCCAGTGCCGAGGCGACCTTGGCCCCGATGCTCGCCGCCTGGGCCGGCTTGAGCGGCCCGCGCTCGGCGATCAGAGCCGAGAGGCTGTGCGACGGCAGGTACTCCATGACGATCCACGGCTCTTCGTCGTCGCTGCCCACGACGTCGAACACCCCGATGGCGTGCTGGTGGTGCAGTCGAGCGGCGTTGCGCGCCTCCCGCATCGCCCGCGGGTGGTCACCGGTGATGAGCTCCTTGACCGCCACCTCGCGGGCCAGCACCTCGTCCCGTGCTCGCCAGACCACCCCCATCGCACCGCTGCCGATGCGCTCCAGCAGAGTGTAGCGGCCCCCGATGGTTGTCACACCGTGAGACTAATCAATCGCGCAGACGTGCATCTGCGGTTCCCCGCTCGGAGAGTGGTGCAGATCGCGCCGAGTCAGTCCGCCGGTGGGGACTCGTGTCTGGAACCTTCTCGGCATCACCGCTGGTCCTGGCCGGTCTCCGGTGACGAGCTGGTCGGCCACGCTGCCCCGCGTGCCGGCACCTCGCCCCGCGCCCGTACGACCACCCCGGACCATCACCAGGGGACTAGTCGATCGTCGAGACCAGCTTCTGCAGCTCCCGGTCGAAGTCGATCCACAGGTCCTCTTCGCCCGGCTGGACGACGTCGTAGGAGCTGTCCAGGAACTCCGCCACGTCCTCGGCGACGGCGCTGAGGATGGCGAACCCGGTCGGCGCGTTCAGCTCGACCAGGACGCGCTCCGGGTCGTCGGAGGCGGGCCGCACCAGGATGTCGCCCTCACCGGACGGCGTCAGCAGGCCGTCGGCCAGCAGGTCGCGGGCGAACATCCACTCGACGCGGCCGGAGCCGGTGAAGAAGACGATCGCGACCGCGTAGGGGTCCTCCGGGTCGTAGACGAGTTCGGCCTCGACCGGCGCGGGAGCCGCTCCGGGGGCCAACAACTGAAAAGTCGTCCGGGTGGTGACCTTCAGGTTGTCGTTGTTCATGTCGATGTCCTTCCCAGACTGGTCTCCATGTCCGCTCACAAAGAGGAGACGGCTGAGCAGCCTGATAAGGACGCGATTCGTCTCGGAACCATCCTAACGGGGGAGACGTGCGTCTCACCCCTCAGCGTTTGACCAGGTCGCGCGTCTCGTTTGGTGAGACGGTCTGACCTGCCGCGACGGACTTCCTCCGGGTCAGCGCGATGCCCACGAGCACCACCAGCATGCCGATGACGATCCGCGCGTTGAGCTGCTCCCCGAGGAAGATCGCTCCAAGGAGTACCGACACCACGGGCAGAAGGTAACCGACGGTAGTCGCCGTCGTGGCTCCTTCGTCCGCGATGACGCGGTAGTTGAGGATGAACGCCATGCCGGTGCCGAAGACGCCGAGGATCACCACGGCGACGATGCCGACCCAGTGCAGGTGCAGCGGTTCCAGGCCGCCGAACGGCGTTGCCAGCAGCAGCATTCCCATCGCGGTGGTCAGCTGCATGGCGGCGAGCTGCGTCGAGCTCGCGCCCGTGTTGACCAGGTAGCGGCCGGCGTAGGAGTAGCCGATGGCGTAGCTCGCGGCGCCGATCAGGCACAGCACCGCACCCCAGCTCGCGATGCTGTTGCCCGACTGCCACGGCGCGAAGATCACCAGCACGCCCGCGAAGCCGAGCACGAGGCCGAGCAGGCGCACCACGTCGCTGATCTTCTCCGAGCCGAGCACGAGGCCGATGGCCAGCGCGAACAGCGGCGTCGTGGAGTTCAGCACGCCGGAGACGCCCGAGTCGACGGTCTGGCCGCCGAACGCGAACAGCGTGAACGGGATGGCGCTGCCGAACAGAGCCACGAAGAGCATGTGACCCCAGATCCTGCGGTCGCGCGGCAGGCTCATCTTCGCCAGCGCGAGCACGACGAACAGCACGACCGCCCCGAAGAACGTCCGCACGAGCGAGATCTGCAGGGGCGCGAGGCTGCCGAGCGCGAGCTTCATCCACAGGAAGCTGGATCCCCACAGCAGGGCGAGCACGCCCATCCTGATCAACGTTCCGCGTTGGTTCACGCGTCAACCATGCGCCCGCGAACACGTGAAAACAATTTAATTGTTCTGGGAAACCTTTAAGCTGCGCTGTAAGGTCGGGGCATGCTGGACGTGCGACGAATGCAGGTGCTCCGGGCCGTCGTGAGCACGGGTTCCATCACCGCGGCGGCGACGAACCTCGGCTACACCCCGTCCGCCATCTCGCAGCAGGTCGCGGGCCTGGAGAAGCAGGCGGGCATGCCGTTGCTGGAACGCGTCGGCAGGGGCGTCCGGCCGACCGCGGCAGGCCGCCTGCTCACCGAGCACGCCGGCCGCCTCGCCGAACAGCTGGCCGAGGCCGAGAGCGCCCTCACGGCGTTGCGCAACGGCTGCGCCGGCGTCCTGCGCGTCCGCTACTTCGCCACGGCCGGAGCGGCGCTCGTGCCACCCGCGGTGGCGGCGTTCCGGGCCGAGCGCTCGGGCGTGGAGCTCGACCTGAAGCTCACCGAGCCGACCGACCCCTTCGTCGAGCTGGCAGCCGGCCGTGCCGACGTGGCGATCACCGTTCTCGAACCCGACGCGCCCGCTCCGGAGGGCATGGTCGCGCGGCACCTGCTCGCCGACCCGCTGTACGCCGTGCTCCCGCGAGGCCACGCCCTGGCCCGCAAACGCGTGCTCGATCTCGCCGAACTGGCCGACGAGCCGTGGATCGACGCGGAGTGCGGCTCCAGCGGTCTGTGCGCGAACTTCGTGAGGAACGCCTGCGCGGGTGCCGGGTTCTCACCGCAGGTGGCCGTGGAGAGCGACGACTACGCGACCGCGCAGGGATTCGTGGCGGCCGGGCTGGGCGTCACGATCATTCCCCGGCTCGGGCTGGGATACGCGCACCCCGGCGTGGTCGTGCGCAAGGTGCGCAATCCCGAACCCGTTCGGCACATTCACGTCGTGTATCGCGAAGACGCCGCGTGGAATCCCGCCGTGCTGACTCTCGCGGAAGCCCTGGAGAAGGCCGCGCGGGCCTCCTGACCAGGGCTGTCGCGATCAGTAGGAGCCGAGCGACTTGTCGCTGTGCAGCAGGAAGTTCGGGCTCTTCCACTCGAAGGAGATGCCCCGGCGTTCGGTGGTCGTCCCGCCGCTCTTCTTCGTGTACTCGACGTCGACTTCCCAGTAGAAGCCTTCTTTTTCGGTGGCCTTGATGATCTTGGCTTCCTTCATGCCCGACCAGAAGGTCTGGAAACCGCTGTAGCCGCCGGAGAAGGTGCCCTGGAAGTTGCCGTTGCCGAGCTTCCAGGCTTCTTCCGGGGACTTGGGCGCGGTGTCGAAGTACTCCTCGAGGAACGCCTTCATGTCGTCGGGCTGGGGCGAACTCGTCCACTGACCGGCCTTGCCCGCGGACTTCGGCGGCGTCGACTGCTTGGTCGGTTCGTTGCCCTGGGTCTGCTGCGTCGGGGTGTTCGCGCCCGCGTTGTTGTTGGTGCCGTTGTCGCCACCGTTGGAGAGCATGCTCGCGAACATGATGCCGACGACCGCCGCCGCCACGATGGCGAGCGCGGTGTAGACCGTCGACTTCTTGCTCTTCAACGGCGACGAGGACGCTGCCGGCCTCGGGCGCTGGGAGTACTGCGGCGCGGCGGCCGGGCGGTGGTTCGACGGCGGCTGCTGCACGGACGCCGTGCGCGGCGTGTGCATGTCCACCCGCGTCGCGTTGGGCGGTGGCGGTGCCTGCTGGTGCCCCTGCGGCGACGTGAGGGCCCGCGTGGCGGCCTGCTGCTGCGGCTGCTGCACCGGCACACCGCGCCACGACGGCGGGTGGGTCGGCGCGACGACGGCAGGGGTGAAGGCGGGGGCGGCCTGGCCGTTCGCGACGGCGGCGAGCGCGTCACGGGCCTCGGCCATGGTCGGGCGGTCTTCCGGCTCCGCGCGCAGCAGGCGCATCAGCAGCGCGGTCAGCGGGCCGGCGTTGCGCGGAGGGTTGACCTTGCCGGACGCCACCTTGTGCAGCAGCGCGATGGTGTTCTCGCTCAGGCCGAACGGCGGTTCGCCCTCGATCGCGGCGTAGAGCGTCGAGCCCAGGGAGAACACGTCGGACGGCGAGCCCGGGTCGTACCCCTTGGCCACCTCGGGTGCGAGGTAGGCGGGGGTGCCCGCGAGCATGCCCGTCGCGGTGACCGTCACGTCACCGGTCGCGCGGGAGATGCCGAAGTCGGTGATCTTGACCGTGCCGTCGTCGCCGAGCAGCACGTTGCCGGGCTTGATGTCGCGGTGCACGATGCCGGCGTTGTGCGCGGCGGCCAGCGCGGAGGCGACCTGCATGCCGATCGACGCCACGTCCCGCGGAGGGAGCGTGCCGCGTTCGGAGAGCACCGCCGAAAGGCTCTTCGACGGCAGGTACTCCATGATCAGCCACGGCTGGCTGTCGTCCTCGGCCACGTCGTAGACGGCGACCGCGTGGGGGTGTTGCAGGCGCGCGGCGATACGGCCCTCGCGCATGGCACGTCTCTTGGCCTCGTCCGTGTCAGCTTCGGCTAGTCCAGGCTGCAGGAGGAGTTGCTTGACCGCGACTGTGCGGTGCAGGCGTTCGTCGTGTGCCGTCCAGACGACGCCCATGGCGCCGCTGCCGATCCGCTGGCTCAATCGGTAGCGACCAGCGACCAATCGGCCATCGTCGGTCACAGTTGCTCCCCGCTGTGCGGTCACTTGCTCTCTGTTCAACGGCTGATCACACCTTCGGGTTCAGATCACCCCATCAGGTGCGAGTACCCACCTTACGAGATTTCTACGGCGTGATGACGCTTAGCCCTACTGCACGGCTTGCGTGGTCGTCGTGACCGTCGTCGTGGTCGTTGTGCTGACCGGCGCTGACGAAGACGGCTTCGGCGGTGTGGTCGTCGTAGTCGTCGTAGTGGTGGTCGTAGTTGTCGTCGTCTTTGGTGCAGACGTCGTTTCCTGCGTTGTGGTTGCCTCGGCCGTGGTCGTGTTCACCACGGGACTCGGCGCCTCACTCGTCGGCGGGGCGACCGAGCTGCTGCTGGCGGGCGGTGCCGACGGCGTCTGCTGCTCCTTGGTGAACACCCCGAGCGCGACCATCAGACCACCGATGACCAGCAACAACGCCAGGACGACCGCAGCGATCACCAGTGGCTTGTTGTTCTCAGGACCCCTGGCGGGCGCCATTGGCGGAGCGGTCCGCGGTGGTGCGGTCCGAGCCACCGGCCGGACCACTCGGGTCCGGTCAGGCTCCACGATCGCCGTCGGGTCGGGCCCGTCGGTCACGGCCAGGCCGCTGAACGACGGCGAACGGCCCTGCGCGACCGCGTTGAGCACCTCGCGCGCCTGGGACATCGTAGGCCGGTCGTCCGGCTCGAAGTTCAGGAGGTACAGCAGCGTGTCGGCGAGCGGGTGGTCGACCGTCGGCGGGTTGATCCGCCCGGCCGCGACGGCGTGCAGCACACCCAGAGTGTTCTCGCTCACTCCATAGGGCGGCTCGCCCTCCATCGCGGCGAACAGCGTCGAGCCGAGCGAGTAGACGTCCGAGGCCGGTGTCGGGTCCTGGCCCCGCGCGATCTCCGGCGCGAGGTACGCGGGCGTGCCGGCGATCAGGCCGGTCTTGGTGACCGTGATGTCGTCGGACGCGCGCGAGATGCCGAAGTCGGTGATCTTGACGACGCCGTTCTCGGCGATCAGCACGTTGCCGGGCTTCACGTCGCGGTGCACGATCCCCGCCGCGTGGGCCGCGGCCAGCGCCGCCGCGCACTGGGCACCGATGCTGGCGACCTCGACCGGGTCCATCGGCCCGCCCTCGGCCAGCGCGTCGGCCAGGCTGTAGGACGGCAGGTACTCCATGACCAGGCACGGGACGCCGTCTTCCTCGACGACGTCGTACACGGCGATGGCGTTCGGGTGGTGCAGCTTGGCGGCGATGCGGCCCTCGCGCATGGCGCGCTGGATGGCCTCGTCCTGCTCGGTCTCGTCCAGGCCGGGCGCGAGCAGCAACTGCTTGATCGCGACCTCACGGCCGAGGCGTTCGTCGTGGGCGCGCCAGACGATGCCCATCGCGCCGGAGCCGATGCGGTCGAGGAAGCGGTAGCGGTCGGCGATCAGACGGCCGTCCGAGGTGCCGGACGTCGTCACAAGCCCACCCCAGGGGTGCTCGAAGGCGTGACTGCGGCTGCGGCAGCAGATCCCACGCTCGTGCTCCTCGTGCGGTAGTCAGCAGGTCGTCCGGAATGCCCGCACAGGGTACCTGTCGAGGCCCGCCGCTGAGCTACCTGTCGTACATCAGTTCGCAGGGGCGAAGAAGTCGAATCCGCCGACGGTGTCGCCCACGGTGTTCAGCACCGGGTCGAGGATGCCGAGGTCCACGCTCACGTCGACCGGGTTGGACGGCCGCGGCAACGGGTTCTCGGAGCTGGGCGGAGGAGTGCTGCTGCTCGGCGGGGTGGCCGTGGACGAGCTCGGCGGCGGAGGAGGCGTCGCGCTCGACGGCGGCGTGCTCGGCGTGCTGGTCTCCGTGGACGTCGACGGCGTGGTCGAGGTCTCGGTGGTGGGCTGCTGCGTCGGCTGCTGGGTGGGCGTCTGGGCCTGCTGCGTCGGACGCTGCTGCTGGGTCTGGACGTACGGGGCGACGCGCGTGGTCGGGTTCGCCGACGTCGGGTCCGCCTGCTGCGTCTCGGTGGCGTCGGCCTGCTGGGTCTTGTTCGACGGCAGCTTCACGACGCCTTCGGTGCCCGCGCTCGCGCCACGGGCCTGGGCGCGCTCGTCGAACCGCACCTCGGCGAGCGGGCGCTCGTCGGGCGAGGACAGCCAGGAGGAGGCGGCGAACGCCACGGAACCGCAGATGATGACGCCACCGCTGGCGGCGGCGGCCAGCTTGCCGACGGTGAACCCGCCGCGCTGGGTGTCGTCGGCGCGGCCCTCACGGCGCAGCAGCTCGGTGATGTGCAGCTCCTTCATGGGCTGCTTCTTCGCCTTGCCGCCCGGCGCCTTGACCGGCTTGAACTTGATCGTCGGCTCGAACGCCGCGGGGGTGATGTCGTCGGTGATCACCGGGATCTCCACGGTTTCCGCCTCGCGGCGGGCGATCAGCTCGGCGACGGACAGCTGGCCGGTCGACTCGGCCGATCCGTTCAACCGCCGACGATGGTCCTCAATCGACACCGCTCGTTCACCCTTCCAAGTTCGCGTACGCGTACTGGCGGGAACATGGATACCGAATCGTGACCCGAGATGTAACCCCTATGGGGGAATTTTCACGGCCGCAACCCGGTTTCCGCGACGAGCGGTCACCGTTCGACTGCGAACGGCGATCCAGTTGGGTGCGACCTAACTGCTCGGCCTAACTGCGCTGCGCCGAAAGGACCTCGGTGGCGACGATCCTCGGCTGGCTCGTGCTGGTCAGCCAGAAGAGCTGCTCGATGCGCAGCCAGCCGCCGTCCATCTCCTGCATCGAGACGACCGCGAGCACCGATCCGTCCGGCCGCACCGACGTCTGGTCGACGCTCACCGTCTTGATCTTTCCCCAGGACCGGGCGAACTCCGCGGGGTTCGCGCCGACCAGCTCCGGGGAGAGCAGCTTGGCCGCCGAGTTCGGCTTGGTCGCGAGCAGCTCGTAGAACTTCTTCACCACGTCGACCTGCGGAAGCGGACCGACCGAGACCTCCGGCGTGACCGGTTCGGTGGTCTCGGCGGCGGTCTCCAGCAGCAACGCGGACGGCTGCGGCATGGGCATCACGGCGGCGGAGGTGGACTGCTGCGGCGGCCGCTCGTGCGGCAGCTGGGCCGACAGGACGTCGGGACGCAGCGCGCTCGAGCCCGACAGCGCGACGGGCCGTTCGGAGGCCGGGACGCCGACGTTCGCCGGCCGCTTGCTGGCGAGGACCACCGCGCCCGCGATGGACGAGACCAGCAGGGCCGCGCCGGTCAGCAGGCCGGCGGCCCTGGCGACGAGGCCCGGCTTCGTGCGCCGGCGGCGGTTCGGGACGACCGGGATCACGGTCGTCGCCGCGGTCATGTTCTCGGTCGGGCCGAGCAGTGAGGTGACGAGAGCGTCGGTGGCGGCTTCTTCGTGCGAGAGGATGCGCATCGGTGCCGGCTGCTGCTTGATCAGCTCGGCCACGCTGATCGAGCCGGCGCGGTTGTGCCGCCGTCCGGTCGTCGCCGCTGGACGCTGCACTGCTCTGGTCCTCCGTACTGTCCGTGTACAGCTGAAGACGTACCGTGGCCTCACGTCATGACGCCAGTTTCTGGGTGGACTTCACTCGTCCGTGGCGGCCAGCGGTGCTCAGGGTTCGCTCGATGGTGCTACCTACTACGTTCGGTAACTCCAGGCATGACCTTGAGCCGCGTCAGCCGCCGGTCTTCAACCGTTCACCGTTGATCAACGGCAGGTCGCCGAGCGTGAAGGTGAGCTCGCGCTTCTCGGTGCTGACGGAGCCGTCCTTCTTCGTCACCTGCAGCAGGCTCACGGTGAGGCCCTTGCTCGGGTCGACCAGGATCTCCTTCACCTCGATCAGCGAGATGTCGGCGACCCTGCCCTCGAGCAACGCGTCGGCGTTGGAGCGCACGGTGTCCGTGGTCATGGCGAGCGCCGTGTCGGCGTTCGTCGCCATCGCCTTGTAGAAGCTCTCGGTCTTCTCGGCGATCTTGCCGCCGTCGACGACGGGGGCCTGGCTGACCGGCACGGTCGTGATGACCGGCGGGACGGTGCCGGACGGCTTGGTGTTCGTGGGGGACGCCGGGCCGCTCGTGCCCGGCACGCTGCTCGCCCTCGTACCCGTCCCCGTGCCCGGCGCGGGAACGACCTTGCCGGTGGGCGCGGCGGACGGCGTGGAGCCGCCGGTGGCCGAGGGACTCGTGCCGCCCGTGCGCAGCGCCCCGATCGTCGGCACCTCCGACGGGTAGCCGGGCAGGCCGACCGTCTCGACCGCACCGCCCCCGCCGACCAGCTTGGCCGCGGCGACGCTCAGGCCGACCAGCACGAGCACGGACGAGACGACGGCGAACCAGGCCGCGCGCTTCCACGTGCGCGGCGGCGTGACCGAGGCGGGCACCAGCCCGATGTTGAACTTGCGCAGGCCGTCGGTGTCCTGCAGCGGGTCGATGTGGCGGCCGCGGGGCAGCGGAATGCGGTCGCCCCCGGCGACGGGCCGCGCGTCCAGCGGCTGCGGCCCGTCGTCGAGACGATGTTTGCCCGGCAGTTCGTCCATCCCCGACACCCCTCTGCGACGCAATCAGGGTAGGGCCGTCCGGCGGTGCCGAAGCAACCAAAAGGGGGTGTTCAGGACGAGTGACACTCTTTTGTGTGAAGTTGGTCAGCGCGGCGGCAGTTGAGCTTGACCGCTGTTGAGCTGCTTGCGTGTGTTCTGCACGCCGTTGAGCGCGGCGAGACCGCTGCCGCCGGCGATCAACGCGCCGATGACGTCGGCGCCCAGCGTGTCGCCGTTGGTGATCAGCAAGCCGATCACCGCGCCCGCGGTCGTGATGATCGCGGTCTTCCAGCGGCTGCGGACGAACTGCGAGACAGGTGCTCCGGAAAGGCCCTTCTTGTTCGCGGCCGAACCGAGCAAGCCCAGGTATGCGTCGTGCGCCAAGGCGGCGAGCAGGCCGGCGATGGCGATCAGTGCGGCGATGAGGCCCATGCCTCCAGTGTGCCCCGAGAATTTTTCGGTGGACCATCCGTGATCGCCCTGATATCCGATTCGGGTGGACATGTTCTGGCACGACGACTGCCTCGAGCACGACGCCGGTGAGGGCCTGTGGGAGCTGCCGGGCTCCTGGCCGTGGCTCGACGTCGCCGAGCCGCACCCGGAGACGGCGGCGCGGCTGCGCACGTTCCGGCACGCGCTGACGCACGGTCCCGTGGCGCCGCACTTGAAGTGGCACGAGGGGCGGCATGCGTCCGTCGACGAGCTTCTGCGCGTGCACACAGCGGGGTACTTGGACTCGTTGCGCGTTTCGGAGCGTGTGGCGCTGGAGGTGAACACGGTCGTAGGTCCGGAGACGTGGCGTGCGGCGTCTGCGGCGGCAGGGACCGCGTTGGCGGCACTGGAGTCCGGTGCGCCGGTGGCGTACGCGCTCGTGCGGCCACCAGGGCACCACGCGCAGCCGGACATGGCGGACGGCTACTGCTTCGTGAACAACGCGGCGCTGGTGGCGGAAACCGCGCGGCGCCAAGGCATGCGGGTCGCCGTCCTGGACTGGGACGTGCACCACGGCAACGGCACGCAGGAGGTGTTCTACGACCGGCCGGACGTGCTGACCATCTCGGTGCACATGCGGCACGGCTCGTGGGGCACCAACCACCCGCAGACGGGTGCGCCATCAGAGGTGGGCGCCAACGGCAGGAACGTCAACATCGAACTGTCGCTCGGTGCGGGCGACACGACCTACATGCGCGCGCTCGACGAGATCGCCTTCCCGCTGCTGCGCGAGTTCGAGCCGGACCTGCTGGTGTGCGCGTCCGGGTTCGACGGTTCGGCGTTCGACCCCAACGGCCGCCACAACCTCACGGCGGACGGGTACCGCGAGATCGGGCGGAGGGTCGCGTCGTTCGGACCGCGGACCGTGCTCACCCAGGAGGGCGGCTACCTGCGCGGGTACTCGGCGCTGTGCCTGCACGCGCTGGTCGAGGGACTGCTGCGGCTGCCGGAGCCGTTGCTCGAGGACCCGCTGGCGTACGTGCCGGACGACGATCAGCTGGCGGATGTGGACCTCGACCGCGTCAGGGCCGCCCTGGAGCCTTTTTGGCCCGGCGTGCTGTGACGCCGGGCCCGTCTCCGACCTGCTACCTGCCGAGTGGGCCGCGGCCCATCTTGAGCAGGATCATCGCGAGGTCCTTGCCCTCCGGGCCGAGCGGCCGGTAGCGGTTGAGCACGTCGATCTCGCGGTTGTGCACGATCTTCGTGCCGCCGGCCGCCATCCGGGCGGCGCCGATGATCTTGGATACCTCGACGCGGCGTTGCACCAGGCGGAGGATCTCCGCGTCGAGGTGGTCGATCTCCTCGCGCAGCTCGTTGATGTCGGGGTCGGTGGTGGTGTCCATCATTGGTGACCTCTCGAGAACTTCGAGTCCTGGCCCGGAAGCAACGAAGCCCCGGGGTCCGAGGACTCCGGGGCTTCGTGGTGGCTTTTCAGCGCTGGACGACCACGGGAGCCGGAGTCCGGGTCCCGTAGAAAAACTCGAAGAACGTCGAGCGCATGGATTCAGTGTTGCACAGAACCTCCCGGGCCCGCCAAGTCCGCGCGCCGAGAGGGCTCACCAGGTGGGACGTGCCGGCCGGAAGCTCCTGCCTCTGCCCTGGCCGCGCGGCCTGAACCCCCACGCGGAGTCGTGCCGCACATGTCGAAGGTCTGGGAGTCATGTGAAACACGTACTCGGGCCGAAGCTCACGATCGAGACCGCGGCCGCGACGATCCGGACGCAGACGGCATCGACGTGTACGCCGAGGCAGGCGGCCACGAAGCGGTGCGCGCGGGGCAGAACTTCATGATCGGCACCAGCACCCTGACGGATCCCGCTCCTCGAACACATGGTCAGGCGGTACCGGATTCGTCGGTGCCGCCCGGTACCGTGGATGGACGATGAGCGCCTTGTTCGACTTGCCTTCAAGTCCCCCCGTTTCTCGCGCGGGCCACCTGCTCGACGACCTGAACCCCGCGCAGCGCCGTGCCGTCGAGCACGCCGGTTCGCCCCTGCTCGTGGTGGCGGGCGCCGGCTCCGGCAAGACGCGCGTCCTCACCAGGCGGATCGCGTACCTGCTCGCGGCGCGTGACGTGCACCCCGGCCAGATCATGGCCATCACGTTCACGAACAAGGCCGCCGCCGAGATGAAGGAGCGCGTCGCCGACATGGTGGGCGCCCGCGCCCGCTCGATGTGGGTGTCGACGTTCCACTCGATGTGCGTCCGCGTGATGCGCCGGGACGCGAAGACCCTGGGCATGTCGTCGAACTTCTCGATCTACGACAGCGACGACTCGCGCCGCCTCATCACGCTCGTCGCCAGGGACCTCGACCTGGACCCGAAGAAGTACGCGGCCCGCACCCTCGCCGTGCACATCTCGAACCTCAAGAACGAGCTCATCGACCCGGAGACCGCAGCCGCCCAGGCCACGAACGACCTGGAACGCCGCGTGGCCGAGGTCTACGCCGTCTACCAGCGCCGCCTGGGCGAGTCGAACTCGCTCGACTTCGACGACCTCATCATGAGGACGGTCGAACTCCTGCAGCGCTTCCCGGACGTGGCAGAGCACTACCGCCGCCGCTTCCGCCACGTCCTGGTCGACGAGTACCAGGACACGAACCACGCGCAGTACACCCTCGTGCGCGAACTGGTGGGCAAGGCGGGCGGTGAACTCCCCCCGGCCGAACTCTGCGTGGTCGGCGACGCGGACCAGTCCATCTACGCCTTCCGCGGCGCCACGATCCGCAACATCGTGGAGTTCGAGCGCGACTACCCGGACGCCACCACGATCCTGCTGGAGCAGAACTACCGCTCCACCCAGAACATCCTGACGGCCGCGAACGCGGTGATCTCCCGCAACCCGAACCGCCGCGACAAGTCGCTCTGGTCCGACCTCGGCGAGGGCGAGAAGATCGTCGGCTACGTCGCGGACAACGAACACGACGAGGCGGCCTTCGTGGCCAACGAGATCGACCGCCTCGTGGACGGCGGTGAGGTCAACAACTCCGAGATCGCCGTCTTCTACCGCACCAACAACCAGTCGCGGGTCTTCGAGGAGATCTTCATCCGCCTGGGCCTCCCGTACCGCGTGGTGGGCGGCGTCCGCTTCTACGAGCGCAGGGAAGTCCGCGACGCCCTCGCCTACCTGCGCACCCTGGCCAACCCGGACGACACGGTCTCACTGCGCCGAATTCTGAACGTCCCGAAGCGAGGCATCGGCGACCGGGCAGAAGCCTGCGTAGCGGCCTACGCGGAACGCGAACGAATCAGCTTCGCCGCAGCCCTCCGCGAAGCGGTGAACGACCGAGTCCCGCTGCTGAACCCGCGCTCCCGCAACGCGATCGCCGGTTTCGTCGAGATGATGGACCAACTGGGCGAGATGGTCGCGCGCGAGGACGACGTGGCCGACATCCTCGAAGCGGTCCTGGACAAGACCGGCTACCGCACCGAGCTGGAAGCCAGCGAAGACCCGCAGGACCACACGAGGATCGAAAACCTCAACGAACTGGTCACCGTCGCCCGGGAGTTCACCGAACTGGAACTCCCGGAAGGCGCAGACCCGGTCCCGTCCCTCCCGGCGTTCCTCGAACGAGTCTCCCTGGTGGCAGACGCGGACTCGATCCCGGACGCGGACTCAGACGGCGTGGTCACCCTCATGACCATCCACACGGCCAAGGGCCTCGAATACCCGGTCGTCTTCAGCACGGGCTGGGAAGACGGCGTCTTCCCGCACATGCGAGCACTGGGCGACCCAGCCGAACTGGCAGAAGAACGCCGCCTCGCCTACGTGGGCATCACCAGGGCCCAGCGCCGCCTCTACCTCTCCAGGGCCCTGGTGAGGTCAGCCTGGGGCCAGCCCTCGGCAAACCCGGCCTCCCGCTTCCTGGGCGAGATCCCGGAAGACCTGCTGGACTGGCGCCGAGTAGAGCCCTCCCGCTCAGGCCCGGCAGCAGCCACGACCTGGGGCCGCTCAGCCTCAGGCGGCATAGCCTCCCGAGGCCTCTCCCGCCCAGCCCCGGGCAAGACAGGCTGGAAGGACGCCCCAGCCCTGAAGCTGGACGTGGGCGACCGGGTAACCCACGACAAGTACGGCCTGGGCCGAGTAGTAGCAGTGGACGGCGCGGGCCTGAGGGCAACCGCAACGATCGACTTCGGCGGCGCAGGCACAGTCCGCCTGATGCTGATCGGCAGCGTCCCCATGACAAAGCTCTAAAAAGCCAGCCACACCGCCCCACCTGATCGCCAGCGAAGCCGAAGGCGAGCAGCCCGAGCACAAGCAACGGGCACGCAACTCACCCGCGAAGCCGAAGGCGAGCCGTCCTTACCAGAAGGTCTGGGTGGGGTGGCTTCGTCACGAGTCGTGCCACAGCTCTTGCTGCATGCCTGAAGGGGTGTCAAGCGGACATGCATTTCGTCCGCTTGACACCCCTTCAGGCATGTGGCCCGCTCTTGGTACGGCTCGTGACGAAGCCACCCCACCGACGCGCCCCCCAAAGCAACGCGCCTCCGCCCGAAGCAACAGGCGTGCCATCAACCCGCGCACGGCGCAGACCCCGGCTTCAGAGCAGATTGGCGGGGTCTGGGGCGGAGCCCCAGGTATCAGCAGGAACATCCCCTCGCAACCCAACCACCCACAACTCCCCGACTTACGGAACGCCCAAGTCCCACCATCCCTACCCAAACCGGACCACCCGCACCCCTCCTGACCAGCACCTTCACCCACCCCGAAGAAAATCCGCAAAAATCCAGAAAATCAGCGCAACGGCAAGCCGATACGTACGTCTATGTGGGTGTCGCAAGCAGCACAGCCAGGGAACGTTCGGGGCGGTCCAAGGCGCACGAGCAGCCTGCCGACGCAAGGGGAGCGAAGGGAAGGCGGGGGCCTGACTTCGCGGCGAAGTGCGGCCGGACCGAACGGGAGAGCGGTCCGGCCGCACTGTCTTCTCAGGACAAAGGGCCCGGCGCGCACCAGCGGACTCGAAGATCGACGCAGGTCAGCCCCACCACGTCCAAAAATTGTCAGACCTCAGGAGCATCATCAACCGCATGAGGCCACAACCCCAGCGGGAGAGCTCAAATTGGATCACGTACTGGCCGGCGCCCTGCACGAACGTGTGTTCGCAATCCTCAACCAGCTGGAATCGCCGGAGACCCTCAGGCTGGTCGAAGCCTGGCGCACTCTGCTGCACCACCACGAACCAACGGAGAGCGGGGCCTGCAAGGCCTGCGGCCCACGCTGGCGCAAACACATGTGCTCGGTCTGGCGCATAGCGGCGACCTACTTCGCCCGCCCAGACCTGTAACGCCCGGAGCCACAACTCCGAAAGCCGTGACACGCCCCTAGGGAGCGATCCCGTCCAGCGAGAGCGCGACTACAGCGACGCTAGAGGCTCCTCGGCCACAAGAGCCTCCTGAGCCGCCTCAAACACCTGGGCCGACACCACGAGGTGGGCCAGCCGCAGAAAGACCGTCAGGAAGCTACTGAGCCGTAGTTCCAGAAGTTCCGAACCAGCGATCTTGGATCAGACCGTCACGCCGCGAGCGTTCAGCCAGGTCAGCGGGTTGATCTTCTGACCGTCCGGGTTCCACACCTCGAAGTGGAGGTGGGGCCCGGTGGAGAAGCCGCGGTTGCCCATGCGGGCGATCTGCTGGCCGGCCTTGACCTGCTGGCCTTCGCGGACGCCGATGGTGTCCATGTGGCCGTAGACGGTGATGGTGCCGTCGGCGTGCTGCACGCGGACCCAGAGGCCGAAGCCGGACGCGGGGCCCGCTTCGATGATCACGCCGTCCGCGGCGGAGACGATCGGGGTGCCGATGGGGCCGGCGATGTCGATGCCGAGGTGCATGGTGCCCCAGCGGCCGCCGTAGCCGGAGGTGAACTCGCCGGCGGCGGGGCGGAAGAACTTCGGGCGCTTCTTCTCGGCCTCGACGGCCTCGCGCTCGGTGGTGAGCTGCTGGCTGCGCAGCAGCTTGGCGGCCTCCGCGGAACCCTCTGCCGTGGTCTTGGAGACCGCGAGGATCTGCGGCGCGGAGGCGGTGTCGCCGCCCATGCCGTCGAAGGTGGCGGCGCCGTCGGCGTGGTTGGCGAGCTGGACGTCCTTGCTGTCGTCCGCTGCGGCCTGGCCGATCTGGCCTGCGCCTGCCGCTGCGAACGCGCCTACTGCGACGGCGGCGACGACGATGCGTCCGCGAAGCGCCGACGGTGGCGGGGGGAGCCGGTGAGAGCTGACCGGGCGCGTGGTGGCGCGGTCGACTGCCTCTTCAAGCGCAGCACTGCGTTCATGGCCGCCGGGGGAGCGGTGGTGACTCAAAGCTTGCCCTTCCGCCTTCGGGGAGCCTGATCGGGTGGACGCCGGGCGGGGGATTCCCGGTGAGTCAGGATTCGGGGTTCTGACTCGGTGTCCTTCTGTGATCAGACCGTGACAACGGACCGGGGGACGATAACGGCGGGAAGCCTCGGAGGGCAAACCCCAGTTCGTTATGTCCCCCCAATGGGCGGCAACCTGCAGGTTTTATCTGTCAACTGTGACCATCGGTGATCTGAGACGGCCGACACGCCTCACCGCCAGCGGCGATGGGGTGAGTTGACAAGTCATCCGATCGGGTGATGGCCGTCACAACTACGTGAAGGGTCCTCGTGTCAATCGGCAAAGAAAGGTGACCTGAATCACGTATCTGGTGCTCTTCGACGACCAACGACGGGTGCTCCAGCCGGGCGTTGCGCTGAGGCACGATGACCTGGTCCATCTCGGACCAGACCACGACGAAGCGCGTGCGGCACGGTCGGCAGGGCTCCGCGAGCTCCGTGAGCAGCTCGGAGCCGGGCCGCAACTGGCGGGTCAGCGGCGTGGGCAGTAGATAGGCGGCGAGTGTGCCGTTGTGCGGTGTACCCAGAGTGACGAGTGAGCGCACGCGTGCGTCGCCGTGCAGTCGTTGCACGTAGTACCTGGCGATGAGCCCGCCCAGCGAATGGCCGACCACATGTACCTGATCGGAACCGGTCTGCTCGCAGATGCGCTCGATGTGCGCGCCGAGCAGGGCGGCGGAACGACGCACGTCCCCGGTCAACGCCGTCAGCACGCTGTAGTTGATGGCGTGCACTACCCCGAAGCCCCGCCTTCGCAGCGCCCCCGACAGCACTGCAAAGGCGGAACGGTTGTCCCCGATGCCATGCACCAACACGATCGGGGTGCCCGCCGCGTCCATCGCCGAAACCACCAGCCCGCGCTGGCGGGGTGGGAGGACGTCGGTGCGGTAGTGCCGGTACTGGCCGTCCGGCCGCAGCTGCTCGGTGATCGCGCCCCACGGGTAGAGCACGGCGTGGGCCGTCAGCCAGGCCGCTTCCATCGCGACCCCGCGCATGCCGCCGGGCGTGGCCATCGCCCGCAGCGCGACCTTCACCTCCTCCGCGACGTCCCGGACGGTGTGGACGCCCCAGCCGGCGCGATCGAGAGCCGCGTCAGTCAGACGCGTGATCCACGACCGGCCGCTCTCGCTCATGTGAGCGACGGTAAGTGATGAAGTCACCGGCTAGGAGTACCCGGCAGTTGTTTTCCACATGCGAACGAATTTCGTCTTAACAGGCCACGCGCGACCACACACGAGTGTTGCTAGGTTCGCCCGCGATGACTCGCACCGAGCTCGAGAACCAGACCCCCGCGGCCGCCAGGCTGCGCACGTCGTGGGCCCTCGCCGCGGCAGGCTCCCTCCTCCTTGCCCTCGGCCCGCTGCTCGGCGTGGTCGACGGCGCCGAACCCGCCTTCACGTCGTGGCCCCTGCTCGCACTGCTGGCGCTGTTGCCGCCGGTCGTCGCGGGTGTGCTGCTGATGCGCGGCCGCCCGTTCGTGGCGGCGGGGCTGCTCGCGGCCGCCGGCGTCTTCGCGGTCGGCCGGTTGCTGAGCGACCTGCTGGTCGCCTTCGAGCCGATGGACGTGGCGCGCCCCGAGCTGTTCCGGCCGACCACCCTGCTCGAGGTCACGCCCTCGGCGGGGGTGTGGCTGCTGGTCGCGGGTCACCTGCTGGTGATCGCCGGTGGAGCGCTCGCGGCCGGGCGCGCCGGCATGCCCGCGGACGAGTCGGAGCCCCCGACCCTGGTGGGCCTCCCGGTGCTGATCGCCGCGGTGGCCGGGATCGGGCTGCTGGGCAAGCCGTTCGTCTCGGCCGACCCGTTCCAGCTCGACCGGGGTCCGTGGGACCTGCCGGTGCTCGGCCTGACCGGCGGTCTGCTCATCGCGCTCGCCGTTCCCCTCGCCACCGCGCTCTCGGCCACCTCGCCCGACCCGGACACCCGCCAGGGCGGCACGATCGGCGTGACGCTGGCCCTCCTCGCCGTCGTGGTGCCGTGGCTCGCGGCCGGCACCTTCGCGCCGGGCCTGAGCATCAGCTCGGGTCCGGTGACGGCGCTGATCGCCGCGATCCTGCTGCTCGGCACCCCGCTTCAGGGCCGTGCCGTGCGGGTCCTGCGCGGCGAGCGCGACGAGACGCGCGATCCGGCCCTGCCGACGCTGCGGCGCATGCACGTCATCTCGGGCGCCCTCGCCGTCGCCGCCGCCGTGGCGGTGCTCGTCGGCGCGATGCTCCCGCAGCTCACCCTCACCACGGGCGGCGCGGCACCCGACCTGGCGGCCGTGAACCTGCTGTGGGTGGCCGGACTCGCGTTCGGCGTGCTCGGACTCCTCATGTTCCTGCCGTCCGCCGCGGCCGTGGTGCGCCCGGCGCTGGTCGGCGGTTTCTTCGCCGTGCAGCTCGCCGCCGCGGGCACCACCGAGTCGGTGCTGGCGGCGAGTCAGGCGGGCGTCGCGCAGCCGGGGGCGGGCTTCTGGCTGATGATCGTCGAGCTGCCGCTCGGCCTGCTGGCCCTGGCCTGCGCGGGTCTCGCGGCCGCGGTCGAGCGGGAGAACGCGGGAGAGTCCCAGCGGGAGCAGACGCCGGTGGCCGAGCTGGGCGCGGTGCTGCTCGCGGGGCTCTTCGCGGTGGGAGCCTTCGCCCTGCCGACCATGCGCGGCGACGGGTACACGTCCGCGAGCCTGGCCCCCGACACCGATCCGGCGGTCTCCTGGACGCTGCTGATCTCCCTCATCGTGCTGATCATCAGCCTCGTGCTGGTGTTCAGGTCGAGGCCCGCTCGCGGTGCCGCCGTGCTCGCCGGCGCGGTGCTGCTGCTCGGCGTCCGCGCACTGGAGCTGCCGCTGACCGGCGACCGCGTCGAAGGTGCGGTGGCCGCCCCCGGCACCTGGCTCGCGCTGGCGTCCGTCGCGGCTCTGCTGGTCGCGGCCGGCTTGACAGGAGCTCGCGCGACCCGCTGAAACGTGTCCTGCAACGCGCGTTCTGCCCCGGCGTGCGCGTGCGCGTGATCGACCTCACCGCAGTTGAGACCGACCTCACCGGTGGTGACGTGCGAGCGGTAGCCGCAGGTCGATAGTGTCTGGGCCCAGCCGCGTCAAGTGGGTTCGCTTGGCCCCTTGAGGACCACCCAGGCGCGGTGTTCCGACACCGACGTCGCAGGAGACCCGAGTGGACCTGTACGAGTACCAGGCGAAGGACCTCTTCGCCGCCCACGGCGTCCCGGTACTGCCGGGCGATGTGGCTACCAACCCCGAAGACGCCAAGGCCATCGCCGCGAAGTTCGGCCAGGCCGTCGTCGTCAAGGCCCAGGTCAAGACCGGCGGCCGCGGCAAGGCCGGTGGTGTGAAGCTCGCTTCCACCGCCGAGGAGACCGAGGAGAAGGCCAAGGCCATCCTCGGCCTCGACATCAAGGGGCACATCGTTCACCGCGTTCTGGTGACGCCCGCCTCCGACATCGCGGAGGAGTACTACTTCTCCTTCCTGCTCGACCGCGCCAACCGCACCTTCCTCGCCATGGCGAGCGTCGAGGGCGGCATGGACATCGAGGAGGTGGCCGCGACCAAGCCCGAGGCCCTCGCGAAGATCGCCATCGACGCCATCCAGGGCGTCGACGCGGCCAAGGCCAGGGAGATCGCGGACGCCGCGAACTTCCCGGCCGAGGTCAAGGACCAGGTCGTCGACGTCATCGTCAAGCTGTGGGAGACCTTCGTCGCGGAGGACGCCACGCTCGTCGAGGTCAACCCGCTGGTCCGCGACCCGCAGGACAAGATCGTCGCGCTCGACGGCAAGGTCACGCTGGACGAGAACGCCGACTTCCGCCACCCGGCGCACGCCGAGCTGGTCGACAAGGCGGCGGAGAACCCTCTCGAGGCGAAGGCCAAGGAGAAGGGCCTCAACTACGTCAAGCTCGACGGCGAGGTGGGCATCATCGGCAACGGTGCCGGTCTCGTGATGTCGACGCTGGACGTCGTCGCGTACGCCGGTGAGCAGTACGGCGTGAAGCCCGCGAACTTCCTCGACATCGGTGGCGGCGCGTCCGCCGAGGTCATGGCCAACGGCCTGGACGTCATCCTCGGTGACGAGGCCGTCCGCTCGGTCTTCGTGAACGTCTTCGGCGGCATCACCGCCTGCGACGCCGTCGCCAACGGCATCGTGAAGGCGCTGGAGATCCTCGGCGACTCGGCCACCAAGCCGCTCGTCGTCCGCCTCGACGGCAACAACGTGGAGGAGGGCCGCGCGATTCTCGCCGAGGCCAACCACCCGCTGGTGACCGTTGTCGACACGATGGACAACGCGGCCGCCAAGGCCGCCGAGCTCGCGGCTGCGGGGGTCTGAGTCAGATGGCTATCTTCCTCAACGAGAACAGCAAGGTCATCGTCCAGGGCATGACCGGTGCCGAGGGCACCAAGCACACCAAGCGCATGCTCGCGTCCGGCACGAACATCGTCGGTGGCGTGAACCCGCGCAAGGCGGGCGAGAAGGTCGACTTCGACGGCACCGTCCTGCCGGTCTTCGGCACCGTCAAGGAGGCCATGGAGGCCACCGGCGCGAACGTGACCGTGATCTTCGTCCCGCCGGCCTTCTCGAAGGCCGCCGTGGTCGAGGCGATCGACGCCGAGATCGAGCTGGCCGTCGTCATCACCGAGGGCATCCCGGTGCACGACACCGCCTACTTCTGGGCGCACGCCGTCGCGACGGGCCACAAGACCCGCATCATCGGCCCGAACTGCCCCGGCATCATCAGCCCCGGCAAGTCGAACGCCGGCATCATCCCCGCGAACATCGCGGGCAGCGGCAAGATCGGCCTCGTGTCGAAGTCGGGCACGCTGACCTACCAGATGATGCACGAGCTGCGGGACTTCGGTTTCTCCACCGCGATCGGCATCGGTGGCGACCCGATCATCGGCACCACGCACATCGACGCCCTGGAGGCTTTCGAGGCCGACGAGGAGACCGTCGCGATCGTGATGATCGGTGAGATCGGTGGCGACGCCGAGGAGCGTGCGGCCGCGTACATCAAGGAGAACGTGACCAAGCCGGTCGTCGGCTACGTCGCGGGCTTCACCGCCCCCGAGGGCAAGACCATGGGCCACGCCGGCGCCATCGTCTCGGGCTCGGCGGGCACCGCGCAGGCGAAGAAGGAGGCCCTCGAGGCCGCCGGGGTCAAGGTCGGCAAGACGCCGTCCGAGACCGCCGACCTGATGCGCGAGATCATGCAGGGTCTCTGACGAACTCCGCTTTCAGGAGTGTCACCGCACGCGGGGACCTTTCGTACCGACATTGAGTACGAAAGGTCCCCGCGTGCGTTCGGGGGCAGAGTACTTTTGGAGGCTGGACGTCGCTCGGATGGCGGAACCGGCGTGTGCCGGTCACCGTCTGAGCAACGCATCAGTTAGCGTCTCGCGACGCACCCTGGTTTGAGGAGGAGACCTCGACATGTCCGTGCCTTACGGCGCACCCCAACAGCAGCCGCCGGGTCCGGCACAGCACCAGGCTCCGCCGCCGGCCCACGGGGCCCCCGGCGCCAACAACATCAACCTGGCCCTGATCCTCCCGCTGGTGGCGGCAGGTCTCGGCCTCGTGGCGTACCTCGTCGCGTTCGCCGACGACGTCAGCGGCAACGTGACGTACCTGCTCGCCGCGGGCCTGCTCGCCGGCCTCTCGGTGCTCCCGAGCACCCCGAAGGGCTTCGTCCCGGTCGCCGCGGTCCTGGCGGCCGTGCAGATGTTGCTGCAGCTGCAGGGCATCATCAAGTCGCCGTCGGTGCAGGGCCTCGACATCGTCCTGCTCATCGTCGCGCTGCTCGAGACGGCCGCGATCGTGCTCGCGTTCCTGCTCGCCGAGGGCATCGTCAAGTTCGAGCCCAAGCCGGCGAACCCGTACGCGGGTCAGCAGCAGGGGCAGCCGGGCGGCTGGAACCCGCAGTCCGGCGCGTTCCCGCAGCAGGGTCAGCACCCGCAGCACGGTGCGCCCCAGCAGCAGGCCCCGCAGCAGCCGCAGTTCGGCCAGCAGCAGCAGTTCGGTCAGCAGCCGCAGCAGCCGCAGCAGCCCGGCCAGCCGCCGCAGCAGACCAGCTTCATGCCGCAGCCGGGCCAGTTCGGCTCGCCGGGCACGCCGCCCGGTGGCTTCGGCGGACCGCAGCAGTAAGGTCCGCACACCGTTCGACCTCAGGGGTGGTGCCGGTTCGCCGGTGCCACCCCTGTCGTATGCCCCGGCGTGCCTGCCCTGATTGGCCCAGCCGGCCTGACACAGTGGAGAAGTGCCCGTGCTGCAACGCGATGTGACCCGCGAGGTCAACACCGTGCGCCCACCGGAGTTCTCGCGGTCCGAACGCATGCGCGTGCTCGTCGCCGCGGCGGTCGGATCGGTGGTCGTCGGATACGCCGCGGTCGCCGCGGTCCTCGCGCTGGTCTCCGCGACGGCCACGTACGCCGACTTCTCCACGTCGGGTGTGCTCAGTGCCGCGGCGCCCGCCTGGCTGGCGGCGCACCACGTGCCGTTGCGCTTCGACTCGGGCCAGCTCGGCGTGCTGCCGTTGCTGCCCACCGCGCTGCTGATGCTGCTGGTCGGCCGCACCGCCGCGGGCACCGCGGACCGCCTGGGCCTCTACGAACCGCTGCAGGCCCGCGGTGTGGTGCTCAGCATCGCCGGGTCGCACGCGATCGTCGGCGGCGCGATCGCGCTGGTGATGGGCGAGGGTGTCGTGCGTGCCACACCGGCGGTGGCGTTCTTCGGGTGTGCGGCGGTGTCCGGTCTCGCGGCCACCATCGGTGTCGCTCGTCGCTGTGGCCTGTACGAGGTGGTGTTCGACAAGCTCGACCCGGTGGCGCTGCACGGACTGCGCGCCGGCGTCATGGCGTTGTTCGCGCTGGTCAGCGTTGGCGCGCTGACGGTGGCCGCCGGTCTCGCGGCCTCGTGGTCGCGCACCGGTGAGCTCTTCGCGGGGGCCGGTCCGTCGTTCGGCGTCGGCCTCGGCGTGTTCCTGCTCTGTCTCGGCTACCTGCCGAACGCGATCATCGCGGGCTTCTCGTACGTCGTGGGCGCCGGGTTCTCGATGGGCGGGGTCGTGGTCTCGCCGCTGAAGTTCGTCGGTGGCCAGGTGCCGCCGGTACCGCTGCTGGCGGCCATGCCGGAGAACGAGTTCGTGTGGAGCCCCGCCGTGCTGGCGGGCGGCGCGGTGATCGGCATGCTGGTCGGCTGGACCTGCCGCAAGGTGTCCGACCGGCCGACCTCGCGGCTGCGCGCCGTGCTGGTGGCCGCGATCACGGCCGGCGTGGGCAGCCTCGTGCTCGCCGCGACGGCCGGTGGACGGCTGGCGGGCGGCGCGTTCGACCCCGTGACGGTGCCGGCCGGCCTGCTCGCGCTGCTCGTGGCGCTGTGGGTGCTCCTACCGGGTGCGCTGGTGGCCTGGCTCGCCGGCAGCCGCAGGAAGGCCGTGGCGGCGGACGGTGCCGCCGAGTTCGTCGAGCCGGACTACGACGAGGAGACCGCCGACCAGGACGTCGTGTTCGAGGACGACGAGCTCACCGACCAGTTCGAGCAGCTCGAAGTCGTGGACGCCGACGAGTTCGAGGTCGACGAGGACCTCGAGGACGACGACTACTACGACGAGGAAGAAGAGCCCGAAGACGTCGAAGACGTTGAGGCCGAACAGGAAGACGACGCCGAACCGGAAGCGGAAGAGGACCTCGGCGAAGAAGAGGACCTTGATGCGGAGTTCGACGAAATGCTCGGCATGGAGGCCGAGGAGGACCTGGACGGCAAGCCGGGACGGTGACGTCCTAGGCTGCTCCTGAGCTGCTGCAACGACCAGGAGTAGACGCTGAGCACCGAACTTCGGCTTCCCACACCGGCGCGCGTCGTCGTACTCGTCTCCGGTTCCGGAACCCTCATGCAGGCGTTGCTGGACGCCGACCTCCCGATCGAGGTGGTCGCCGTCGGCGCCGACCGCGAGAACATCGAGGGCCTCAAGCGCGCCGAACGCGCGGGGGTGCCCTGCTTCGCCGTGAAGCTGCGCGACCACGCCGACCGCACGGCCTGGGACGCGGCGCTGACCGAGGCGGTCGCGTCGTACGAGCCCGACCTGGTCGTGTCCGCCGGCTTCATGAAGATCATCGGTGAGCAGTTCCTCGCCCGCTTCGGCGGCCGGATGATCAACACCCACCCCGCGCTGCTGCCGGCCTTCCCCGGCGCGCACGGCGTGCGGGACGCACTGGCCTACGGCGTGCACGTCACCGGTTCGACGGTGCACCTGGTCGACGCGGGCGTCGACACCGGCCCGATCCTCGCGCAGGAGGCCGTGGTCGTCGAACCCGGCGACACCGAGGAGACCCTGCACGAACGCATCAAGGTCGTCGAACGCCGGCTGCTCGTCGAGACAGTCGGCCGACTCGCCCGTGAGGGCTGCACCGTGAACGGACGAAAGGTGAGCATTCCGTGACGACTCCTGGGAGCACTCCCGCCGAGAGGCGACCGGTCCGCCGGGCCCTGATCGGGGTCTCCGACAAGGCCGGCCTGCTGGAACTGGCCACCGGCCTGCACGCGGCCGGAGTCGAGATCGTGTCCACCGGCGGCACCGCGAAGGTGCTGGCGGACGCGGGCGTCCCCGTGACGCCGGTCGAGCAGGTCACCGGGTTCCCCGAGTGCCTCGACGGCCGCGTGAAGACGCTGCACCCGCGCGTGCACGCCGGTCTGCTGGCCGACCTGCGCAAGGACTCGCACGTCCAGCAGCTGCGCGAGATGGACATCGCGCCGTTCGACCTGCTGGTCGTGAACCTGTACCCGTTCACGCAGACCGTCGCCTCGGGTGCTTCCCAGGACGAGTGCGTCGAGCAGATCGACATCGGCGGCCCCGCGATGGTCCGCGCGTCGGCGAAGAACCACGCCAACGTCGCGGTCGTCGTCGACCCGGCCCGCTACGACTGGGTGCTGGAGAACGTCCGCGAGGGCGGCTTCACCCTGGCCGACCGTCAGCGCCTGGCCGCCGACGCGTTCCGCCACACCGCGTCCTACGACGTCGCCGTGGCGTCCTGGATGGGCAACGCCCTGGCGCCGGACGACGAGGGCAGTGGCTTCCCCGGCTGGGTCGGCGCGACCTGGAACCGGTCGAACGTGCTGCGCTACGGCGAGAACCCGCACCAGAGCGCCGCGATCTACACGCAGGGCGACGGCCGCACCGGCCTGGCGTCGGCGAAGCAGTTGCACGGCAAGGAGATGTCGTACAACAACTACCTCGACGGTGACGCCGCCTGGCGTGCCGCGTGGGACCACGAACTGCCGTGCGTCGCGATCATCAAGCACGCCAACCCGTGCGGCATCGCGGTGTCCGAGCTGAGCATCGCGGACGCGCACCGCAAGGCGCACGAGTGCGACCCGGTCAGCGCGTTCGGCGGCATCATCGCGGCGAACCGCGAGGTCACCGTGGAGATGGCCGAGTTCGTCTCGGAGATCTTCACCGAGGTCGTCATCGCTCCGTCCTATGCGGACGGTGCGGTGGAGGTGCTGCAGCGCAAGAAGAACGTCCGCATCCTCGTGGCCGAGCCGCCCGCCAGGGCCGGCGCCGAGATGCGCCCGGTGTCCGGCGGCCTGCTGCTGCAGCAGCGCGACGCCATCGACGCCTCCGGCGACTCGCCCGAGAACTGGACGCTCGCCTGCGGCAAGCCCGCGGACGAGAAGACGCTGGCGGACCTCGAGTTCGCGTGGCGTGCGATCCGCGCGGTGAAGTCGAACGCGATCCTGCTGGCCAACGACGGTGCCACCGTCGGTGTCGGCATGGGCCAGGTCAACCGGGTCGACTCGTCGCACCTCGCGGTGAAGCGCGCCGGTGAGCGGGCCAAGGGCGCGGTCGGCGCCTCCGACGCGTTCTTCCCGTTCCCGGACGGCCTCGAGGTGCTGCTGGACGCCGGCGTGCGCGCGGTCGTGCAGCCCGGCGGTTCGGTGCGCGACCCCGAGGTCATCGCCAGGGCCGAGCAGGCGGGTATCACGCTCTACCTGACGGGCACGCGTCACTTCGCCCACTGAGTGCTCGCACAAGGGCCGCTTCCCGTTGGGGGAGCGGCCCTTTCGCGTTGCTACAGCTTCGCGACCACCTCTTCGGCGATGCCCTTGGCGGCGGCTTCGAGCTCCGCGGGGTCGGGTTTGCTGTTGGTGAACAGGCCCGCGTCCCAGCCGGAGATGTCGACCTCGACGACGGTGTCGCCCTTGCGCACGACGACCGAGAGCTCGGTGAACGCCGAACTCGTCTCCGCGAGCACCGCCGTGGCTTCGTCGCCGAGCCCTTCGAGCGGTTTCTGCTGCGGGGTGCTCTGGGTGTTGGCCATGTTCTGCCCGACGATCCGGCCGAACTCGGCTTCGGCGTCCTTCTGCCCCTGAGAGATGAAGATCGTGGTGCTGCGCTGGCCCGAGCCGTCGACGCCCTTGGTCTGGTTCCACCCGCAGGTCGTGTGCGTGCCGCTCGACAGCTTCGTCTCACGCGAGCCGAGCCCGTTCGGGTTCGTCGTGCGCGCCTTGGCGAGCGCTGCCTCGGAGACGGTGCCGCACGCCGCGGGCAGCTTGTCCGCGCGCTTGCTGGTGCCGCTGTCCGAGTTGATGTCCAGGTAGATCACGAGGGCGGTGATGATGCCGCCGAGCACCAGCACGCCGAAGAGGATGCCGACGACCAGCGGTGCCTTGCTCTTCACGGGTGGTCGCGGCGGGCCCCAGCCGGGCTGCGGCCCGTGGCCCGGCTGCGGTTGCCAGCCCTGCTGTTGCTGTGGGTGCCAGCCCTGCGGTGGAGGCGGCGGTGGCTGCTGATGCCAGCCGTGCGTAGGTGGTTGGTTCACGATTTCCCCAGTTCCAGTCGCTCTGAGGGCACCGTAGAGGACCTTCCGGACGCGTGTGGCCTTGTCCACCAAAAGGGTGACGCTCTGGGATTGACACAGGGGTGCGCTCGCACGCTACGATCATCTCGTTCGTTCGAACAAGCGTTCGAATAGCAAGTCGCCGAACTTCCCACGGCGGCCGTGCACAGGGGTGCGCACGGTCCGTGACGGGAGGTGGGTGGAGTGTCCAGGTCGGCAACGGCGTCGTTGGCCGCGCTCGGGGTGAACCCGGCCAGCGAGCTGACCAGCACCACCACCGACCACACCACGGGGCGGGTTCTGCCGGTTCGCGGGGAACTGGCGGGCCTGCTCCCGTGGGGCGGCTTGCGGCGGGGCAGCACGGTGTCGGTGGGCGGATCGACATCGTTGCTGCTCGCCCTCCTGGCGGGCGCGACCGCCGACGGCTGCTGGGCCGCCGTGGTCGGCCTGCCCCAGATCGGGGTGCTGGCCGCGGCCGAACTGGGCGTGGCGGTGCAGCGCCTGGCGCTGATCCCGCGTCCGGGTTCCGACCCGGGCCCGGTCATCGCGGCCCTGCTCGACGGCATGGACCTGGTGGCCGTCGCCTCCCCACTACCTCCCTCCCTGGCCCGGCGCCTGACGGCCCGTGCCCGCCAGCGCCGCGCCGTGCTCATCGCCTGCGGCGCCTGGCCCTCGGCCGACGTGGCGCTGACCGCGGAGTCCGTGAGCTGGAACGCCTTGGACGACGGCGCGGAAACGTTGCGGCGTCAGCAGATCACCGTGCGCAGTGGTGGCCGCGGCTCGGCCGGGCAGGCCAAGCACGCGCTGCTGACGTTCGGTGCGGAAGAGATCGAGCTCCCGCTGGTGGCCGGTGGACCGGCCCGCTCCGACGAGCCGGCTGATGCCGGTCCGGGCCGGGCCGACGAACTGGCCGCCAAGCGGGCGGACAGTGCCGCCATCAGGCGGACGGAGGCGGTCGAGCGCCTGGTCAGGCTGGCGCAAAAGGGTCCATCGGCATGAAGGACACGCGTCTGCTCGCGGTCTGGTGCCCCGACTGGCCCGTCATCGCCGCCTGCACCGCCACCGGCACCGCCCCGCACGTGCCGGTGGCGGTGGTCGACGGCAACGAGATCGTGTCCACCTCGGCCGTGGCGCGCAAAGAGGGGATCCGGCGGGCCATGCGCAGGCGCGCGGCCGAGGCGATGTGCCCCGAGCTGATCACCTTCGAGCACGATCCGCAGCGCGACGCCCGGTTCTTCGAGCCGGTGGCGGAGGCCGTCGAGGAGCTCGCGCCCGGCATCGAGGTCGTGCAGCCCGGACTGGTCGCGGTGCCGGCGCGGGGGCCGATCGGCTACTTCGGGAGCGCGGAGCAGGCGGCCGAGCGGATCGTCGACCACGTCGCGAGCCGCACCGGGACGGAGGCTCAGGTCGGCGTGGCCGACAGCCTGTTCGGGGCCACCAAAGCCGCGCACCGCAACGTGATCGTGCCGCCGGATCGGACCGCGGAGTTCCTCGCGCCGTTGGGAGTGCACGAACTCGACGCCCCGGAGCTGGTCGACCTGCTCAGGAGGCTCGGGCTGAAGACGCTCGGCGCGTTCGCGAAGGTGCCGGAGAACGCGGTGGCGTCCCGGTTCGGCGGGCCGGCGACGAGGCAGCACCGGCTGGCGCGCGGGTTGCCCGAACGTCCGCTCGACAAGCGCAGGCCCGCGCCGGAGCTGGCGGTCACCGAGACCTTCGACGAACCGGTCGAGCGGATCGACGCGGCCGCGTTCGCCGCGAAGGTCCTCTCGGAGCGGCTGCACGAGAACCTCGCAGCCCGCGGTCTCGCGTGCACGCGGCTCGGCATCCACGCCCGCACCGAGAACGACGAGGAGCTGGGCCGGGTGTGGCGGGCCGCGGAACCGTTGACACCGAGGGGGATCGCGGACCGGGTGCGCTGGCAGCTCGACGGCTGGCTCACCCGCGAACGCCTCACCTCCGGCATCCGCACGCTCACCCTCGAACCGGTCGAGGTCGTCAACGGCACCGCGCTCCAGCTCGGGTTGTGGGGCCACGACGACGAACGCGCGGTGCGGGCGTTGCTGCACGTCCAGGGACTGCTCGGCCCGGACGGCGTGCTCACCGGGGTCATCGACGGCGGCAGGGGACCGAAGGAGCAGGTCAGGCTCGTGCCGTGGGGCGACGAGCGAACCCCGGTCGCGCACCCGGACCACCCGTGGCCCGGCCGGTTGACCAGGGCGCCCGCGACGCTCGCCGACGACCCCGCGGAACTGAAGGACGCCGGAGGTGCGGAGGTCGGCGTGACCGGCAGGCTCGAACTCACCGCGAGGCCGAAGACCCTGATCGTCAGAGGAAGAACGCGCGAGATCACCGCGTGGGCCGGGCCGTGGCCGGTCGACGAGCGGTGGTGGGCGCCGGACCCGCACCGGGCCGCGCGCATCCAGGTGCAGACGAACGACCAGGCGTTCCTGCTGATCCGCAGGGATCAGAGGTGGTTTCTGGAAGGGGTGTACGACTGATGCAGGACGAGTACTGGGATCTGCTGGAGGCCCTGATCCCGTTGCCGCGCAAGGAAGCCGATGGGCTGGAATAACCCACCGGTCCGCTGGCGGGAGCTGGAACGGGCGCTGTCGGGCAAGCCCTACGAGCAGAAGCCCGACGGCGGCGACGGTCCGGGGTGGGCAAGACGCCGCGACCGCTACACCGCCCCGCCGGGTTTCGCGCTGCACGCGGACGAAATGGCGGTCACCCGCAAGCGCGTCCCGTACGCGGAGCTGCACTGCCACTCCAACTTCAGCTGGCTCGACGGCGCGAGCCACCCCGAGGAACTGGTCGAGGAGGCGCAGCGGCTCAAGCTCGACGCCATCGCGATCACCGACCACGACGGCATGTACGGCGTCGTGCGGTTCGCCGAGGCGGCCAAGGAACTCGGCATGCACACGGTGTTCGGTGCCGAGCTGAGCATCGGACTGAGCAGGCCGGCCAACGGCGAACCGGATCCCGAGGGCGACCACCTGCTTCTCCTGGCACGCCAGCAGGACGGCTACCACGCGCTGTGCCGCACGCTCACCACCGGACACCTCGACGACAACGCCGAGAAGGGCAAACCCGTCTACGACATCGACCAGATCGTCGCCGACACCAAGGGCGACGTCGTGGTGCTCACGGGCTGCCGCAAGGGAACCGTGCGCCGAGCGCTGGTGAGAGAGGGCCCGGAGGCGGCGTACGCCGAGATCGTCAGGCTCACCGATCTGTTCGGCAAGGGACGCGTCTACGTCGAGCTGACCGACCACGGCCTGCCCGAGGACAGCCGGCGCAACGACATCCTCAACGCGATGGCGCAGCAGCTGCAACTTCCAGTGGTGGCAACGAATGCGGTGCACTACGCGACTCCGAGCCGGGGCAGGCTCGCCGCCGCGATGGCCGCTGTGCGCGCACGAAGCAGCCTCGACGACATGGCGGGCTGGCTGCCGCCGTCACCCGCCGCGTTCCTGCGCAGCGGCGAGGAGATGTTCCACCGGTTCCGCCGTTTCCCCGGCGCCGTGCACAACGCCGCGTTGCTCGGCATGCAGCTGGCGTTCGACCTGCGGCTGGTCGCACCGAAGCTGCCGCCGTTCGACGTGCCGAGCGGCCACACCGAGATCACCTGGCTGCGCCGGCTCACCTACGAGGGCGCGCGGCGGCGGTACCCCGACGGCGACGAGAAGGCGTTCCGGCAGATCGAGCACGAGCTGAAGGTCATCGAGCAGCTCGGCTTCCCCGGCTACTTCCTCGTCGTGCACGACATCGTGAACTTCTGCAAGCGCAACGACATCCTCTGCCAGGGCAGGGGGAGCGCGGCGAACTCCGCCGTGTGCTTCGCGCTCGGCATCACCAACGTCGACGCGGTCCGCTTCGACCTGCTCTTCGAACGGTTCCTCGCCCCCGCCCGCGACGGTCCTCCCGACATCGACGTCGACATCGAGTCCGACCGGCGCGAGGAGGTCATCCAGCACGTCTACGCGAAGTACGGCCGCAGGCACGCGGCGCAGGTGGCGAACGTCATCACCTACCGCGCCCGTTCCGCGGTGCGCGACATGGCGCGAGCGCTCGGCCACTCGCCGGGCCAGCAGGACGCGTGGAGCAAGCAGATAGACAGGTGGGGGCCGCTCGGCGCCACCACCGACGACTGCGACATCCCGCGGGACGTGCTGGAACTGTCCGCGCAGCTGGAGAACTTCCCGCGCCACCTCGGCATCCACTCCGGCGGCATGGTGATCTGCGACCGCGCCGTCAGCGAGGTGTGCCCGGTGGAGAAGGCGCGCATGGACAAGCGCACGGTCCTGCAGTGGGACAAGGACGACTGCGCGTCCATCGGCCTGGTGAAGTTCGACCTGCTCGGCCTCGGCATGCTCTCCGCGCTGCACTACGCCATCGACCTCGTCCGCGACCACGAGGGCGTCGACGTCGACATCGGCCGGCTCGACCTCAACGACCAGCGCGTCTACGAGATGTTGCAGAAGGCCGACTCGGTCGGCGTCTTCCAGGTGGAGAGCCGCGCGCAGATGGCGACGTTGCCGCGCCTGAAGCCGCGCGAGTTCTACGACCTGGTCGTCGAGGTCGCGCTGATCAGGCCGGGCCCGATCCAGGGCGGCTCGGTGCACCCGTACATCCGGCGCCGCAACAAGCAGGAGGAGTGGGACTACGACCACCCGTTGCTGGAGAACGCGCTCAAGAAGACCTACGGCGTGCCGTTGTTCCAGGAACAGCTCATGCAGATCGCGGTCGACGTGGCCGGCTTCACCGCCGCCGAGGCCGACGAGCTGCGCCGCGCGATGGGCGCCAAGCGTTCGACCGCCCGCATGGAACGCCTGCGTGACCGCTTCTACGAGGGCTGTGCCGCCCAGGGCATCAACGAGGAGCTGGCCGGCCGCATCTACGCGAAACTGCTGGCGTTCGCCAACTTCGGCTTCCCCGAGTCGCACGCCCTGTCGTTCGCGCACCTGGTGTTCGTGAGCGCGTGGTTCAAGCTCTACTACCCGGCGGCGTTCTGCGCGGCCCTGCTCAGGGCCCAGCCGATGGGCTTCTACTCACCGCAGTCGCTGGTGATCGACGCCCGCCGCCACGGCGTGACGGTGCACGGCCCGTGCGTGAACCGGTCGCTTCCCTGGGCGGGCCTGGAACCGTTCGAGGGCAAGAACGCCGTCCGCATGGGCCTGTCCGCCGTCCGCGGCATCGGCGACGCGGACGCCGAGCGCATCGTTGCGGCACAACCGTTCCGCGACATGGAGGACTTCGGCACCCGAGTGCAGCTCACGGCGGCCCAGGTAGAAGCCCTCGCCACCGCGGGCGCCTTCTCCTGCTTCGGCCTGGAACGCCGCGAGGCGCTCTGGGCGGCCGGCGCGGTGGCCGCGATCCGGTCCGATCGCCTGCCCGGCACCGTGGTCGGCGTCGACGCACCCGCGCTGCCGGGCATGGACGACGTCGAACTGGCGGTGGCGGACGTCTGGGCCACCGGCCTGTCCCCGGACAGCTTCCCCACCCAGTTCGTGCGGTCCACTTTGGACTCGATGGGCGCGCTGCCGGTGGACGCACTGACCTCGGTCGAACCCGGTACGCGGGTGCTCATCGGCGGCGCGGTGACACACCGGCAACGGCCGGCGACGGCGGGCGGCGTCACGTTCCTCAACATCGAGGACGAGACGGGAATGGTGAACGTCGTGTGCTCGCCGGGGTTGTGGGCCCGGTACCGGCGGGTGGCGCGCGGTAGTGGCGCGATGCTCGTGCGAGGTGTGGTGGAGTCGGCCGACGGTGTGATCAGCCTGCTGGCGGACCGGTTGCAGCACCTGGACCTGCGGATCCCGTCGAAGTCACGGGACTTCCGCTGAGCGGGGTGTGCGGGCGTGGCTCGGTCTCCGCTGCCTGGGAGAGGAAGAAACCCATCGCCAAGCCGACGATGAGCGAGAGCAGGACCACCTGGATCACCTTGGAAACCTTGCACAGAACGACCATGAGCACGCTCCTCGGGATGATGGGGGATGACCGACCGCTCGTCATGCGGAGCGGCGCTCGTCCCAGCATGGTGCGCGGGTACTGATCCCACCGCGTCACGTGACCCAGCGAATCTGTGCCATGTGACCCATTGCAGATCAGATGATCATGGGATGTTCGGAGTCCCGGCTGGATCTGGTCGAGGCCGGACTTCGTTCCTGAATGGAGCTGAAGTTCGTAACCGTTCGGCGACGAATGAACGCCGTACGCCGCAGTAGCTAGAAATCTGCCATCGGAATGAAGCAAGGTGTCTCGCGTTGCTTCGACCGACATCCGGGGGGATGAGTGCAGGGCGCCAGTGAGCCGACGCCGGGATCGTTCCGAGGTCGTATAAGTCAGGGCGATTGGGAATGGCTGACGGACTTGGGTTCCGCGCGTACTTATGGCGCGAACGAGGCGTTGTTCCGGCACGGGGACCCGGCCGGCCACGTGCTTCTGGTCGTCGACGGCTGGGTCAAGATCACAATGACGTCCTCGACGGGATATGAGGCCATTCTCGCGATTCGGGGCAGTGGCGACGTGCTCGGTGAAGTCGCCGTTCTGGACGGCAGAGCACGTTCCGCGAACGTGTGGACGCTCGGCGAGACCAAGGCCGTCCTGCTCGCGGCGGAACGGTTCGTCGGGGCGCTGCACGAGCGGCCCGCCATCGCGATCGCGCTGGTCGTGCACGTCGCGGACCGTCTGAGGAGGGCCGACAACAGGCGGCTGGAGCAGGCGGCGCACAGCGCCACGGAGCGCCTTGCCGCGTTCCTGCTGAGGCTTGCGGGTCAGCACGGTGTCGCGGCGCCGGATGGCGTGGAGATTTCCGTGCAACTGTCTCAGCAGGAGGTGGCCGGGGCGATCGGCGCGTCCCGTGAGGCTGTCGCACGAGGGTTGCGGACACTTCGAGAGCGTGGCGTCGTGATCACTCGACGGCGCAAATTGGTGGTCATTGCGCCGGGAGCGTTGAGCGCGATGGCGTCGAGTGTGCCATTTGACGCAGAAGAACCGTGCTGAACGACATCGCGTGAGCTCCTGCCATTGGGCAGGCTTCTGCGTGCACAGGTCGTCGGTTTTCTTATCCGCTTGGAATTTCGCCTGCGCTGAGCGCATGCGGAAAGGGGAGTCATGCGTGACGGAGGAAACTTCGCCACCCGTTTGTCCGCGCGGGAGCTGACCGAACTGCTCGGAAGAGGACGAGCGGTCGAGTATCAGCCGGGTGACCACCTCATGCGGCAGGGCGAGGAGGGTGATTGCGTCATCGTCGTCCGCTCGGGCGTCGTCAAGGTCATGAGCAACGACCACTCCGGCGGTACGCGGTTGCTCGCCGTGCGCGGCCCTGGCGAGTTGCTGGGCGAGATCGCATGTGTGGACGACGGAGTGCGGTCGGCGTCTGTGCTCGCACAGGGCCGGGTGTCGGGCGTGAAGATCGCCCGCAGCCGGTTCCTCGAATACCTCGACGACCACCCCAAGGCCGCGCGTGAAGTCACCAGGCAGGTCTCGCTCCGTCTCCGCGCCGCGGAGAACCACACCGCGGCCATGACGTCGGAGTGCGTCGACATCCGCGTGCTGCAGGCGTTGGCGGACATGATCGTGGTCTTCGTCGAGGACTCCTCGCAGCCGCAGGTCGAGATTCCGCTGCGCCAGTGCGAACTCGCTCACCTCGCCACGGCGTCGCTCGTGGCCACGCACCGGTCGTTGCGGCGGCTGTGCGACCGGAACCTCGTCACCACCCGGTACGGCCGAGTGCAAGTCCCTTGCGCCATTTGCCTGAATCGCGCGATCTGCTCGAAAACCATCACAGGATGTGGTGGCTCGCCGGAGTGCGTCTCAGGGTGACCACCACACCACCGCAGCACCTGAGGAGTCCCGTGACCTCGCTTGCCCTTTCCCAGACGGTGATCAGCTCGGACGTGGTCGGCTCGTCCGGTGAAAGACGTCGTCAAGCCCATCTCGACTCAGCCCACAACACCGTGCTCGACCTGGCTTTCTCCGCGGCGAAGGCAGCGGGACAACCGCTGGCCTCAGCCTTCAGGCGGCCGGACGGGGACAGCGCGACGATGGTGATCGGCGCCGAGGTGTCCCGGTCCTGGATCCTCGCCGACTTCGTCCTGCGCGAGATCGCCATCGCGCTGGCAGACGTGAACCGTGTTGCCGGCGAGCAGTACCAGCTCAGGCTGCGGATGGCGGTCGACTTCGGCGAGGTCGTCCTGAACCCGCCGCACGTCCAGGGAGACGCGGTGGTGCGAGCGGCGCGGCTGCGAGACGCGCCCGCGTTGCGCGAAGCCATGTCGGGTTCGCCGGAGACGCGGCTCGGCGTGATCATCTCCGACCGCTTCTACCGTGAAGTGGTCGTGCACGGCGAACGCGGTCTCGACGCCGGTGAGTTCCAGGCCGCCGAGGTGAAGGTCAAGACCTTCTCGGAACGCGGCTGGATGCGTCTGCCCGGTGCCGCGGCGCAACCCCCGACCTCCGCGCCCGCACCGCCCAGGAAGTCCACTTCGGACGGTCCGGCGATTCACGCCGAGGTGTTCAACAAGTTCGAGGAGCGGGTGTACGCACCTCACGGAGTGTTCGGAGTGGTGCGTGACCGCCGCGGCTGAGAACGAGGGAGATCCGGTCGACGACGGACCGGCCGAGGAGAGCGAACGCCTCGCGGACGCCGTGAAGATCGGCGCGTTGAACGTGTTCCAGGAGCGCGTCTACGCGCCGAACGGCATGTTCGGATCGATGGACTCCGGTGGGCGCGGCAAACGGCTCGGTCCCGACACCGGCAAGCTCGATCCGCAGGACGTGCGGCACGCGCTCGAGCACTACGTAACGCCTCCGTGTCAGGCCAAGGCGGAGAAGTACCTGCTCGACGACCACGTCGTGGTCATCAGCGGATTGCGTGGCTCCGGCAAGCGGGCAGGCGCGCTGTCGATGCTCCGCGCCCGCACGGAAGGACCCCTGGTCGCGCTCTCGCCCGTCATCACACCGCACGAGCTGGCCACGCGGACGTACGAACCTCGTCACGGTTATGTCGTGGTCGACCAGGTCGACACCGCGAAGGAAGCGGACACGGACTTCGCGTGGATGGCCGTCCGGGAAGCCGTGCGGGAGGCGGGTGCGTTTCTCGTGATCACCCGCACCGCTTCCGTGGCCGAGGTTTCGGGCTCCGTGAAGAACGTCTTCTGGGAGCGCGTCAGCGTCGAGACGGTGCTTCGTGCGCATCTCGGTGATGACCTGGAGGTCGTGAGAGAGCTCATGACGGTCCTTCCCGCGGACTGCCCGATGGACGACCTGGCTGACGTGACGACGCGCGTCGGTGCGGGCGAGCCGGTGCTGGAAGCGTTGCGGCACTTGGACATCGCGTCCGCGCAGAGCGCGCGTGAATGGTTCGAGCAGCCTCGTACGCGCAAGGAGATCGTGGAGATCGCCACGCTGGCGTTCGGCACGGGGGTGAGCGAGCGCGAGTTCGAGTCACGTCTGGCGATGCTCGAGACGCGGCTCGAGGAGCTGCTTCCGTTGCCGGAACAGGAACCTGTCGAGGGCGGCACCGAACCCGTGCTCGACCAGTCCCGTGCGCGCCGGCTCGGGAAGGACAGCCTGATGAGAACCGAGAAGCTGATCCGCGAGCAGACGGCGATCCGCGTGCTGACGTTCAAGGACTCCGGTTGCCGGGTCTGCGTTCTCGCCGAGCTCAACGAGAGGATGCCGACCCCGTTCTGGGACGCGGTCAAGGTCTGGATCCACGACATCGTCGAGGACGGGGTCGACTTCGAGGTCGCCCGCGGCTTGGCTCTGCTGGCCGAGACGGACGCGGTGGAGGTCGAGGAGTCCTACCTCGAACCGTGGTCGCGCGGTGAACTGGGTGACGAAGGGCGTGACACCGCAGCGATCGTCCTTTGGCTGATGTGCTTCGACGAGGACACGGCGCCGGTCGCGTTGCGGATCGTGCGCGGCTGGACGATGTTCGGCTCGCGTGTGCAGCGTCTCACCGCCGCGGTCGTGCTCAGCGGAGAGCTGGCGGCGAGGTTCCCGACCGAAGCGCTGCGCAGGACCTGGAAGCTGATGGAGCGAAGCCCTGACGCCGATGCCGAGGCGTACGTGCAGGCGTTCGCGACGCTGTTCGCGACGCTCGTCCACGAACCTCGCCACGGTGCGATCGTGCTGGGACTGCTCGTCCGCGTGCTCGACGACTTCGAGGTCAGACCACCTCCGCTGCGCAAGCGTGAGCTGGTGACCAGGGCGATCCTGGCGGTGCTCACCGTCCGCGGAGGACCGCGGTATCAGCTGGCGATCCACCACTTCATCCGAAACCGGCCGGACCGGCTCGACCTGGTCGCTCGTGTCTGGGCGGCGGTGTTGCTCAGCCGGCCGCATCGCCGTGACGCGGTGCGCGCGCTGCTCAAATCCCTGGACCTTCTCAGGCCGGACGAGGCGAGGAGTCTCGGCGAGGCGTTGGCCGATGCCGTGCCGGTCGAGGAGTTGGTGCCGTTGCGCGAGTCCCTGGACGTCGTGCGCCACCGGAACAAGCGCAGCGATCAGGACGCGCTGATCGACGTGTTGCTCGAGACGTTGCAGAACAGAAGGAAGACCGAGGGGCCGACATCATGACTCGTCCTTATCCCATCGTGACGCACCGGCCGCTGGCTCCCTCTCCGAAGCGAGGGCCGCTCGGGATGGGCAGGAAGTTCCGCGAGCCGGACGAACTGCCGAAGGCCGCGGCGCACGAGATGCTCGTGTACCGCGTCGACGGTGAGTACCTGCCGGACTTCGGCAGGCTCGGCCCGCGTGACGAACAGGTCGTCCGGGCGACCCACGTCAGCCTCGTGGACATGAGCCGCGATGCCCCGGTGCTGGTCGCCGTCAGCATTCAGAGCGGTGAGGCGAGCGCCTTCACCGTCCACGTCACGTTCACCTGCACGGTGACCGACCCCGTTGTCGTGGTCCGGGACGGCGTCAACGCCGCCACTGTGCTGCACAGCTACCTGACCAGCCATCAGCGCCTGTTCGAGCTCGGGCTGGCACGGAAGTACTCGGACATCAACGAGGTCATCCGGGACGTCTCGGCGCAGGTCCGCGCGTACTTCGAGGTCCGGCCGATCAGCGTGCCGGGCATGATGATCAGGCTCGCCGGCGTCGAGGTGCTGACGCCGCAGGAGCTGGTCGAGTTCGAGAAGACCGTGCGGGACAAGGAACGCGAGCACGCGCTGGCGTTGAAGCAGCAGGCCCAGGCCCACCGGCTCGTCTACGAGTCCGAACGCGACGATCAGACGCTGGACGAGGTCCGCAGGCGGTACCGCAACGACGTCGAGCTCGACCAGCGCGGCCACGAGCGGACCGTGCAGGTGGGCGACCAACGCCACCGGCACGCCCTGGAGACCGTCGACCGCAGTCATGTGCACCTGATCGAGACGGCGGACGACCAGCACGAGCTGAGGCAGGCGGCCGCGCGCCGGGAGTTCGAGCGCGACCAGTTCGAACGCGATCTGGCGCTCGTCAACGGGGACACCCGCAACGCGCTGCTGTACGCGGTGGCGGCCGGAAAGCTGGACCAGCGCCAGCTCGTCAGCGAACTGCGGGCCGAAGCTGACCGGGAGAGCGCGCTGGCGGACAGCCGGGAGGCTCGTGACCGCGAGTACGAGCTGCTGAAGCTGGAACGGGATCGGGACTACCAGCGGCTCCAGCTGGAGTCGGACCGGTACGACCGGGACGCGGCGCGCGCCGAGCGGTTGCGTCGCGACGCCGCCGACCGCGAGGACGAGCGACGCCGGTTCGACGCGAACGTCCAGCTCGTGCAGACCCTTGCCGCACGCGGGTTCCTGGACACCCAGAACCTGCCGGTCGAGAAGATCCTGGCGGACGTGCTCGACATGACCCCTCCCGCGATCGAGCCGGAGGTCGTCGCGGACGACAAGCCGAAGGAGATCGAGGACGAGCGAAGCGTGGCCGACGAGCTGAGGGAAGAGCATGCCGACTGACGCCCTGCCGAAGGACCTCACCGAGATCCCGGTCAGCCCGTACCGGCCCGCGTTCCCCGACCTGGGGTTCGGCCGCCGGCTCCGTTCTGTCATCGGGATCAAGGAGGACGTGCTCGACTGGGCGCCGGAGGAACGCCCGCGCTACACCAAGATGGGCGTGATCGTGCTGACCACGGGTGCGCTCAGCGGGTTGTCCATCCTGGTGGTGCTGAGCCAGCTGCTGGGTGGCGACGCGTGGTGGCGAGTGCTCGCCGTGGCACCGGTGGCGATGTTCTGGGCGCTCATGATCATCAACCTGGACAGCTGGCTGATCGCCAGCATGCACGGCGCGACCGGCACGCGGTTCATCGTCTTCGTGCCCCGGCTGGTGATCTCGGTGCTGCTCGGGCTCACCATCGCCGAACCCCTGGTGGTCTGGGTCTTCCACCCGGCGATCGAGAAGCAGGTCGAGGACAGTCGTGCCGACGAGATCGCGCGCTACGCCGGCACTTGGAAAGCGTGCAACCCGTCGAACGGCGCGGTGGTGGACACCCCCGAGTGCGCCGACTTCCACCTGAACCTGGCGAGCTCCCTGGGCGCCCTTCGCGGTGAGTACGACGGTCTCGTCGTGAAGCGCGACGAGCTCAAGAAGGAGGTCGACGAGTACCTGCGGAGGTGGAACGAGCTCGAGACCATCGCGCAGGCCGAGTGCAAGGGCGTCGCAGGTGCGCTGACGACGGGTGTCCCCGGGGAGGGGCCGGAGTGCACGCGCAACCGCAACAGCGCTGACCAGTACCGCAGGGACACACGGCTCGACCAGCGGCAGGTCGACCTCGGGGGTCTCGACACCCAGATCGTCGGACTCAAGGCCAAGCTGCAGTCCACCGAGGCGTCCTACGGCTCCGAGGTCACCGAGGCGATCGAGAAGAAGGTCGAGGAGCGCAAGGCGAACCGCGTCAAGACCGGCATCCTCGAGGAGTTCGAGGCCCTGGGCAAGCTCTCCGAGGAGAGCCTGGCGGTGACCCTCGGACACTGGGCCCTGCGGTTGTTGCTGGTGCTCTTCGACTGCTTGCCGGTGCTGGCCAAGTGGATGAACGGCTCGACGACGTACGACAGGTTGATCGCCCGGCAGATCGAGGCGGACAAGCGGTTGCACGGCAGCCACGTCAACCTGTTCGAACGGCGGGACTCCGCGATCATGGACGTGAAGCTGGAGCGGATCGAGCGGGAACGGCAAGGGCGGATGGAACGCCTCGACGTCGCCGACCGCCAAGCCCGTGCCCAGCGTGAAAGCGAGTTGGACGCGGAGATCGAACGCCTGGCCGCGCGTCTGCGCGGTGACCCCGGCTGAGCCGGAACGGCCGGTGTCGCCAGAGCGGCACCGGCCTCGGTTCCCCTGCCAGGATTCGAACCTGGTCCTCCCGCGTAACAGTCGGGCGTGCCGCCGCCAGCACTTCAGAGGACACGAACTGGGTGGAGCGGAGGATGCAGGATTCGAACCTGCGCAGCGCTCGCGCGCTGACCACTGTTTTCGAGACAGCTGCCTTACCGGGCTCGGCCAATCCTCCTTTCAGGACGCGGAGGGCGCGCGGATCGAACGCGCGCCAGACAATCGCTGGACCACGGATCAGCAATCCGGTGCCTTACCACTCGGCCAGCCCTCCTTCGTCCTGCGTGGCTCCCCAGGGAGTCGAACCCTGACCGCCGGAACTTCACCCCGGTGCTCTGCCAGTTGAGCTAAAGAGCCTTGCGCGTCCCGGAGGACGCCTTTCCGTCGGATGCCCGCGAGTCGAACGCGGTGTGTCCTCATCCCAAATGAGGTGGGTTGCCGTCTCCCTCGCACCCGCTAGTACCCCTGCCAGGAGTCGAACCTGAATCTCGGCGTTCGTAGTGCCGCACTCTGTCCATTGAGCTACAAGGGCAAGAATTAAAAATGCACAGCAAACAAAGAGAGCCGCCCTGATCGGTTTCCCGATGGGCGGCTCCCTGAGTGGCCTTCGTGCTCATGCCACTACAAGGAGCTCACCTGCGAAAACGGTCGCGAGGAGCTGGGGCGTCGTGAGGAGCGCACGCACGCGACGAAGCTGCTAAAGCTCTCGCCTCGCATCTGCTGGCTGCTCATGACATCCCCTTCGGCTTGGTGTGTGGCACAAGTATTACGGCGCGCACTGCTCGCCGTCAATCATTTTCTTAAACGCGGTCGAAACTCATGAACGAAACTCCGCTCTCGAACAGTCGCGCATCGGTGCGTTGGAACTTCCTGATGCCGGCTTTTCCGTCGAACAGCGGGATGCCGCGCCCGAACGCCACGGGGTGGATCTTGAGCAGCAGCCGGTCGATCTCGGGCAGCAGTGCGGCGGCCAGCTTGCCGCCGCCGCACAGCCAGATGTCGAGGCCGTCCTCCGCCTTCAGCGACCGCACGCGGCCGACGACGTCGGAGTTGATCACCTCGACGTCGGGCGGGGTGCCGGTCACCTGGGTGGACACGACGAACTGGCGCAGGTGTGCGTAGGGCGAGGCCAGGCCGCCGGGGACCTGGTAGGTGTTGCGGCCCATCAGGACGGTGTCGAAGTTGCGGTTCGGCGTGTCCTGCAGGCCGAGTGCCTCGCGGAACTGGGTGGGCAGCGTGTCCGCGTACACGGCGTTGATGCCCTCCATGTGGTCGCCTTCGAAGAGGAACCCGTCGAAGGTCCCGTCCTCGGCCGCGATGAACCCGTCGAGCGTGACGGCGACGTAGTAAACGAGCTTTCGCAAAGCGATGATCCCCTCAGTCAGTTCAACCACGACAACTGTAGTACTATGCCTGTAGTGGTTGTCAAGGAGGCGGCGTGGTCCGGAACGAGGCAAGGCGCACGGCACTGCTGGACGCGGCGATCGACGTCCTGGCGCGAGAAGGTGCGCGGGGGCTGACCTACCGCGCGATCGACGCGAAGGCGGAGGTGCCGGCGGGCACGGCGTCGAACTACTTCGCGAACCGCGACGAGCTGATGTCGGCGGTGATGACGCGGGTGCACGACCGGCTCATGCCGTCCGACGAGTCGGTCGCGGAGTCGCTCGCGTTGCCGCGCGACAGGTCGCTGACCGTGAAGTTCATGCACGACATCATCAAGCGGGCGGAGGCGGACAAGGCCTGCTACCTCGCGATGATGGAGCTGCGGCTGGAGGCCACGAGAAGGCCGGAGATCCGTGAGGCGCTCACGAGGACGATCGCCGGCAACCTCGAGGCCAACGTCGCGTTCAACGAGGACTCGAAGCTGCCGGGCGACCGCATGACCGTCGTCTCGCTGTACTTCGCGATGACGGGGCTGATCTACGAGCGGCTGACGCTGCCGGACGTGGTGGCCACCATGGACCTCGACGAACTGGTCGAGGTCATGGTGAACCGCGCCATCGGCCCGGACTAACGACTCAGCGGGCCGCCGGTGATCGTCAGTGCGACGGCGATCACCACGATGCCCAGCGTCGAGTACAGGAACGCGTCCATGCCCCGGCCGCGGATCTTGATCAGACCCGCCTGCTCGTCGGTCACGAGGATCCGCAGCACGGCCGCGACCAGCAACGACACCCCGAGCAGCACGGCGCCCTGCCGCCAGTGGTACTGGAAGATCCGCACCAGCCCGAGCACGCCGACCCCGAGCACCAGCGCGAACGGCAGGTGCTTCGCGGGGCCCGAGCGCCAGCGCTGTTCCGGCATGAGCGCCTCGGCGTCAGACCGCTGCACGGGCGCGCTCGGCGGCTTCGACGGTGTTGGTCAGCAGCATCGCGACGGTCATCGGGCCCGAGCCACCGGGCATCGGGGCGAGCCAGCCGGCGACCTCGCGGACCTCGGGGGCCACGTCGCCGACGAGACCGGCCTCGGTGCGGGTGATGCCGACGTCGACCACGGCCGCGCCCGGTTTGACCATGTCCGCGGTGATCAGGCCCGGGCTGCCGGCACCGGCGATCACGATGTCCGCCCGGCGCACCTCCGCCGCCAGGTCCTTGGTGCCGGTGTGGCACAGCGTCACGGTGGCGTTCTCGGAGCGGCGGGTCAGCAGCAGGCCGATCGGGCGGCCCACGGTGACGCCGCGGCCGACGACGGTGACGTTCGCGCCCGCGATCGGCACGTCGTAGCGGCGCAGCAGCTCCACGATGCCGCGCGGCGTGGCGGGCAGCGGGGCCTCCTCGCCGAGCACCAGCTTGCCGAGGTTGACCGGGTGCAGGCCGTCGCCGTCCTTGGCCGGGTCGATGCGCTCCAGGATCGCGTTCGCGTTGAGGTGCTTGGGCAGCGGCAGCTGGACGATGTACGCGGTGACCTCGGGGTTCGCGTTCAGCTCGTCGATGACGGCTTCCAGCTCCTGCTGCGTGGTCGACTCGGGCAGGTCGCGCCGGATCGAGGAGATGCCGACCTTCTCGCACGCCCGGTGCTTGCCCTTGACGTACGAGTGCGAGCCGGGGTCGTCGCCGACCAGCACGGTGGCCAGGCCCACGGAGCCGGGCAGCGCGGCGACCCGCGCCTTCAGGTCCTCGAACAGCGCGTTCCGGGTTTCGTTGCCGTTGAGCAGCGTCGCAGTCACGTCCTCATCTTCCCATTGGGCAGGGCCGCGACGCCCACCGACACCAGCGTCAGCACCACGCCGATCACCGTCGGCAACGCCAGGTGCCCGCTCACCGCGTCGAGCAGCACGGCCCCGATGAGCTGGCCGCACACGCCGCACAGCCCGACCATCAGCACGCCGATGAACCGCACCGACGTGATCGCCCCGCCCACGCCGACGATGCCCAGCAACCCACCGAGGTACAGCCACCACGTGGAGGGGAACGCGCCGGGCACACCGCTCCACGTCACGGCGTTGACCAGCGCCAGCGCCGCGGTGCCGACGCTGAAGTTCACCAGGATCGTCGCCATCGAGTTGGCCGAGGCCTCGCGCACCAGCCCGTTCACCGCCTGCTGCCAGCCCATCAGCAGGCCCGCGACGAGCGGCAGCACCGCGAGCCACAACTCTCCGGGCGTCGTGAACCGGTGCGACACGGCGACAGTGACCGCGATAACACCGACGGCCGCTCCGACGACACGTGTCTTCGTAATCGGCTTCGACTCACCGGGACCGACCCCGAGGTTGTCCATGACCATGCTGCTCACGACCTGCCCGATCACCACCGCGACCGTGAACACCGCCACACCGATGGTCGCGACCGCCAGTCCCTGCGAGCCCACGAGCACCGCGCCGCTGATGCCACCGATGCACTCCCACCATCGGATGCGGCGGCGGCGCAGCGCGTCGCGCAGTCTCGAAAGGCCGTCCCGCCCGGACTGTCGCGTCAGGACGACCGCGAGCAGCACGAACCACCCTCCGCCGAAGGAGATCAACGCCGCCAGCAGGCCGTTGCCCAGTTCCTGGGCGAGCGATCCGTTGACGCGCGCCTGGACCGCGATGGCCACTCCGCCCGCCGCCGCCAGCAGACCGCCGGTCACCTGCGCGGACCGCGTCACATCGCCTCCAGATCGGTCAAAGGTGTTCTTGATCAGCTTTAACCTTGCACGTCCACCGCGTTATGGTCGGGCCTCCACCGTTCGGCGCAGTGGCGGGGGACGTGTGCGATCCGGCGAGTTGCGGGGGAAGATGTTGGCGTGTCCGAGCCGAAGCCGTTGAACCCTACCGAGCAGGACGCTCTGGTTAAGCAGATCGGCCTGACTCTGATGCGGGCCGCACCAGAGGACTGGCGCAGTGTGATCGCGCAGTACCGCGCCACCGGCCGGTACTTCGAACTGGAGGCCGAACTCCGGCTGCAGGACGGAACCAAGCGTGCGTGGCAGGTGCCCCAGGAGGTGGCCTCGCTGTTCGCGCGGCTGCGGGCAGGCATGCACCGCGAGGGCCGGGGCAGCTGGACCAACGCCAGGTACCAGCTCGATCACCCCTCCAGCTACAACCTCGACTTCGACCGCGCGGAGCCGAGCTGGCAGACCCCTCCGCCCCAGCAGGCGTACGTCGACGAGATGAGGTTCTTCCCGCGTGCCGAGGAGAACATCCCCGACTGGCTGCGCCGCAGGATGAACCCGCCGACGCCGGTGTTCCGCACGGCCCGCGTGTTCGACGGCGCCGGACCGAACGGTCGTCCGTCGGTCAACCGCCCGCCGGTGCCCGAGCCCGAGGTCGCGCCGCTGCTCGCGTACCTGTCGAACGCGCCGGTCGCCGTGGCCGGGCGCGGCTTCGACAACGACGTGCTGCACCCGGACGCGCCGCCGGTCGTGCCGTCCGGGTTCCAGACGGACGGTGTGTGGATCTGGCCCGCCGGGGTCTCCTACTACCTGCGCAAGTACGGCGTCCCGCCCGAGCCGGAGCTGGTCGAACGGGCGCGTGCCGCCGGGTTCGGCCTGCCCGAGGTCAGCGAGGAGTCGAGGCTCGGCGCCGCAGCGAACCTGGGCGCTCCCGCCGCGCCTCCCGGCACCGTCGTGCCGACGCCGGTCGAACTCGAGCCGGAGCCGCAGCCCGCCCCCGCGGCGGACGCGACGCAGTTCGTCGCGGCACCGAAGTTCGAGGCCGGCGACGAGCCGGAGGAGTACGACTTCGAGCCGATGTACCCCGAGCCGGTCGCGGCCGAGGTCACGACCGAGCAGCCGCAGGTCGCGCCGGAGCCCGTGGCCGCCGACCCGGGCGAGACGCTCGCCGTGGCCGTGCCGCCGCTGGCCGGCGACGGTCCTCCCTACCGGGTCGTCTTCGACTCGGACGGCGTGCCGGACACGATCGACGAGAGGACCCTGCGCGACACGTACGGCGCGGGCATGGACCTCTTCGCCCCGCACCCGAGCGAGCTCGGGGAACCGGAGCCGGAACCCGTCCGGCAGCCGGAGCCCGTGCGGCAGTCCGCGTCGGAGATCGTCCGGCAGCCCGTGCGCGAGCCGATGCGGGACGTCGTTCCCGAGCCGGTCGACGAGTTCGTCGCCGAGGAGCCGAACGAAACGGTCGTCGCGGACGAACACGAAGACGTGGACGTCGCCGACGAACCCGAGATCCCCACCGCGGGGCCGGACGAGCCCGTGCTCCTCACGCACCAGCACGAAGCGGAGCTGACCGACCACCTCGACGCCGAGACCGAGGAACGTCCGCGCGACGCGATGCAGGACACGATGGCGTGGAGCCCGGTCCTCGACGAGCCGCTGGAGAGCGCGGCCGAGGTCACCGAGGAGCACCCGGTCGTCCCCGTGACCGGGGACGAGCCCGATCTCGCCGAAGAGGAGATCGAGTCGACGACGTCGTTCGAGGCGGCGGTCGACCCGGAGTTCGACGACCGGTTCGACGACCGGCTCGACTCGCACTTCGAGCCGGATCCGGTCGCGGAGCCCGAGGTGCTGCCCCTGGCCCCCGTGCCCAAGCCGACGCGCTCGGAGGAGACCACCCAGTTCGACGCGGCGCTGTTCAGGGATCCCGAACCGGAGCCGGAACCCGAGCCCGAACCGGAGCCGGAGCCGGAACCGGTCAAGCCGCCGCGGCAGGTCACGCCGGAGGAGGACCGCGAGCTGGCGGGCACCCGCCGCGCGCTGGACGACCTCAACGTGCCGCACGGCGTGTTCCGGATCGGCGGCGAGCCCGCGGACCGCACCTGGACGCTGCGCCTCGACGGCGACAGCTGGGAGGTCAGCTGGTTCGACCACGGCCCCAAGAACCCGGTGCGGTTCGACAAGGTCGAGGACGCGTCGGCGTACCTGGTGGGCAGGCTGGTGCTGGGCAACTTCCGCACGATCCCGCCGCGGGCACCCCAGCCACCGCAGCCACCGCAGCGGCCGATGACCAACGGCTTCCGCGAGGAGCCGCGCCGTCCCGTGCCCCCGCAGCGCCCGCCGCTGGCCCCGCAGCCGCAGGCCCCGGCGCAGGTGGTCCCGCCCGCACCGATGCCGGCGCCGGCCGTCGCCCCGACGAAGGTGCAGCCGGTTCCGCCACCACCCGCACCGCAGCAGGCTCCGGCCCCCTCGCCGGTCGCCGCCGCCGTGGCGCAGGAGGAACCGTCAAAGCGGAAGTTCCCGATCTCGCCGCTCGCGGGCGAGCCGCCGCTGACGTTGTTCCGCCACAAGCAGATGTTCGAACTGCCGGCGGGCACCGAGATCGACCGCTACGGCGACCAGAGCGGCAACCTCGTCTACGTGGCGGGCACGCCGTTCCCGGAACGCAGCCTCGTGCCGTCGTGGATCAACCGCCCGTACCGCGTGTACCGGTTGCGCCGCCCGCTCGAGGTGCTGACCGGCGTGGCCGTGCCGTGGTTCGAGCAGCCGGGCGGCGGCACCGCCTACCTGCTGCCGAAGTCGGTCGAGGAGATGGTCGCGGAAGGCGTGCTGGCCGAGATCACTGGATCGGCCGACAACTAGTGGCGCTACCGGCCCCGCGCCCCCGTAGGACCACTACGAGGACGCGGGGCCGGTACTGCGATGGCACTCGTCTACGGCGAAAGAACGCGGCGAAGGCTTACGACACCACTAGGCCGTAGGCGGCCGCGAAGGCGATCGCCTGCTCGACGTCGATCAGGGCTCCGGCGAGCTTGGCCTGCCGGAGCCCGTTCGCGTCCAGCTTCGCCCCGCGCAGGTCCGCGCCCTCCAGCTTGGCGTCGAGCAGCCGGGCACCCATCAGGTCGGACTGGCTCAGGTCGGTGTTGCGCAGGTCGGCCTCGCTGAGGTTCGTCTCGCGGAACCGCTGACCGCCCAGCTTCAGGCCGTGCAGCGGCGCCTTCGCGAACGACGCCAGCGTGAAGTCGACCTCGGTGAAGGTGACGGGCCGCAGCACGCAGTCGACGAAGGTCGACCCCATGAGGCTGCACGAGGTGAAGCTCGACCGGGTCAGGACCGTGCGGTCGAAGGTGCACTGCCGGAACGCCGTCGCGGTGTGCTGCGACTCGCCGAGATCCGTCCGGGTGAAGTCGCACCGGGTGAACGTGCACCCCGCCGTGACGAGTTCGCGGAGGTCGGCCTCGGTGAAGTCGCAGTCGGTGAAAGACCGCTTCTCCCAGTGTTGTCCGTGCAGGTTCGCGTCGGCGTAGTCCTCGCCAACCTCTTCGACCAGGTTGTCCACTCTCACACTCTGCCATCGGCGACGTGTTGGTAACGTGCGGGACGCCGGGCGACCTGCCCGACGTCAACGAGGACGACCGTCATTCGGGAAGGCTCATGACCCGCACGCCCGTGAACGTCACTGTCACCGGTGCAGCCGGCCAGATCGGCTACGCACTGCTCTTCCGCATCGCTTCCGGCCACCTGCTCGGCCCGGACACCCCGGTCAACCTGCGGCTGCTGGAGATCACCCCCGCGCTGAAGGCCGCCGAGGGCACCGCGATGGAGCTGGACGACTGCGCCTTCCCGCTGCTCAAGGGAATCACGATCACCGACGACGCGAAGACCGCGTTCGACGGCGTGAACGTGGCCCTGCTCGTCGGCGCCCGCCCCCGCACCAAGGGCATGGAGCGCGGCGACCTCCTCGAGGCCAACGGTGGCATCTTCAAGCCGCAGGGCGAGGCGATCAACGCCGGTGCCGCTGACGACGTGAAGGTCCTCGTGGTCGGCAACCCGGCCAACACCAACGCCCTCATCGCCCAGCAGCACGCGCCGGACGTCCCGCGCGAGCGCTTCACCGCGATGACGCGCCTGGACCACAACCGCGCCCTGTCGCAGCTCGCCAAGAAGCTGGGCGTTGCGGTCACCGAGATCCAGAACATGACGATCTGGGGCAACCACTCGGCCACCCAGTACCCGGACCTGTTCCGCGCCAAGGTGGGCGGCAAGACCGCCGCCGAGGCCGTGAACGACCAGGCGTGGCTGGAGAACGACTTCATCCCGACCGTCGCCAAGCGCGGCGCGGCGATCATCGAGGCCCGTGGCGCGTCTTCGGCCGCGTCGGCCGCGAACGCCGCCATCGACCACATCTACGACTGGGTCAACGGCACCGAGTGGACCTCGATGGCCATCCCGTCGGACGGTTCGTACGGCGTGCCCGAGGGCATCATCTCGTCGTTCCCGGTCAAGTGCTCGGGCGGCAGCTACGAGATCATCCAGGGCCTGGAGATCGACGAGTTCTCCCGCGGCCGGATCGACGCCTCCGTGGCCGAGCTGGTCGAGGAGCGCGACGCGGTCAAGGGCCTCGGCCTGATCTGAGTTTTTCGTGGCAGTGTGGGGAACGTGCTGATCCCATGGGACGTTCCCCAGCCACAGCTCTCCGATGACGTGCACCCTGCGCTCGCTGACGCCGCTCGTGCGGCGTCGGCGGCGTACGGGCGTGCCCGATCTCTGCACACGCGCCTCGAACTCCGCGAAGAAGTGGCGGACGGCGCCGACGGAACACCGACGATGCTCGTCGATCGCATCGTCGAGGACGCGATCCTGGAGTCGATCCACCGCAATCGCGTGAACCTGCTCTCCGAGGAAGCCGGGTTCGTCGACAACGGCTCCTCGATCACCCTCGTCATCGACCCGGTCGACGGGTCCGCGAACGCCGCGTTCGGCGTCCCTCTCTCGTGCTTCGCCGGTGCGCTCGTCGAAGACGGCACAGCAAAAGAAGCTCTGACGACGTGGTTCGACACGGGTCGTGCGTGGCACGCGCGCGCAGGAGTGCCGACGTCGTTCCGCACCACCGGACGCACGACTCTGAAGGGCGCGTCGGTGTGCCTGATGCGCCCCAAGACGGGCACTCAGGACGCGTGGCTGCGCATCGCGAACAGCGCCGACCGCATCCGTGTGCTGTGCACGACGTGCCTGGAGACCATGCTGGTCGCGGAAGGCACTGTCGACGCGTTCATCGATCCGGGCAGCGACACGCACCGGATCATGGACCTCGCGACGGCGCTGGTCACCGTGCCCGCCGCGGGCGGCGTGCTGGTCGACCTGCACGGGCGGCCGTTCACGTTCGAGCCCGACCTGACCCACCGGTGGTCAGGCGTGGCGGCAGCGACTCCTCAGCTCGCCGAGGAGTTGATCGCGACCGTTCTCAACGGTTAGACGGAGCCTCGGGGCTCGACGATGCAGTCGGGCCCTGGGAACACCAGGCCCTCGTGGCCGTCGTTGAAGCGGACGAGGTACGGCGGATGCCCGTCGTTCCCGCGCACTTCGAGGATCTCGCCGAGGCGCTCCTCCAGGCCGATCGAACGGCTGTGGACGTGGAGCCTGTCACCCACTGTTGCTTGCATGGTGCTGCAACACCTCCGGTGTGCGGCGTGAGGCTTGGCACGATGGACGCGTCAAAGCCTAAGCCGCCACCGGAGGTGCGCAACAGGGCTCAAGTGCTCATCCGCCGCAGGCCGAGGAGACCTTCGCGGCGAGATCGGCCTTCTGCTGCACCCAGTCCGCCGCGGAGTTGACGTTCTGCATGCCGTTGGCGGCCTCTTCGAGAGCCTTCTTCACCTGCTCGTCCGGCGCCGAGCCCGCGAGGGTCTCGAGCTCCTTCGCCTTGGCCTGGGTTTCCTCCAGAGCCTTCTGCGGGTCGCTCATGTCCGGCGTGAAACCCACGAGCGAGATTGCGTCGGCGCACAGCTTCACCTTGTCCGCGGTGTTGCTGACGCCCTGGATCGCGTCGCAAGCCGTCAAGCTGCCCATCGCGATGACAGCCGCGGCCAGCGGTCCAACTAGGCGCATTCGCTCTCCTTGTGCCCGAAGTGTCCGGATCGATTACTGATGACTCTACCGACGTACGTCTTGATCGAGTTGCCGTTGGTACAGCTTGCGGATGACGTCGTCGATTTCCGGCTCCACGACGGCGAGGTCGTGGACCTCCACCTGCCGCACCACCTGGGTGATCAACTGTGCCGCCGTCGTCTCCGCTCTCCTGAACGTGAGGTGGTGGCGCAGCCCGTTGGCCTCGCTGCGCACCGCCGTCACTCCGGGGACGTCCGGCGCCGGGCCTGGTTCCCTGAGGTCGATGACGAGCTCGCGGTCCGGCGTGACCTCGGCGCGCAGCTCCTCCAGCGGGCCGTCGGCGAGCACCCGGCCGTGGTCGATCACCATCAGCCGCGGGCAGAGGCGTTCGATGTCGTCCAGGTCGTGCGTGGTGAGCAGGAGCGTCGTGCCGCGGCGGGTGTTGATGTCCGCGAGGAACTCCCTGAGGCGCTCCTTGGACTCCAGGTCCAGGCCGATCGTCGGCTCGTCCAGCACCAGGAGCTCCGGGGCGTGCAGCAGCGCGGCGGTGATCTCGCCGCGCATCCGCTGCCCCAGCGAGAGCTGCCGCACGGGCGTGGTCAGGAACTCCTGCAGACCAAGGAGTTCGACGCACTCGTCGAGGCGCCTGCGGTAGTCCTCCGCAGACACGCGGTAGATCGACTTGAGCAGGTCGAAGCTGTCCCCGAGCGGCAGGTCCCACCAGAGCTGGCTGCGCTGGCCGAACACGACGCCGATGCGTTTCGCGAGATCACGCCGTTGCTTCGACGGATCGACGTCGCCCACCCGGATGTGGCCGCTGGTCGGCACCAGGATCCCGGTCAGCATCTTGATCGTCGTGGACTTGCCGGCGCCGTTCGGCCCGACGTACCCGACGGCCTCACCCGCGGCGACGTCGAACGTGACACCGTCCACCGCCGTGACGGTCTTGTAGTTGCGGCGCAGGCCTTTGGACGTGGCTACCTTGAACTCCCTGCGGAGCTCCCTGACCTCGATCATGATCCCGTTCCCCGGTAGTGCCTGACCGCGAACCGCCACGCGAACCCGGCGACGACCGCCGCCAGCGCCGCGACGAGCGGTGATGTCCAGCCGACCCAGCCAGGAAGGCCGAGCGGATCCTGCTTCCCGAGCAGCGCGAGGCTCGGGTAGTACGCGACGAACGCCCCCGGCACGATGAACGCCATCACCCAGCGCAGCGGGGCGGAGTAGACGTTGACCGGGTACGAGGTGAAGGCGTTGCTGCCGTAGGTGAAGGCGTTGGCGAACTCGCGGCCCTCCACGATCCAGAAGCACACCGAGCACGTCACGACCCAGATCGCGCCGAAGATGACCGCGCCGGCCAGCGGCGTGACGAGGGTCAGCGCGACCTTCGCGGGTGTCCAGGCGATGCCGGCGTGCATCAGCGCGTAGACCATCACGGCGAGCGCGCCGATGATGCGCCCGACCCTGCGCAGGCGGACGTCCGACACCATGATCTGCGGCAGCGTGCCGAGCGGCCGCATCAGCAGCACGTCGAAGGTGCCGGTGCGGATGTACGTCGGCAGGTTGTCGAGCTGCCCGGCGAAGAGGTCCGCGATGCCGAACGCGATGCCCGCGAACGCGTACATCAGCAGCACCTCGTCCTTGGTGAACCCGCCGAGCCCGCTGACGTGACCGAACAGCACGAGGATGACGACCAGCTCGATCCACTGAGCCAGCACCTGCGTGAGGAGGTCGAGCGCGAACGACGAGCGGTAGGACATCTGGCTCCGCAGCCGCGCGCCGATGAGCCGCGGATAGATGGTGTCAGCCACCCTGCACCACCACCTTGCGCACCGCGCGCTGGAGGACCAGGTGACCGGCCGCGAGCAGCGCCACGGCCCAGAACACCTGGTAGAGCAAGGTTCGCACCGGGTCGCCGTGCCCGAGGAACACGTCGATCGGCGCCTGCATCAACGCGGGGAACGGGGTCATCCACAGCACGTCCCGAGCCCACCCCGGGAAGAACGCGACCGGCACGGTGAGCCCGCACAGCAGGCCGGAGCTGACGTTCCAGAACCCGAACAGCCCCCGGTTGTCGATCAGCCAGAACGCGCTGACGTCGATCAGGAACCGGCACGCGAAGCTGATGACCAGCGCGAGGACCGCGCTGACCAGGAACAGCGGCCACTGCACCGGGCTGGCCGGGAACTGGAACGGGAACAGCAGCATGCCGAACACCATCGGCGGCGCGAGCCTGGTCAGGAACGCGTACCCGCCGCGGCCGAGGTCCTGCGCGAGCAGAGCGGTCTGCAGGTGCCACGGCCGGTACAGGTCGACCACGACGTCACCGGATCGCACGCGCTCGGCGAGCTCGTTGGTCCCCCACAACAGGATGAACCCGAGCAGCCCCTGCCCGATCCAGACGTACGTGTTGGTCGCAGCGATGCCGTACTCCGCGATCTCACCGTTCGCCGCCTTGAGAGCGGCGACGAGAACGGCGGCCCGCAGCAGGCCGAAGACCACGTTCGCGGTCATCCCGGCCAGCATCGCTTGTCGGTAGGTCGAGTACCTTCGGAATCCAGCAATGATCAAATCGGCGTGAACACGCACGTCGGTCAACGTTAGTGACCGTCGCAAGTGGATTTTCAGTTGATGGAGACCTTGGACTCCCGGTCAGGGCCGGGGACCTGCCAGGTGTGCGGCACCGGACGTTCGCCGGGGTAGGTGGCGGTGTCCCCGAATCCGCCGGGACAGTGGGCGAGTCCGGGAACCGCCTCCCAGTTGCCACCTGCGGAGAAGTGCGTGGCGCTGACCCAGCCCCAGTACCCGTTGTCGCCCAGCGTGTAGGCGAACCAGTCGTTCTTGATCGAACCGTACTCGAGCTTGATGCCGAACCTCTTCTGGCACACGAACCAGCTGTTGCCCGCGTTGAGCACGCCCTCGACGTTGCCGATCCGAGTGATCCGGCCGGGGCCGTACATCGCCCACGGGTGGTTGGTGCGCCAGATGTTGCAGGTGTAGGTCGTCCCGTAGCCCGCTCGACCGCCGGACTGGTAGCACCCGGCGGCGGCCTGCGCTGCCGGGGCGCTCACGAGCAGCGAACCTGCGACGGCAAGGCATGCGACAAGAGTGCGGAGCTTGCTCATGATCCCCCCAGGATGCTGGCGAGGGGATCATGGTCAGCTGCCGAACGCGCTGGTGACGACCTCACCTGCTCCGGGTTCAGCGCCCATGCAGAGGAAGTAGCTGCGAGAGCCGTCCTTGTACCCGACCGCGGTGATGTCCCAGCCCGTGGTGTCGACGTTCGCCCTGGTGACCGCCTTCATCAGGGCGGGCGTGCAGACGTTCTTCACCTCCGCCGAGGCCAGCAACTCGTCGGAGTCGACCGCGGGGATCTCCCCGGACAGCCACCCCCCGCCGAACGCCTCCCAGTAGTGCTCGTCCGCACAGGACCCGACTTTGCGTGCGGTGGCGGCCGCGCCACCGATGGTGTTGATCCCTCGGTAGCAAGTGGACTTGTCGACGCAGAACCCGGCGCTGTCGCACTTCTTCAGGAACGGCGGGATGTCCTCGGCGCCGCCCTGCTGGGTCGTCGACGGTCCGGCGCCCTGGGCGGTCGTCTGCTCCTTGCCGAAGGGGTTCAGCACGACCAGCCCGACCACGATCGCGACGACGAGCCCGGCAGCGCCGGCGACCAACGGCCACGCCTTGCGCTTCGGCGGGGGAGGGACCGGCACGGTGGGCATCCGCATCGGGTCGATCAGCTCGTCCCGCAGCTGCGTGGCGCTCGGCGTGCGCAGGTTCGCGTCCGGGTGCAGAGCCCTCGCCAGCGCCTCGTGCAACGCGGGCGGCACCCCCGGCACCGCGGGCACGGGCCGGCGCAGGATCTCGCCGAGCTGGTCGAACGACGTGATCGGCCACGGCACCGGACGCGGCGGCTTGCCGGCGAGCAACGTGTAGAGCGTCGCCGCGAGCGAGTAGACGTCGGCCTGCGGCGTCGGCTCGGCCATCGCGAACGCCTCGGGCGGCGCGTAGCTGGGGCTCAGGGCGTCCCTGGTGACCGTGCTGCCACCCTGCGCGTCGAGCAGCGCCGCGAGCCCGAAGTCGGCGAGCTTCGGCGTGCCGTAGCGGTCGACGAGGATGTTGGCGGGCTTGATGTCCCGGTGCAGCACGCCTTCCTGGTGTGCCGCGGCGAGTGCGTCGGCGAGCTTGATGCCGAGGTCGCGCACCTGCTCCGGATGCAACGGGCCCTGCTGGTCGAGCTGGTCGGCGAGCGACCCGCCGGTGCACAGCTCCATGACGATGTACGGCGTGCCGTGGCCGGTGATGTTCGCGTCGTGCACCCCGACGACGTGCGGATGACCCGACAGCTTGGCCGCCGCCTGCGCCTCGCGCAGGAACCGCCGCCGGTCCCGCTCGTCGACCAGGAGCCGGTTGTCGATCTTCACGGCGACGTCGCGACCGAGCTGGGACTGGTGGGCGGTGTAGACGGTGGCGAACCCGCCCGCGCCCAACGGTCTCAGGTCGGTCAGGCCGGGAATGCGGGGTGCGGTCACGCGCGGCAGCTTAGTTCCGCACCCCGACAATCCGGAGGCTAGCCCGTGCAGGTCAGCGTGCCACTCCTGAGCGCGTGACTGCTCGTGTTGTCGTCGTCCGACCAGAGAACGACCTTCTTGCCGTTGACGCAGCTCGGCGAGATCGTGAAACCTTCGAGGTTCACGTTCGGCAGCGACGACGGCCGGTTGTACGTCGCCGTGACCTTGAACCTGCCGCTGCTGATGGCGAGCGTCGTCGTCCGGCCGCTGCAGTGGTTGTCGCAGAGGCTCCACAGCTTGCCGCCGTCGAACTCCAGGTCCATCACCTGGCTCTGACCGCTCGCGAACCTGCTCAGCAACTTCGCGCCCGATCCCTGCAGGGCGTACACGTACACCTCGCCGGTGGCCTCCAGCCCGACCAAGAACAAGCCGCTGCCGTGACCGGGGTACTCGGCGGGGTCGTAGGTCCTGCCGCTGTCGTCCTTGAAGCCGTTCCGCGTGAGGAACGAGTCCGGCACCCACGAAATGGCCTCGGGCCCGTCGTTGGGGTCGACCTCGGGCATGCCGCCGAGCTCCCACTCGGCGGCCGCGTTGCTGCCGGTGCCGTACTTGAGGATCTTCGGCGTGCTCACGTCACCGTCGTCGTTGTCGCGCTCGACAGCCACGAAGAGCCCGTCCGGCGTGCTCACGACCCCTTCGGCATCGGGATCACCCTGCCCGTCCGCGAACTCGAGCGACCGCTTCTGGTCGACCTTCCACGTGCTCCCGCTGGGCACGAGCCGGTACAGCGTCGAGGGCCCGTTCCTGACCGCCCACACGACACCCGGACTCTCGAACGACAGCCCGCTCAGGTTCGTGCCGAAGACGTTCGTCCCGTCCGCGTACTTCGTGGCGGAGTCACCCGGCCACGACGTCGCCGCTCCCGCCGGAAGGCCCGTCAACCCGAGCACGAGGACGGTGAACATGCCGATCACCTTGATGCGCAACGCAAACGCCCCTTCTCCCACGAGGCGGAACACCTCGTGCGGACTGGCGGCGTACGTACAGTGCACCAGACGATCAACTGCCCGTGCTACTTCTTGGCGGCGGCCTTCGCGGCCTTCTTGAAGTCGCGAACCTCCAGCAACGACGCCTGATCGCGCACGTCAGCGACGCTACGCCGGCTTCCTTCGTCCCCGTAGTGCCCAGCCGCCGCACGCCACCCCTCGGGCGTGACGCCGAACTGTTTGCCCAGAAGTGCAAGGAAGATCTTGGCCTTCTGCTCCCCGAACCCGGGCAGCGCCTTGAGCCGCTTCAGCACCGCGGCCCCGTCCCCGTCGGCCCAGATCCGCGTGACGTCGCCGTCGTAGGTCTCGACGACGAACTGCGACAGCGCCTGCACCCGCTTGGCCATCGACCCGGGGAACCGGTGCACGGCGGGCGGCGTGGCCATGACGGTGGCGAAGGCCTCGGGGTCGGCCTCGGCGATGCGGCGCACGTCCAGGCCGCCCATGCGGTCGGCGAGGACCTTGGGGCCGGAGAACGCCTTCTCCATCGGGATCTGCTGGTCCAGCAGCATTCCTGTGAGCAGGGCGAACATGTCCGACGCGAGGAGTGCGTCCGCGTCGGGGTTCTGTGCGAGGCACACCGTGCGGGTCATGACGAAAAGGATCTCATGACCGGTGGAAGATCGCCGGTGGAGGCCCCGGCGACGTTGTGCGGAAATAGCGTTGGCCGCCCGCAGAAATGTGCGGGCGGCCAATTCACGTGTACTTCAGATCAGGAGAGCCACCGGTAGAGCGTGAACAGCTGGTTCGCGTTGCCGTGGCAGTCCCACTGCAGGAATCCGGTGCCATTCGCGGTGCCGCCGAAGTCGGTGTCGAGGCACTTGCCGGTGGCGCGGTTCTTGAACAGGATCGGGCCGTCGTAGGTGGCCGGGTCGGCGCCGGTGGGCAGCACGACCTCCCACTGCTGGTTCGCGCCGTTGTGGCAGTTCCACTGGATGACGTGGGCGCCGTTGACGGTCGAGTTGTTGTAGAGGTCGAGGCACTTGCCGGAGTTGCCGTTGATGAACATCGCGGTGCCGTACTGGCTGCCGGTGCCCGCGACCCAGACGGGGGCCCACTTCTGGTTGTTCGTGCCGTAGCAGTCGAACAGGATGGTGCGCGCGCCGTTGTCCAGGGAGTTCCAGGCGATGTCCGCGCAGCGGTCCACGGAGGAGCCGTGGTTGATGTCGGTCGTCTTCGGGATGATCGCGGTCCAGATGGCGTCGCCCTCGGCGGCGATCTTGGCCTGGGCCTGCGGGCCCACGCCCGGCAGGTCGTACGGCTCGAACTTCGGTGCGGCCGAAGCCGGCGCGGCCGCCATCGACAGCAGGGCGGCGCCCGCGGCAATGGCGACAGAAACTCTGCGAATGACGTTCTTCACTTCAAATCCCCCATGTAAGTGTGACTGAAAAAGTCCATGGGAGGGCGTCCCCCGACGCTAACCTGTCCCCCCAGGAACAATGCCAATCTTTCAGGCCGTCAGTCGCCAGTCAAGGGTCTTTTCGTCCTAATCGGACCGGTTGTTCGTGAAGGGCGGAACGAGTCAGGCGCCGGCCACGCGGACTTCCGAGACCACCTGGCGCACGAGAACGCGCAATGCCTCGCGGTCGACGGTGGCCGGGTCGTCGGCCAGCCAGTCGCCGATCTCGCGGACGAACTGCTCGGGGGTCATCGGCGGCACCTCGAAGTCGAGGTCGTCGTCGCACGTGACCTCGCCGGCGCGGCTCGGGTAGACGAGCAGGGCGCCGCGGACCTCGAGCCACGGCAGGAGCTCGGCGAAGCGTTCGACGCTCTCGAGCAGCTGCGTGCCTCCGCCGCGGAACGGGTGGCCGTTGCGCCAGAGTTCGCCGTCCTCGTCGCAGTAGTAGTGGCCGGGGAGCCACGACTTCGACTCGATGAGGACCAGGCGGCGGCCGCAGAGCAGGGCGTGGTCGATGTCCGTGAAGACCGACCCCGGCCACGCGAGGCCGTGGAAGATGCGCACGCCCGGTAGCTGGGTCATGTACTCCGTGAGCAGTCCGGCGGTCAGCCGTTCGCGTCTGTTTTCACCCGGACGGCCGAAAATCGTGTTCCCGTCGTACTCACCGGCGAACGCCCGTTCGGCCCGCGCGACCGTCATGTAGCGGCGCACCAACCGGAACGCCCCGTAACCGGCGGCGGCCACGAGCGGCAGCCAGACGGCGAGCAACAGCGGCGACAACGTCATCGTCAGCGGGAGGAGCAGGACGAACCAGCCGCCGATCGCGGCCGCCGCGGGGGCGTGTCCGAGGCCGGTGGCGGGGACGTAACGGACGCGCGCGCCGAGGTCGATGCGGTGCCACCACTCCATCGAACCGAGGTCGACACGGGGCCGCGGCGCCATGTAGTTCGGGTCGTCGCCGAAGTCGCGCAGCCTGCCCGTGTGGCCTGTTCTGCGAGGTCGCGGCCGTGTCTGCGGTCGCGGCGCGGCGGGCGGCCGGTGTGCCGGGCGGTCGTAGTCGGCCCGCCGGACCGGGTCCTTCAGCGTCTCGTAGGCCTCCTGGAGCAGGCGGAAGCCGCCAGACGTCCCACCCGCGTCGGGGTGCATGACCTTGGCGAGAGAGCGGTAGGCCGACTTGATCTCCGAGGCGCTGGCGCCCCGGTCGACACCGAGCAACTCGTAGTAGTCGATCCCTGGCACGACACCGTCCAGTTCGGGGTTGGTCCGTGAACCTTATTGGGTCCAACACTTTCGCAGGGCATACGGCCCGCACTTCCCCGTCTAGTGTGGGTGGAGCGGTGGCGAAGGGGCCTGTAGCGCAGTGGTCGACGCGCCCTCCGGAACGGAGGAGGGAGAACGCCGGTTCGAATCCGGCCGGTCCCGCTCTCTCAGAGGATCCCCTGTTCGCGGAGAGCGCGAACCGGGTCATCGGTTACTTCGTCCAGTGGGCGTCTGTCAGCGCAACTACCACATGAAGAACATCCGCACGTCTGGCGCGGTGAAGTGTCCTCTGTGGACGGTACGTCGGACACCTGGGACGCGGGGGCGTTGCGCGGCAGGTCTTCTGGGAACTCTCCGGTGACACGGCCGGCGTCGAGTTGATCAGCGCGATCCGCGCGGGCATCGGCTGAGCCTGCAACCCGTGGCCGGCAACCGAGCCCGGCAGATGGCACGACGGGGGTGCGGTGGCGCAGGATGTCCGGGTGGAAGCGCTCGAACGCCTGCGCCACCTCTGTCTCGCGTTGCCAGAGGTGACCGAACGCCTGAGTCATGGCGAGCCCACCTGGTTCATCCGCGGCAAGAAGACCTTCGTGACGTCGGCCGACCACCACCACGACGACCGCACGGCGTTCTGGTGCGCTGCGGGTCCTGGCGTGCAGGAGACCCTCGTCGCGCAGGACCCCGAGAAGTACTTCCGCCCGCCCTACGTCGGCCATCGCGGCTGGCTCGGCGTGTACCTCGACGTCCCCCTCGACTGGGGCGTCATCGCCGACCTCGTCGAGGACGCCTATCGGGTGATCGCCCCGAAGACGCTGGTCGCGCAACTCGACGCTTCGAGTTGCCGACCCGACTGACCTGTCGCAGTCTTCGGCGCATGGCGACCTGTGACGTCTGTGGCAACGAGTACTGGATGGCCTTCGAGGTGCGCACCGTCGGCGGGGGTGTGCACACGTTCGACAGCTTCGAGTGCGCGATCCAACGGCTCGCGCCGCGCTGCGAGCACTGCGACTGCCGCGTGATCGGGCACGGCGTGGAGGTGGAGGGCAAGTTCTTCTGCTGCGCCCACTGCGCGCGCATGGGGGCGGCCGACCTGGGCGCGATGATCCGCGACACCGTCGGCTCTCATCCCGGCTGACCCAGGACGAGGTCCAGGCTGAGCGGCACGGGTGGCGGAAGAACGTCCGTGCCGGCTCGGAACGACTCCAGCAGGTACGCGACCAGGCGCTGGGAACTCGCCACCGCGACCTCCGCCGGCAGGCTGGACAGTCCGCCGTTGGCGATGAGCACCAGCGTCAGGTCGTGCGGCGAGAAGTCGGCCCGCAGCTGCCCGCTGTCCTTCGCCCGCTGCACCAGTGCGACGAAGCCGAGCCATGTCCGGTCGCGCACCTCGGAGTGCAGGTCGGGGAACGACGCCATGAACGCGGCGGTGAAGCCCCGGTCGCACGCCTGCAGCAGGCAGACCTCCTCGATCACCGTGCGGAGCCCGCGCCACGGGTCCGGGTCCTGCAGCGCGTCGTCCATGGCGCTCTGGCAGACGGCGAACTGCTCGGCGAAGGCCTCCATCACCAGCGAGTCCTTGGTCGGGAAGCGCCGGTACAGCGTGGCGACGCCCACGCCGGCCCTGCGTGCGATCGCGGCCATCGGCACTTCGAGCCCGCGCTCGGCGAACAGTTCGCGCGCGACGGCGAGCACTCGCGCCCGGTTCTCCCGCGCATCGGCGCGCATCTGAGACGGTTCAGCGGTCACTTCTTCTCACTTCGCCTCAAGTGGACGGGGGTCTCCACTTAGCAGGCTACGTTGGAACTCATGAGGGTTCAGGGACCGATGGTGCGCAGGGTCAACAAGTGGATCGTCGGACTGCGGGATGCTCCGCTCGTGGGGAAGCTGGTGCGCAAGGGCCTCACGGTCGTGACGTACACGGGCCGGCGGTCCGGTCGCACGATCAGCACACCCGTTGGCTACAAGCGCAGAGGCGACGTCGTCGAGATCCGCGTGATGATGCCGGACGCGAAGGTGTGGTGGCGCAACTTCGAAGGCGAGGGTGGTCCGTTGACGCTCGAGCTCGATGGCACCAACAAGACCGGTCACGCGACTTCGCACCGTGACGACAAGGGTCGTGTCACGGTGCGAGTGCAGCTGTAAAGCCCTACGCGGCAAGACGTCGACGCTCCAGGAACGCCGCCACCAGGTAGGCGCCGCCACCCAGCACGGCCAGCGTGCCGAAGAAACCGGCTCCCGGGACGAACAGCGTCGCGGCGGCGACCAGCATGAGCCAGGTGCCCAGGTTGTGGTGCAGGGCGTTGCCGCGGATCGCGCCCTCGGCGATGTAGATCATGCCGACGACGATGGTCGACCCGGCGGGCCACAGCACGGTCTGCAGTTCCGGCTCGTCGAACACCGTGCTCAGGCCGGTGACCGCCAACGCCAGCGCGGTGAAACCGGTGAGCCAGGCCGTGCCGACCAGCTTCTCGGCTCGTCGGCGCGCTTCCGAGGCTGCCTTCTGGGCGCGCAGCGACGCCGTCATGGCGAAGAGCGTGCCGGCGACGAGGCCGGTGACGAGCAAGCCGATCGGCAGCCACGCCGGCATCAGGACCGCACCGGACCTGGACAGCACGGCGGCGCCGTGGCCGAAGACGTAGGCGAACGCGAAACCCAGGTAGGCGGCGCGGTTGTCGACCTCGGTGGACGCGACGGTGGTGGCGCGGAGAGCGGTGGCGTTCATGGCGGGGACTCCCGGTGGGTCAGATGAGCGAAGTGATCAGGCGTGGTGCGACGACGAAGTGGGGCGAGCGGCGGATCGAGGCGCGCTGGTCGGCGAGGCCGTGCAGGCCCAGCCAGAACGTCATGGCGCGATCGGGGTCGGAGAGGACCCGTGTGAACAGCCGCAGTGCCTGCGGGAGAGATCGGCCGCACCGAACATCACGCGGTAGCGGCGGGGGTGCGCGACGGCGAAGTCCAGGTAGGCGAGGCCTGCCGCGTAGGCGCCGGGTGCGTCGAGCACGACGGCTTCGAGTTCGCGGAAGGCCGCGTGGCACACGGCCAGCAGGATCGCCGGTGGATCGGGGAAGTGCAGGTAGATCGACGAGGTGGGCACGTCCGCCTCACGGGACACGGCCCGCAGCGTCACGGCGTGGTCCCGGTCGACCAGGGCGGTCGCCGCCGCCACGATCGCCTGGCGGCAGCCCGGCCTGCTCACTGCTCCGGGACGATGACGACCTTGCCCAGCACGGTCCGCGACTCGGCCAGTGCCAGCGCGGCACCTGCCTCCGGCAACGGGATGCGCGCGGCGATCTGCGGCGTCAGCACGCCCTGGCCGACCAGCGCGAGCACCTGCGTGAGGTCCTCGGCCAGGCGGGCGCGGAACGTGGCAGGACGGAAGCGCTTGCCCGCCCAGAAGTTGTAGAAGCCCGCGCGCCTGCCGTTGGGCAGCACGTTCCACACCATCAGCTGCCCGAAGAGCTTGAGCACCGGCAGCATCGCGTTGCCCGGCTCGTCCTTCGTCGCGGCCGAACCGTAGTTGACCAGCGCGCCGCCGCGACGCAGCAGCTTCCAGGACTCGCGCAGGCCGGGACCACCGACGTGGTCGAACACGGCGTCCACACCTTCGGGCGCCAGCTCGCGGATGCGGGCGTACATGTCCGGGTCGCGGTAGTCGACGGGGATCGCGCCCAGCTCACGCACGGCGTCGTGGTGGCGGGCGGAGGCCGTGCCGATGACCTTGATGCCGGCGTGGCGGGCGAGCTGCACCAACGTCGAGCCGACGCCGCCGTTCGCACCCAGCACGACGATCGTGTCTCCGCGCTCGACCTTCGCCGTGCGGTACATCATCTGCCACGCCGTGACGCCGTTGACCACGACGGTCTCGGCGGCGGCCGCGTCCACGCCGTCCGGCACGGGCACCAGGTCGGCCGCCTCGACGATCAGGTGGCTCGCCCACGCACCGACCTTCGTGACCGCGGCGAACCGGTGTCCCCGCAGGTCGCGGTCCACGCCCGGTCCTGTCCCGACGACGGTGCCGACGACGTCGTAGCCGGGCACGAACGGGAACGCGGGCTGGTCGTAGTACTTGCCCAGGCGCATCTGCTGCTCGGCGAACGAGACGCCCGTGGCGTCCATCCGCAGGACGACCTGGCCCTGACCGGGTGCGGGCAGGTCACGGACCCGGACGTGCAGGCCGGCGGGCTCGACCACGCCGGGCAGAACGATCTCGGTGGCGCGGGTGGTGGCGGTCGTGGCGTTCATCGTGGCTCCTCGGTCCCGGCTGTGCTTACGGAGGTAAGCTAACGCGCGTAAGTCTACGAGTGCAAGGCCTAACAGCCATAAACTTTCAGGTGTATGGTTACGGCCGTGACGAACACGGAACCGCGCAGGCGCAACCGCAGGGGCGAAGGCGGGAAACTGCGGGAAGAGATCATCGCGGCGGCCCTCGCGCTGCTGGACGAGGGCGGCGACGAACGCGCGGTCACGCTGCGCTCGGTCGCCCGCAAGGCAGGAATTGCGGCACCGTCGATCTACCCGCACTTCGCGGACCAGCCGTCGATCATGCTGGCCGTGGTGCAGCAGGAGATGGACGCGCTCGCGACCGTCCTGCGCGAGGCCGTCGACAACGCGGGTCCGGACGCACGCGCGCGGCTCTTCGCGCTGTGCAACGCCTACCTGGACTTCGCCGAGCTGCACCCGCAGCGCTACCGGATCATGTTCGGCGGCCTGTGGACGCCGTCGGTCGAGGACACCTCGATCACCGACGCCGACCTCGACTCACTCGGCGCGGGGGCGTTCACGCTGCTCGCCGACGTGCTCGGCGCGTGCGTCGAGGAGGGCATCGCGCACGGCAGCGACGACCTGTTCGGCGACGCGGTGGCGTTGTGGCTCGGCCTGCACGGCCTCGCCCACCAGCGGGCCGTGGTGCGCAAGATGCCCGGACCGGCCGACGTCGGTGACCGGCTGATCAGGGCACTCGCGCACCTGAAGTAGGTCAGGGAGCCTCGAACAGCGTCGACACCGACTCGCCGACGTTGATCCGCCGCATCGCCTCCGCCATCGCCGGCGCGATCGACAGCATCTTCAGCTTCGGCACGGACTTCTCCGCCGGGATCGGCACGGTGTTCGTCGCGACGATCTCCAGCACGTCGTCGAACGCCTGCAGCCGGTCGAGCGCACCGGCCGAGAACAGTCCGTGCGTGCAGGCGACCCGGATCGACCCGGCGCCGCGCTCCCGCAGCTTGTCCAGCAGTTCGATCACCGTGGAGCCCTTGGCGATCTCGTCGTCCAGCACGATCACGTCCCGTCCGGCCACCTCGCCGATCACGGTCTGGATCTGCACCTTGTCGTCGGCGAACCGCTGCTTGGCGCCGGCCGCGACCGGCAGCCCCAGGATGCGGGCGAAGTGCGCGGCCTCCTTGGCGTTGCCGAGGTCCGGCGACACCACCACGGTGTTGGAGAGGTCGTACTGGGAGAAGTGCGCGGCCAGTTCCCGCAGCGCGTGCAGGTGGTCGACCGGCACCGAGAAGAACCCGTGCACCTGCGGCGAGTGCAACGTCATCGCCAGCACCCGGGACGCGCCGGCGGCGACCATCAGGTCGGCGACCAGGCGGCCGCCGATCGAGATCCGGGGTGCGTCCTTCTTGTCCGAACGCGCGTACGCGTAGTGCGGCAGCACGACGGTCGTGCGCGCGGCGGAGGCACCACGCGCAGCGTCGAGCATCAGCAGGAGTTCGACGAGGTGTTCCTGCACCGGCGGTACCAGTGGCTGGATCAGGAACACGTCCCGCTCACGGCAGTTCGCCTGCAACTGCACTTCCAGGCAGTCGTTGGCGAACCGCGTCAGACGGCTGGGGGAGAGCTCGACACCGAGGTGACCGCAGATCTCGGCGGCGAGGGAGGGATGGGCAGAACCACTGAAGACAGCGATGTCACGCACATCCGCAAAACTAGTCGATGACCAGCACCAACTTGCCGTCGCGGAAGAACGGGATCAGGTTCCCGCGCGTGTCGACCGTGTGTGTGCCGCGGGGAAAAACGGCCTCTATGGCCGTGAACGCGAGGATGTCCGACACCCCGTGACGGCCGCGCAACGACCGTTGGCCCTGGTATCGCAGAGCGCGCCCCTCGCGGCGGTACTGATGGGCCTCGGCAGCAGTGGAGGCGCCTGCTCGAAGCGCCTCCGGGCCTACCAGGCGTCCTGAGGACGCACCGCGTACAGCGACGCCGAAACCCTGCGCGACCAGTGAGTTCACCACCGCGTCGGACGGGGGGACCGGCAGGAGGAAGGACATCGCGTAGTGCGCGTCGACCTCGTGCACCGCGACCGTTCGAGCCGTGGTCAGCACTGTGTCGTGCAGCTCCAGCGCGATCTTCTCCGCTTCCCAGCGGTTTTCATGGCCGGCGTCGATGCCGACGAAGGTGCTGGTCACCTGACCTCCACGAAGATCGGGTTGGTGTAGCACCACAGGTCCTCCCACGGGTTCGCGGCTCCGGGTGTGTCCGCCAGGGGTTCGAACGCGCCGCGGTTGCCGTCCGTTCCGCGCAACCGGAGGAAGAATGGCTCCCGGACGTTGCGGAACGTGTGCGTGAAGACCGCATAGTGCCAGCGCGGCTCGTAGGATCGCTCGACGTTCACATGTGGCGTGACCAACGTTTCAGATGATGATCGTCCGGTTACCGCGCCTTTGATGAGGTCCAAACGGCGCAACCTGGGGATGAATCCGGCGCTGTTCGGCCGGGTCGCCAGACGCACCTTGACCAGCACGGTCACGTCCGAGCCGCGGCGAACGCGCAGCCGGCCGCCCATCGTCTGCGCTCCGCCGGATGCGTAAACGCTGAAACGAAGATCATCGACAAGGCCACCGTGTGCAACCCACGCCCGGCCTGCCCGCAGACCCTCCATCACGGCGCCGCGCGTGCGGCGGGTCGCGCCGACGACGGTCCGGGAGAACTCGCCGGGGAAGAAGTCGACGTAGGGCGGCGAGACCTGCGGCGGGCCGGAGTCGACGGGGTCGAGGTGCTTGCCGGTGAGGTCGAACTGGTTGCCCGGCTCCGGCACGCGGACGATCGTGTCGCGCGAGTTGAAGTGCGAGTCGGAGTTCGACGTGATCCACCAGCCGAGGCCCTCGGCGAGCAGCGAGTCCCAGACGCCGCCGACCTTCGCCGTCATCCAGTCGAAGCCGCCGTAGGTCCGGTAGGCCTCGGGCGGGTAGGCCGCGTACGAGTTCGAGCCGGGGCTGTTCGAGTACCCGCCGCGATGGCCGCCCGGACCGCGCAACGGGTCGCCGTCGCCCTGTGCTCCGGGCGCGGCCTCCATGCCGACAACGATGTCGGGTGCCAGGTCACGCATGTTGCGCAGCTCGTGGGGCGCCACCCGGCCGTTGCGCATGGGGTGGTTCACGAACACCAGCGCGGACTTCATCGTGCCGTTGCGGATCTTCGTCTGCAGGAACCGGATCGCGTCGAGCGCCTTCTTCTCGTTGGCGGGACTGGACGCCTCGGCGCCGTTGAGCCGCCAGTCGAACTGCCGCTCGAAGTCGCGCAGCACCCCGGCCTCGTCGTGGCAGTCCTCGAAGAACAACGTCGCGTGCTCGGCGCCGGGGACGTTCCACTCCATCCCGTGCCACAACAGCAGCTGCGGGAACTTGCGCTGCGCGCGCCGGAGATCGGCCGCCGTCGCCTCGACCGAGTGCGCCTCGTGCGACGCGTGGCCGTGGTCGGTGATCACGAGCCAGTCCGTGCCGTGCCGCAACGCGCCGCGGATCTGCTGCTCGATGGTGTACATGCCGTCGTACGAGTACTGCGTGTGCGCGTGATGATCGCCGGAAAGCCACTGGTAGCGGGTGGTCGCCGAGGCGGTGCCGGTGCCCAGCGCGCCCGCCACACCCAGCACGCCCGCCCCCTGGAGGAAGCGTCTGCGGGCTACTTCGGACATGGCTGAACCTCCACGCGACGGGTCGGGGTCCGTGGAGGCTAGGCCGATCGGGTGTGGTGCAGGTGGACGCCGGGTGAACTAGACCGGAAGGAGGTCCACCCAGTCCAGGAACGGCAGGGCGCCGGTGCCCTGCAACGCGGCGAGCCCCAGCCAGATCGACAGGATCGTCACGATCGGCCCGACGATGGCCATCTCCACCACGCCGCCGGTCTTCATCCGCATGATCTTCGGGGGCGCGACCGGGTACCACGTCTTGCCCATGATCGGGATCGGCCAGAGGATCGGGCAGCCCTGCTCGGTGATCGCGTCACCGATGTAGTGCGCGAAGCAGCCGACGCCGACCGCGATCCCGCACGCCGCGGCGGACGCGTCCGTCTGCGCGGTCCACGCGATCATCGCCCAGGTGATTCCCCCGGAGACCGCGGTGATCAGCAGCGCGTCCTGCTTCGGGCACCAGTCGTTCATGATGCCGCGCACCGCGAGACCGGCGAACACGAACATGAGCACCGGCAGCGCCCACTTCTGGCTGTTCTGGATGACCGCGGCGGTGAAGACGGCGGAGAACATGGCGAAGACGAGCGTGTGCGTGAGACCGCGATGTCCGCCGTCCCGCTTGGAATCCCTCTTCAGGCGCGTCGTCCGGTAGACGAAGCTGCTCAACGCGTTGATGCCGGCGGACAGCCCGCTGCTCAGTGCTCCGAACGTGCGCGAGATGGTCGAACCGGGGTGGTCGAGGTCGGGCAGAAGTGCCGCGCCAGTGGCGAGAACCGCGCCGACGGCCCAGCTCTGCGGCGAGAGCTGGCCGATCGGGTGACTTGACGCGAGTGCGGTGACAGCGCTCCAGGCGAGCAGTCCACTCATCGCATGTGTTGGCCCAGTTGACACTTACGTCCCTTCTAGTGATCACCCGATGGTGAAAACAGTAGTCGCAGGTATCAGGCGCCCGAGCCGGAACTCCATATGTCCGGACAACCATCTCCACCCGAAGGAGTTCGGACATGGCGCAGGTGTGGCTCATCACCGGCAGTTCCCGCGGCGTCGGCCGCAAGACCGCGGAAGCGGTTCTCGCCGCCGGGCACCGGCTCGTCGCGACCGCCCGCAATCCGCGCGACCTCGACGACCTCGTCTCTCAACACGGCGACCGGGTCCGATCTGTTGCACTCGACGTGCGTGACGCCGCCCAGGCGCGCGAGGCGGTGGCGACGGCGGTGCGCGAGTTCGGCCGGCTCGACGTCGTCCTGAACAACGCGGGCGCCGGCCGGGTCACCTCGATCGAGGAGTGCTCCGAGGAGGACTTCCGCGAGCAGCTGGAGGTCAACCTCTGGGGCGCCGTCAACGTCACCCGCGCCGCGCTGCCCGTGTTGCGCGAGCAGCGCTCCGGGCACTTCCTGCACGCCGGATCGACCGCGGGGCACACGGCGCTGGGCGGCGGGCTCGGTCCGTACGTGATGTCGAAGTTCGCGCTGCGCGGGTTCAACGAGACGCTCGCCGCCGAGTGCGCGCCGTTCGGCGTCAGGTCGACGTTGATCGAGCTCGGTGGCATGCAGACGGACTGGACCGGCAGTTCTCTGGTGGTGACCGAGCACGGACAGGACTACGTTCCGTCTGTCGGGGCAATGCTGGGCGTGCTGCGTGGCGCCGACGGCAACATGCCCGGTGATCCGGCCAAGGCGGCGAAGGTCATGCTCGACGTGGTAGCCATGGACGAGCCGCCGCTGTGTCTGCTGCTGGGCAGCGACGCGGTGGATATGGTGCGCCTGGCAGACCAGGCACGGAATGCGGAAATCGACAAGTGGGAACAGGTGAGCCGGTCGACCGACCGCAACCCTGAATCGGTGTAACCAGGGTCGCAGCCGCGAGTGGACGGTTTACCAGTACGCTTGTCTTGCTTGCATCGTCGCGAGAGGAGCGCCCGGAGTTATGGGCAAGATCAAGGTTCAGGGCACCGTCGTCGAGCTCGACGGCGACGAGATGACCCGGATCATCTGGCAGTTCATCAAGGACAAGCTGATCCACCCGTACCTGGACGTCACCCTGGAGTACTACGACCTGGGCATCGAGCACCGGGACGCGACCGACGACCAGGTCACGATCGACGCCGCGAACGCCATCAAGAAGCACGGCGTCGGCGTCAAGTGCGCCACGATCACGCCGGACGAGGCGCGCGTCGAGGAGTTCGGCCTCAAGAAGATGTGGGTCTCGCCGAACGGCACGATCCGCAACATCCTCGGCGGTGTCGTCTTCCGCGAGCCGATCATCATCTCCAACGTCCCGCGGCTGGTCCCGGGCTGGACGAAGCCGATCATCATCGGCCGTCACGCCCACGGTGACCAGTACAAGGCCACCAACTTCAAGGTGCCCGGCGCCGGCAAGCTCACGATCACGTTCCAGCCGGAGGACGGCTCGGACCCGATCGAGCACGTCGTCACCGAGTTCCCGGCGGAGGGCGGTGTGGCGATGGGCATGTACAACTACAACAAGTCCATCGAGGACTTCGCCCGCGCCTCGTTCTCCTACGGCCTGCAGCGGGGCTACCCCGTCTACATGTCGACGAAGAACACGATCCTGAAGGCCTACGACGGCGCCTTCAAGGACATCTTCGAGCGCGTGTTCAACGAGGAGTTCAAGGCGGAGTTCGACGCCAAGGGCCTCACCTACGAGCACCGCCTCATCGACGACATGGTCGCCGCTGCCATGAAGTGGGAGGGCGGCTACGTCTGGGCGTGCAAGAACTACGACGGTGACGTCCAGTCCGACACGGTCGCGCAGGGCTTCGGCTCGCTCGGCCTCATGACGTCGGTCCTGATGACGCCGGACGGCAAGACGGTCGAGGCCGAGGCCGCGCACGGCACCGTGACGCGTCACTTCCGCCAGCACCAGGCCGGCAAGCCGACCTCCACGAACCCCATCGCGTCGATCTACGCGTGGACCCGTGGCCTCATGCACCGCGGCAAGCTGGACAACACCCCCGAGGTGATCCGCTTCGCCGAGGCGCTCGAGGAGGTCGTGATCGAGACCGTCGAGGCCGGTCAGATGACCAAGGACCTGGCCCTGCTGATCAGCAAGGACCAGGCGTGGCTGACCACCGAGGACTTCCTCGCCGCGCTCGACGAGAACCTCAAGAAGAAGATGGCGTCGTTCTGATCGCCTGATTCGAGCACGTGAGAAGGCCACTCCGGTCACACCGGGGTGGCCTTTCTCGTTGCCCGTCACCCGGTCGGTTCCTCTTGCGGGTGGTTGCCGCGCCGAGCCGTCCACAAAGGTCTCACAGCCGATATATCTGCTGTTCCAGGGCTTTGTGCGTGCGGAGGCAGCGTCATGTTCGGTGTACCGGTTCGGGGATTGATCGTCATCGGGGTGCTCGGGGTCGCCGGTGTGATGTACGCCGTGAACGGCGGCAAGCAGATCGGCAGCGACAACGGCGCGGAGATCTGCAAGGTCACGGTGACCGCGGACATCCTCAACGTCCGCTCGGGACCCGGTGACATGCAGCCGATCGTCTCGACCATGCCGCGCGACGCGGTGACCAACGCCCAGGCGCGCGTCGAGAACGGCTACCGGATGCTCAGCGACCGCCGCTGGGTGAGCCAGTCGTTCGTCGCGCTGACCAGCGACTCGACCTGCAAGTAAACTCGCGCGCATGCTGCGGAACATGTTTCGGTGGGGCAGAGCCAAGGGTGTCACGCAGTGCTCCTGCGAGCCCGAGTGGCAGGGCCTCTACACCGAGGTCTACGGCGAACGTCAGCTGGCGCTGCCCCGTGACGAGATGGCCACGCTCGTCGGCTACCTCGACCTGACCGCACACTGCGCCGGCTGCGGCGCCGAGTACCCGAAGCCCTGGGGCCTGGCCTCCCAGTAGGCTCCCTCGTCGTGCTCACGGTCTCCACGGTCAACGTCAACGGTCTGCGCGCCGCCGCGAAGAAGGGCTACCTGGAGTGGCTCGCCACTTCCTCGGCCGATGTGGTGTGCCTGCAGGAAGTCCGCGCGGAGCCGTCCGAGTTGGCTCCGGACCTCCACTCACCTCTGGGCTGGCACGGTGTGTACGCGCCGTCGTCGTTGAAGGGCCGCGCAGGCGTGGGCATTCTCTCGCGCGTTGAACCCACGTCGGTCCGTGTGGGCTTCGGCACCGCCGAGTTCGAGGCGAGCGGCCGCTACCTGGAGATCGAACTGCCCGGCGTCGTCGTCGCGTCCCTGTACCTGCCGTCCGGCGATGTGGGCACGGAGAAGCAGGACGAGAAGGACCGGTTCATGGCGGCCTTCCTGCCGTACCTGGTGTCGCTGCGGGAGAAGGCGGCTGTCTCGGGCCGTGAGGTGCTCGTGTGTGGTGACTGGAACATCGCGCACCAGCAGGCGGACCTGAAGAACTGGAAGACGAACCAGAAGGAGTCCGGCTTCCTGCCCTACGAGCGGGAGTGGATGACGTCCGTGTTCGCGTCGGGCTATCACGACGTGATGCGCACGCTGCACCCTGACGCCGTCGGGCCGTACTCGTGGTGGTCGTACCGCGGCAAGGCCTTCGACAACGACTCCGGATGGCGCATCGACTACCAGGTCGCGACGGACGGGCTGGCCGGCCGGGCGCGGACCGCGGTGGTGGAGCGGGCGGCCACGTACGCCGAGCGCTGGTCGGACCACGCCCCGGTGACCGTCGTCTACTCCGACTGACCCAGCCCGACCAGCCTTTATCGCTCTTGTCACCCACCTGACGGCTCGATTCGACCCGGCCGCTCCCTGAACATGAACACGATTCACCATCGATGAATCGGGGGCGGCTCATGGCAGGGTTCAACCGGCGTTCTTTCCTCCTGGCGATGGGCATGGGCGCCGCAGGCGTGCCGCTCCTGGACCGCCAAGCGTTTGCGTCGACCGCGGGCACGACGCTGGACGTGACGGCCACGCCGATCGGCACCAGCGGGTACCGCAGGCTCACCGCGGGGCCGGGCTGGCCGACGGTCGTGCGCGGCGACCTCGTCCCAGCCAAGGCGAACCGGGAGGCCAGGCGAAAAGCGCTCACCAGCTTCGTGCAGTTCAGCGACATGCACATCTGTGACGCGCAGAGCCCGCTGCGGTTCGAGTACCTGCACCCGATCATGGGTTCCAGCGCGCACCGGCCGCAGGAGGCGCTGACGACGCAGGGCTCGACGAGCCTCGTGCGCCGGGTCAACGCCGTCAAGAACGGTCCGCTGACCGGCAGGCCCTTCGACTTCCTCATGACGACCGGCGACAACACCGACAACCACGAGCACATCGAGCTCGACTGGTACCTCACGGTCCTCAACGGCGGCCGCATCACGCCGAACACCGGCGACTCGCGGTACGAGGGCGTGCAGAACGCGGGCATCAGCACGTTCTGGCAGCCGGACCTGAGCGGCAGCGACGACTACAAGGCTGCCGGGTTCCCGCAACTCCCGGGTCTGCTCGACGCGGCGGTCCGCGAGTTCACCAGCCCCGGCCTGGACATCCCCTGGTACTCCACGATCGGCAACCACGACGACAGCGTCGTCGGCGCGCTGCCGGACGGGCTGCTCGACAGCTGGTACACCGGCCGCAACAAGATCGTCGGGTTCGGGGACCCCGTGCAGAACGCGAAGGTCGCGCAGGCGTTCAACGACCCCACGGCGATCCCGGAAGCGATGGCCATCCTCGCGAGTGGTGGCGTCGTCCGGACCGTGACGCCGGACAGTCGGCGCAGGCTGTTCAACACCAGTGAGTACGTGCGCAAGCATCTGCCAACGGGCGGACACGGCTACACGGACGCCAACGCGGACGGCGTCGACGTCTTCTACACGTTCCGGATGGCGCCTGGCGTCACCGGCATCAGCATGGACACCACGAACCTCGCAGGGTTCTCCACGGGCTCGATCGGGCTGCATCAGCTCAACTGGATCGAGAGGACCCTCAAGCGCAACAGTTCGCTCTACTACGACTGGCTCGGACTGCCGCAACGGCAGGACGTCACCGACGAGCTGTTCGTGCTCTTCAGCCACCACACGAGCACGACGATGGGCAACGTGCTGCCGGACAAGCGCCGCCCGTTGGACCCGCGCATGAACGGCGACGCGTTGGTCAACCTCCTGCACCGTTTCCCGAACGTGCTGGCGTGGGTCAACGGGCACACGCACCGCAACGTGATCACTCCGCATCGGCACGGCACGCCGTCGCGGAGCTTCTGGGAGATCAACACTGCCGCGCACGTCGACTACCCGCAGCACGCCCGCGTGATCGAGGTGGCGGACAACGGCGACGGCACGTTGTCGCTGTTCACGACGTTGCTCGAAGCGGATGCGCCGTACCGGGCCGACTACGACGACCGCGGCGACGAGGCCCTGGCCAGCCTGTGCCGGGAGATCACCTACAACGACATCCACTCGCGGACGAGCCCGCTCGGCACGCCGCTCGACCGGAACGCGGAACTGCTCGTCGCGGTGCGCTGACAGTGGGATGTCCCACACCCGGTGCGAGGTGGTCAGGAATTTTGGCGGCCTAAGGTCGTTTACGTGGCAGTGGACATCTCGCTAAACCCACCGCAGCCCCGTCCGAGTGCGGCGGCCATGCGGCGTGCGCTGCGCAGGGCCGCCGACGGTGCCGTGCTCGACGCGACGGAAGCCTCCGTGTTGCTGCATGCGCGCGAGGACGACCTCGACGCGTTGCTGACAGCGGCGGGCAAGGTGCGCGACGCGCACCTGCTCGCGGAGGGGCGTGCCGGGATCGTCACGTACAGCCGGTCGGTGTTCATCCCGCTGACGAGGCTGTGCCGGGACCGGTGCCACTACTGCACGTTCGCGACGGTGCCGCACAAGCTGCCCGCCGCGTTCCTCGAACGCGACGAGGTGCTGGCGATCGCCCGCGCCGGCGCCGCACAGGGGTGCAAGGAAGCGCTGTTCACGCTCGGCGACCGCCCGGAGGACCGCTGGCCCGCCGCGAAGGAGTGGCTGGACGCGCGCGGTTACGAGTCCACTTTGGACTACGTGCGGGCCAGCGCCATCGCGGTGCTGGAGGAGACCGGCCTGCTGCCGCACCTCAACCCCGGCGTGCTGAGCTGGGAGGAGCTGACGCGGCTGCGGCCCGTCGCGTCCAGCATGGGCATGATGCTGGAGACCACGGCCGAGCGGCTGTTCAGCGAGAAGGGCGGCCCGCACTACGGCAGCCCCGACAAGGATCCCGCCGTCCGGCTGCGCGTCCTCACCGACGCCGGCCGCGTGAACGTCCCGTTCACCACCGGAATCCTGATCGGCATCGGCGAGACCATCGCCGAGCGCGCCGAGTCGTTGCTCGCGATGCGTCAGATCGCGAAGCAGTACGGGCACATCCAGGAAGTCATCATCCAGAACTTCCGCGCCAAGCCGGACACGGCGATGCGCGGCATGCCCGACGCCGACCTGACGGAGCTCGCGGCGACGATCGCCGTTGCGCGCCTGGTGATGCCGTCGACCGTGAGCGTGCAGGCGCCGCCGAACCTCGTCGGCGGCGAGTTCGGCCTCATGCTGCGCGCGGGCGTCGACGACTGGGGCGGCGTCTCGCCGATCACGCCGGACCACGTGAACCCCGAGAAGCCGTGGCCGCAGGTCGACCAGCTCGCGGAGATCACCCGCGAAGCCGGTTTCTCCTTGCGGGAACGGCTGAACGTCTACCCGCGCTACGTCCGCGCGGCGGCGGGGCAGTGGATCGACACCCGGCTCACCGCGCACGTTTCCGCGCTGGCACTGGAAAACGGCCTTGCGAACCCGGACGCTCCGGTGATCGGCCGCGAGTGGCAGGAGCCGGACGGCGGGCTCGACACGTACGGACGCGCGGACCTCCACACCACGATCGACACCGAAGGTCGCACGAGCGACCGCCGCGGTGACTTCGACGAGGTCTACGGCGACTGGGCCGAGCTGAAGATTCCCGTTGCACCGCAACGGCTCTCCGAAGACGTCCAACGTGGACTGAAGATCGCCGCGAACGACCCGGGCGCGTTGCTCGCCGACACCGAGGCCGCGATGGCGCTGCTGACCGCGGACGGCGACGCGCTGGAGGAGATGACCCGCCTCGCCGACGACCTGCGGCGCGAGGTGGTCGGCGACGACGTCACGTACGTGGTCAACCGGAACATCAACTTCTCCAACGTCTGCTACGTCGGGTGCCGCTTCTGCGCCTTCGCCCAGCGCGAGCGCGACGCGGACGCGTTCCGGCTGTCGGCCGAGGAGGTCGCCGACCGCGCGCAGGAGGCGTGGGACGACGGCGCCACCGAGGTCTGCATGCAGGGCGGCATCGACCCCAAGCTGCCGGTGACCTACTACGCCGACGTCGTGCGCGCGATCAAGAAGCGTCTGCCCCAGATGCACGTCCACGCGTTCAGCCCGATGGAGATCGTCTCCGCCGCGGCCAAGGCGGGCGTGAGCATCCGTGAGTGGCTCACGGAGCTGAAGGAAGCCGGCCTAGACACGATTCCGGGCACGGCGGCCGAGATCCTCGACGACGACGTGCGGTGGGTGCTGACCAAGGGCAAGCTGCCGACCGCGACCTGGCTCGAGGTCGTCGGCACCGCTCATGAGCTGGGCATTCGTTCGTCCTCGACGATGATGTACGGCCACGTGGACCACCCCGGCCACTGGCTCACGCACTTCCGGGTGCTCGCGGACCTGCAGGACCGCACCGGCGGGCTCACCGAGTTCGTCGCGCTGCCGTTCGTGCACCGCAACTCCCCGATCTACCTGGCCGGAGTCGCCCGTCCCGGCCCGTCCCGCCGCGACAACCGGGCCGTGCACGCGTTCGCACGGTTGGCGCTGCACGGACGCGTCGACAACATCCAGTGCTCCTGGGTGAAGCTGGGCGACGAGGGCACCGCGGAGATCCTCAACGGCGGCGCGAACGACATCGGCGGCACGTTGATGGAGGAGACCATCAGCCGCATGGCGGGATCCGAACACGGGTCGGCGCGCACTGTGAGTGAGCTTCAGACGCTGGCTTCACTAGCAGGGCGTAACGCCCGTCAGCGGACTACGACATATGGGCGAGTGCGATCCGATCATCCATGACCGATAGTCTGATTCGGCGCATAGACGCTACCGGGCATCGGTAGCTTGGCGGCCAATCAGTCAGCGAGGTTCACCCGTTCCGGGGTGAGCCTGTGCCTTGGGGAGGCTCGGCAAGTGCACGGCATGAGTCTGGTTCTGAGCGCGGCGGTCGAGGGCAGCATGACCGGTACCGCTGCTGGTCCTGTGGGGCTGATCGCGGTCACCGCGGGCGTGGGCGGTCTGGTGTACGGCCTGGTGAAGCGGCGCAAGCCGGCTCCCGTCGTGGCGGCCAACCAGCGCATCGACCTGGTCCAGCAGGACACCGCGCACAACTGATCCACCTGGTCTGAGAAGATTTCGTCCGTGTCCACGGAGAACGCGCCTGCAGAGCCCGTAAAGCGTCCCCGCGTCCTGTCCGGCATCCAGCCGACGGCCGGGTCGTTCCACCTCGGGAACTACCTGGGCGCGGTGCGGCAGTGGGTGGCGCTGCAGGAAGCGCACGACGCGTTCTACTGCGTCGTCGACCTGCACGCGATCACCGTGGAGCAGAACCCGAAGGAACTGCGCCAGAACACGCGCGTCTCCGCCGCGCAGCTGCTCGCGCTGGGCATCGACCCGGATCGGGCGACGCTGTTCGTGCAGTCGCACGTCCCGGAGCACGCCCAGCTCGGCTGGATCATGCAGTGCATGACCGGCTTCGGCGAGGCGTCGCGGATGACGCAGTTCAAGGACAAGTCCGCGCGCCAGGAGCAGTCCGTCGGCGTGGGCCTGTTCACGTACCCGATCCTGCAGGCCGCGGACATCCTGCTGTACCAGGCGCACTACGTGCCGGTCGGTGAGGACCAGCGCCAGCACCTGGAGCTGACGCGCGACCTCGCGACGCGCTTCAACTCGCGCTACGGCAAGACGTTCCGGCTGCCCGAGGCGTACATCGTCAAGGACACGGCCAAGATCTTCGACCTGCAGGACCCGACGGCGAAGATGAGCAAGTCGGTGCCCGGCGGCGTCGTCGAGCTGCTGGAGGACCCGAAGCGCTCGGCCAAGAAGATCCGTTCCGCGGTGACCGACACGGGCCGCGAGATCGTCTTCGACGTCGAGAACAAGCCGGGCGTCTCGAACCTGCTGACGATCTACTCGGCCCTGACCGGCCGCACGGTCGAGTCGCTGGTGCTCGACTACGAGGGCAAGGGCTACGGCGACCTGAAGAAGGACCTCGGCGAGGTCTTCACCGAGTGGGTCACGCCGGTGCAGGAACGCGTCAGCATGTACCTCGACGACGTGGCGTCTCTGGACAAGATCCTGGCCCGCGGTGCCGAGCGCGCGCGTGACGTCGCTGCCGTCACACTGCGCCGTACGTACGAGAAGATCGGCTTTGTTCTGCCTGAGTAGTGCACTTGCACTAGCGTTTTGCGCGTGGACAAGTGGCGGCGGAAGTACGCGTGGTTCGACCACATCATGCGAGCGTATGAGCGCTTCACCGAGAGGTACGGCACGCACTACGCCGCCGCGGTGACGTACTTCAGCGTGCTGTCGCTCGTGCCGATCCTGATGATCGGGTTCGCGGTCGCCGGTTTCGTGCTGCAGTCGCAGCCGGACCTGCTGGCCGAACTGCGCGCGGCCATCGCCGAGGCGGTGCCGGACAAGCAGCTGAGCGAGCAGATCAACGAGGCGGTGAACACCGCCCTGGAGTCCAAGGGCACGGTCGGCATCATCGGTCTGCTCGGCGCCGCGTACTCCGGCCTCGGCTGGATGGGCAACCTCCGCGACGCCCTGACCGCGCAGTGGGGCCACGCCAAGGAGAACCTGCCGTTCTTCGGCACGCTCTGGCGCGACCTGCTGGCGTTGGTCGGCCTGGGCCTCGCGATCGTGCTGTCGTTCGGCATCACGGCGCTCGGCACCGGCTTCGCGGAGCAGGTCCTCGAGTGGCTGGGCTTGGAGAACGCCGGCTGGGCGCACGTCCTGCTGCGCATCGGCACGATCGTCCTGTCGCTGCTCGCGAACTGGATGGTGTTCCTGTGGGTGCTCGCGCGGCTGCCGCGCAAACCCGTGGGCCTGCGTTCGGCACTGCGCGGGGCGTTCGCGGCCGCGATCGGGTTCGAGGTGCTGAAGCAGGCCGCCACGATCTTCCTGTCTTTCACGACGAAGTCGCCGACCTCGGCCGCGTTCGGGTCGGTGATCGGTGTGCTGTTGTTCGCGAACCTCGTGGCGCAGTTCATCCTGTTCATCACGGCCTGGACGGCCACGGCCAAGGAGAACCGCGAGCCGGAGGTCGTCAAGCCGCCGCCGCCCGCGGTGATCTCGCCCGTGGTGGAGATGCGGTCCGGGCCTTCGCCGTCGCTGATGCTGGGTGCCGGCGCGGTGGTCGGGGCGGTGCTCGGGCTGCGGTGGCGCCGCCGCTGACGGCCTGAGCTCGGTGCGGCAGTGGCCGGAGCGCGGCTCCCGCACGGCGTGGATGGGGTTTTGCGGGGCGTGCGTGACACGGCCGCTGAGAGGGTCGTGCGCGCACGGGCCTTCACGAACGGTGTCGGGACATCGCGTTCCTGGAAGCGATGCGCGCACGGCCTGCGAGATGGCCTGAGTGTTCGCGGGGACGCCGCGGCGATGGCGCCCTTGCCCCGCACGGCCCTGCCCCCGCACGGCCCGGCCCCCGCACGGCCCTGCCCCGAACAGCCCGCCCGCACAGCCCCGCACCGCACAGCCCCGCACCGCACAGCCCCGCACCGCACAGCCCCGCATCGCCCCGCACAGCCCCGCACCGCACAGCCCCGAGGCCGCACGGCTGTGACGCCACACGGCTGTGACGCCGCACGGCGCGTGCGCGTCTCCGTGCGGTGCCTGCCTGGCGCGCGGAGACCGAGAGGTCACGTGCCCACGGTCCCCAATGTGGAAACAGCCGTAGCGCGCCACACGCGCAAGCCAGCCGCCACGAGCCGTGCCTGCCGCACGGCGCCCCTGAGAGCTACGCGCGCACCCGGCGCACAAAACGAGAACGGCCCCAGCGCGGGGTGCGCTGGGGCCGTCGTCCTTGGTGCCTCAGACGCCCTGTGCCGCCTGCGCGGCCTGCCGGCGGGCCCTGGCCGCCTTGGCGCGCTTGCTGCGGATGAAGAGCACGAGACCGGCCAGCAGGCCGATGCCCGCCGCGGCCGTGATCGGGAGGCCGACGGTGCCGAACGCGGTGGGCGTGGGGCGGCCCGTGCGCGAGTCGACGGCGGCTGCGTCGTCCTGGGTGTCGGTGCTCTGCGTGGGAACCACGTTCTGCTTCGGCTGCGGGGCGCCGTCGACGAGCTTGCCCACGCCGCCGGGGCCCATGGCGAAGCCGTAGTCGAGCAGCTTTGCGGCCTGGGCGTCGATGCGCGTGGGCGTCTGCTGGCCGCGCAGCAGCACGACGACGAGGCGGCGGCCGTTGCGTTCCGCGGCGCCCACGTAGGTGTGCTGCGAGTCGTCGGTGAAGCCGGTCTTGCCGCCTAGCGCGCCCTGGTAGTTCTGCAGCAGGCGGTTGTCGTTCTGCAGCATGATCGTGCCGCCGTTGCGGCCTGGGAACTGCGACTGCTGCAGCTTGATGGCCTGCGCGAACTCGTCGTACTTCATCGCGCCGCGGAAGATCAGGCCGACGTCGTAGGCCGAGGTGCTGGTGCCGGGGGCGTCGAGGCCGGACGGGGTCACGGCGCGGGTGTCGAGGGCGCCGAGCTCCTTGGCCATCGCGTTCATCTTGCGCAGGGCGTTCGGCACGCCGCCGAGCTGACGGGCCAGCGTGTGCGCCACGTCGTTGCCCGAGGTGAGCAGCAGGCCGTGCAGCAGCTGGCGGACGGTGTACTGGCCGCCGTCCTTCAGGCCGACGCAGGTGCACTCCTGCTTGGTGTCCTCGGCGCTGGCGGTGACGACGAGGTCGCCACGCAGTTCCTTGGCGACGACCATCGCGAGCAGCACCTTGATGACGCTGGCGGGGCGCTGACGGCCGTGCGGGTCGTACGCGGCGATGACGGCGCCGCTGTCCATGTCCGCGAGCAGCCACGAGGCCGCGGTGATGCCGCTGGGCGGTTGCGCCGAGTTCGGCGGCAGGATCAGGCCGCACTCGCCGAGCCGGTCACCGCCGACGGGCTTGTCCGGCACCTCGAGCGGCGTCGGGGCCTTCTGGCCCGGCGCCGGCTGCTCGGACGTGTCCACCGGTGGCGGCGGGGTCTCGCGGTTCGCACACTGTGCCGAGCCGACGGCCTGTTGTGCGGTGCCGGTCGGTGCGGCGAACGCGGCTGTGGCCGTTGCTAGGACCAGGGCGACGATGAGCCGTTTTGGGAAGGGCACACGTTCAGGCTATCCACCCCCGTTTAGCCGCTTGCACGCACCACGTCTGATACTGGTGAACGTGAAGCTCTCGCGCCCGATGTCACTCTTCCTGGTGGCTTTCGGAGTGTGGTCGTGGGTGATCTGGCCCACGTTCCTGAAGAACATCTGGAAGGACCCACGTTCGTTTAGCGACGGACCTACCGCCTTCTTCACGGTGCACCTGGTGCTCGTGATCGCCTCGCTCGTGTTCGGCACCGTCATCGGCGTGCTGGGCGTGCGGGGTTTTCTGGCCACTCGACGTCGATAGGGAAAAGCTGTGGAGTTCGTACGCCTGCTGCTGGTGTTCCTGCACCTGCTCGGCATGGGCATGCTGGTCGCGATGATCCTTCTGCAGGCCAAGGCCGGCAAGGACGCGCCGGTCAACAAGGGCTGGCTGCACGGCGCGGCCTTGCAGCTGCTCACCGGTGTCGCGCTGGTCGGCATCGACCCGCTGGTCGACGCGGTGAAGTACGACCACATCAAGATCGGCGTCAAGCTGCTGGTCGTCGTGGCCATCGCCGTCGTCGTGGCGATCAACGTCAACAAGCCGAAGGCCCCGTCCTGGCTGCTGCCGACGGCCGCTTCGCTGGTCGTGCTGAACGTGGGCGTCGCGGTCTTCTGGACCTGATCGGGCGATGTCGCCTGCACTGCCGGGTGACGTGGTGGTGCTTTTCGCGCCGGGTGTTGTACCTGCGCGCAACCATCCGTGGCATGTCACGTATCGCCTATATCGGTGTGCTCGCCGCCGGGGCAGTGTTGACGGTCGTCTCACTGCACGGTGCCGCCCCGGAGGCCTCGGCCTCCGGGGATGGCCAGGTGTGCGCCGCTGCGTGGTGCCCGAAGGAACGTCCGGGATGGCGTGCGCCGTCGCCGAGAGGTGAAGAGCCTCCGACGTCGTCCACGACCACCCCGACGACCACCACCACCCCGTGCACGACGACCCCGACCACCACGACGACGTCACCGGTGACCACCACCACGACCGAGTCCACGACCACGACCACCTCGCCGTCGACCTCCACGACGACGGACTACACGACCACGATCACCTCGCCGTCGACCACCACGACGACGGACTCCACGACCACCACGACCGACACGACGCCGAGTTCGACCTCGTCGACGCCGTCGTCCTCGACCACGACGACGACCGGTGCCACGACCACCACCACGTCGGGTACGACGACTCCTCCGGTGACCACCAGCACCACGCCGCACATCACGACTCCGGTGACCACCACCTCGGTCACGCCAGTGGTCCACCAGGACAACCGCCTGGCCAACACCGGTGCCTCGACCACGTGGATGCTGCTGCTCGGCGTCCTGCTCCTGGTCGGCGGCACGGCTCTGATGCTGCTCGACCGCGCCAGGCGACTCACCCGGCGCTGACCGCCCGAAAACTGTCGGTGCTCCTCGTCACACTGATGACGTGCGAATCGAACACCTGCGCGAACGCAGCGATCTCGGCGTCATCAGTGCCGGCACCCTGAAGTCACTGGGTGTCGCGAACCCGTGGCCGAGGTGCGCCTCGGGCGGGCCGTGGCAGCGCATGTACCCAGGTGTCGTGCTGCTGCACAACGGCCCGCCCACCCCGGACCAACAGCTGACCGCGGCCCTCCTGCGAGCGGGCCCAGGCGCCGTGGTCACCGGGGCGGAGGCCTGCCGCCGGCACGGCCTGCCCGCCCGCGCCCAGGAAATCCACCTGCTGGTGCCAAACACGGCACGAGGCACCGGCACGCTAGTCCTGGAACGAACCTCACCCGTACCCGCCAGCTCCGACGTGGGCGGCTTCCCGGTGGTGTCCGCGGCCAGAGCCGTCGTAGACGCCTGCCGCTTCATGCGCTCCGCAGACGAGGCCACCGCCCTGATCGCCGCCGCCATCCAGCGAGGCCGCTGCACCCCCGCAGACCTCCAGGCCGAGGCCCGCACCAACCGCTTCGGCACGAAGCTCGTCAGAACAGTCCTCAAAGACCTCGGCCGTGCGGAATCGGTGGCGGAACGAGACGCCCACCGCCTCTCCCGCAATATCCGCCTCACCACACCGCACTGGAACACCACGATCGCCGGCCCCGACGGCATCATCATCGCCAGACCCGACGCCTGGTACGACGACGTGGGCCTGGCCTGGGAGATCGACTCCCGCGCGTTCCACTACGGCCCGCGCGACTACGAACGCACCCTCGCCCGCAACAGCCGCTACGCGGCAGCGGGAATCCTCGTGGTGCAGACCCTGCCGACCCGCCTGCGAGACCACCCCGACGCGGTGGAGCGCGAACTCAAAGCAGCACGTCGAGCGGCCGCCGCCAGACCACGCCCACCGGTGCACGTCGTGGAGGTGACCTGAACAACCACCCTCGCAAGGCGACGGCCAGCAAGGCAGGCGACCCCTCCGCTGGAACCGGCGCCAGCCACCGCAACCAGACCCGCGCGGTGCCACCAGGCGCCCACCCTCCGAAGGTGACCACGTACGAGTCCTGGCGTGGCGATGCGAGGCGAGCCGTCTGAACTTCAACGCTCTGGGGAGCGGTGCGCGACCCACCCCGCTGGAACGCGACGAACGCAAGCAAGCCGATTGGACCCGCGCACGCTGAACCGACCACCCCGGAAACGACGAAACGCCGCGCCCCCAACGGGAACGCGGCGCCTCAACCTCAAAAACCTCAGACGCGCTTGAACAGCAGCGCCCGCTTGACTTCCTGGATCGCCTTGGTCACCTGAATGCCGCGAGGACAAGCGTCGGTGCAGTTGAAGGTGGTCCGGCACCGCCACACGCCGTCGATGTCGTTGAGGATGTCGAGCCGCTCCTCAGCGCCCTCGTCACGCGAGTCGAAGATGAACCGGTGCGCGTTCACGATCGCCGCCGGGCCGAAGTACGAGCCCTCGGTCCAGTAGACCGGGCAGGAGGTGGTGCAGCAGGCGCACAGGATGCACTTCGTCGTGTCGTCGAACCGTTCGCGGTCGGCGGCGGACTGGATGCGCTCGCGCGTCGGCTCGTTGCCGTAGGTCACGAGGTACGGCTTGACCGCGCGGAACGCCTCGAAGAAGGGCTCCATGTCGACCAGCAGGTCCTTGTGCACCGGCAGGCCCTTGATGGGCTCGATGGTGATCGTGGTGTGCTTGTCGCCCTTTTCGAGCAGGTCCTTCAGCAGCACCTTGCACGCCAGGCGGTTCACGCCGTTGATGCGCATGGCGTCCGAGCCGCAGATGCCGTGTGCGCAGGAACGCCGGAAGGTCAGCGTGCCGTCGACGTACCACTTGATGTGGTGCAGCAGGTTGAGCACGCGGTCCGACGGGAGCGCCGGGATGTCGAAGGCGTCCCAGCGCGGCTCGTCGTCGATCTCCGGGTTGAACCGGCGGATCTTGACGGTGACCGTGACAGCGCCGTCCGGAACGGGCGGCTGGGAGCCGCGCGAGCCTGCAGTGGTTTCAGCGGTGGCGGTCATCAGTACTTGCGCTCCATCGGCTTGTACCGGGTAAAGGTCACGGGCTTGTAGTCCATGCGGATGTCGGCCGAGAGACCGTCGCCCTGCTTGTAGAACATGCTGTGGCGCATGAAGTTCGTGTCGTCGCGGTTCGGGTAGTCCTCGCGGGCGTGACCGCCGCGGGACTCCTTGCGCGCGAGCGCACCGTGCACGAGGACCTCGGCCAGCTCCAGCAGGAAGCCGAGCTCGACGGCCTCCAGCAGGTCGGTGTTGAAGCGCTTGCCCTTGTCCTGGACGGAGATGTGGGCGTAGCGCTCCTTGAGGGCCTGCACGTCGTGCAGCGCCGTCTTCAGCGTGTCCTCGGTGCGGTACACGGACGCGTTGGCGTCCATGGTGGCCTGCAGCTCGGTGCGGATGTCCGCCACGCGCTCCTGGCCGTGCTCCGACAACGCCAGCGCGACCTGGGCCTCGACGGCGGCCGCCGGGTTCTCCGGCAGGTCGACGTGCGACTCGCGCGACAGCGCGTACTCCGCGGCGGCGATGCCCGCGCGGCGGCCGAAGACGTTGATGTCCAGCAGCGAGTTCGTGCCGAGGCGGTTCGCGCCGTGCACGGAGACGCAGGCGCACTCACCCGCGGCGTACAGGCCGGGAACGACGTTGTCGTTGTCCCGCAGCACTTCGCCGTGGATGTTCGTCGGGATGCCACCCATCGCGTAGTGCGCGGTCGGGTACACCGGGACGGGCTCGACGACCGGGTCGACCGCGAGGTAGGTGCGGGCGAACTCGGTGATGTCCGGCAGCTTCGTCTCCAGCACCTCGGCACCGAGGTGCGTGCAGTCGAGCAGCACGTAGTCCTTGTTCGGGCCGGCACCGCGGCCTTCGAGCACCTCGAGGGCCATCGAACGGGCCACGATGTCGCGCGGCGCCAGGTCCTTGATGGTCGGGGCGTAGCGCTCCATGAACCGCTCACCCGAGGCGTTGCGCAGGATCGCGCCCTCGCCTCGCGCACCCTCGGTCAGCAGGATGCCGAGACCGGCGAGGCCGGTCGGGTGGAACTGGTAGAACTCCATGTCCTCCAGGGGCAGGCCCTTGCGGAAGACGATGCCCATGCCGTCGCCGGTCAGCGTGTGGGCGTTCGACGTGGTCTTGAAGACCTTGCCGAAACCACCGGTCGCGAACACGACGGACTTGGCCTGGAAGACGTGGATCTCGCCGGTCGCGAGCTCGTAGGCGACGGCGCCGGTGCAGACCGGGCCGTTCTCCGTCTCGGTCAGGCAGATGTCGAGCACGTAGAACTCGTTGAAGAACTCGATGCCGTGCTTGACGCAGTTCTGGTAGAGCGTCTGCAGGATCATGTGGCCGGTGCGGTCCGCGGCGTAGCAGGCGCGGCGCACGGCGGCTTCACCGTGGTTGCGCGTGTGGCCGCCGAACCGGCGCTGGTCGATCTTGCCCTCGGGCGTGCGGTTGAACGGCAGGCCCATCTTCTCGAGGTCGAGAACGGCGTCGATCGCCTCCTTCGCCATGATCTCGGCGGCGTCCTGGTCGACCAGGTAGTCGCCGCCCTTGATCGTGTCGAAGGTGTGCCACTCCCAGTTGTCCTCCTCGACGTTGGCCAGGGCGGCGCACATGCCGCCCTGGGCCGCGCCGGTGTGCGAACGCGTGGGGTAGAGCTTGGTGAGCACCGCGGTGCGGGCGCGCTGGCCGGACTCGATCGCCGCGCGCATTCCGGCACCACCAGCGCCGATGATGACTACGTCGTACTTGTGGAACTGCATTGTGGTGGGCTCCCCGCGCGGGTCAGTTCGAGATGTTCGGGTCGAAGGTGAAGATCACGAACGTGCCGAGCGAGATGATCAGGACCATCGACACGTAGAGCAGCATCTTCAACCAGAACCGGGTGGCGTCCTTGCGGGCGTAGTCGTTGATGATCGTCCGGACGCCGTTGCCACCGTGGATCTGCGCGAGCCAGAGCATCGCGAGGTCCCAGAACTGCCAGAACGGCGATGCCCACCGGCCGGCCACGAAGCCGAAGTTGATGCGGTGGATGCCGCCGTCGAGGATGTTCATGATGAACAGGTGGCCCAGCACCAGGATCACGAGCAGCAGCCCGGACAGGCGCATGAACAGCCAGCTGTAGAGCTCGCCGTTGCTGCGGCGGGCCGCGGGGCGGCGCGGCGAGCGGGGCTTGTCGAGTGCGAGCGACATGGTCAGTGGCCCCCAACCAGCTCGGAGATCGTGCGCACCAGCATGAAGTAGGCGCCGGGGATCATCACGGCGATCCACACGCCGAGCACGGCCCAGAGCATGGCGCGCTGGTACTTGGCGCCCTTCTCCCAGAAGTCCACGAGCATGACCCGGATGCCGTTGAGCGCGTGGTAGAGAACCGCGCCGACCAGACCGACCTCGAAGAGGTTGACGATCGGGTTCTTGTAGGTCTCGATCACCGCGTCGTACGCGTTCGGGGACACCCGCACGAGGGCGGTGTCGAGCACGTGGGTGAAGAGGAAGAAGAACGTGAGGACACCGGTGATCCGATGGGCGACCCAGGACCACATGCCCAGATCACCGCGGTAGAGCGTCCCACCCCCTCGGGTGGTGCCCGACCGCTCGGGTGCGCCTGCGCTGGTCATGCGCCGCGACCTCCAACGTCAGTGGTGGTGGGTCGGCAACAGTTCTTCCCGACCATGACCGGAAAATCCTAGTCCCGCACGTTGGAACCAACCCAGCAGGCGCACCCGCTCTGTGATCGATGAGACACGCTGTCGATCGGCCAAGCGGTCTTAATCGATCCCGAAATGCGGTCCACGCCACATTCGGAGTCACGCGGGGCGCCTTCGTACTGCATGTCGGTACGGGAGGGCCCCGCGTGCCGGAAAGGACGGCGGGGCGGACTTGGCGAGCGGGACTGGGCCGTTCGGGGGAAGATCGAGGTGGCGAAGCGGTCGAAGGCGACTTTTAGCAACGCCTTGAACACGATTGATCACCACTCGTGCGGCCAAAGCGTCGAATGCGTAACCGATAGGGGTCTTTGTAGGTGCTGGCGGCAACGGGGTTGGTTACTAAGAGGTACGGTGCCGCGTCTAGGACCCAACAACGTCGTTGGGGAGGAACCTCAGGGAGGAGACGAGCCGTGCGTCGTCGTATGCGTGGTGTCGCGGTCGCCGCGATCGCGTTGACCAGCGTGATGACTATGGCCGCCTGCGCGAAGGACTCGGGTGGCGGGAGCAACAACGCGGGTACCGGTACTGGTGCCGCCTGCGAGTTCGCCGAGGCCCCGACCGCGCCTGCTACCTCGAACACCAGCGCCGCCAACGGTGACAAGGTGGACGCGAGTGCGCTGAAGATCGGTCTTGCCTACGACATCGGTGGCCGTGGCGATGCGTCGTTCAACGACTCCGCCGCCGCCGGTATGGACAAGGCCATCGCGGACATGGGCGTGAAGAAGGAGAACACGCGCGAGCTCTCCGCCGCTCCGAACGAGGACGAGGCCGCCAAGCAGACCCGTCTGCGCCAGCTGGCCTCCGAGGGCTTCAACCCGATCATCGGTGTCGGCTTCGCCTACGCCGAGTCGATGAAGCTCGTCGCCGCGGAGTTCCCGAACGTCAAGTTCGGCCTGGTCGACTCGGCCGTCGAGGGTGCCGCCAACGTCACGCCGCTGCTGTTCGCCGAGCAGGAGGGCTCCTTCCTGGCCGGCGTCATCGCCGCGTACCAGAGCAAGAAGTGCCACGTGGGCTTCGTCGGCGGCGTCGAGATCCCGCTGATCCAGAAGTTCGAGGCCGGCTACTTCCAGGGTGCCAAGGCCGCCGCGCCGAAGATCCAGCTCGAGAAGAAGTACATCACGCCGGCCGGTGACTTCACGGGCTTCCAGGACGCCCCGAAGGGCCAGGAAGCCGCGAAGGGCCAGATCGACAAGGGCGCCGACGTCATCTACCAGGCCGCCGGTGCCTCCGGTAAGGGCATCTTCTCGGCCGCCAAGCAGGCCGGCGTGCTGGCCATCGGCGTCGACTCCGACCAGTACAACCAGGCGACCGTCGCCGACACCAAGGACGTCATCGTGTCGTCGATGCTCAAGCGCGTCGACGTCGCGGTCTACGACTTCGTCAAGGCCGTCGCCAAGAACGACCTCGCCTCGCTGCCGAAGGTCTTCGACCTGAAGGTGAACGGTGTCGGCTACTCCACGTCGGGTGGCAAGATCGACGCGAAGCTGCAGGGAATCCTCGAGGGCTACAAGGCCCAGATCATCGAGGGCAAGATCAAGGTCGCGGACAAGCCGTAGTCCGAAAGCCGCACGCACACCGGGCCCTGTGAGGATTTCGCCCTCACAGGGCCTGGTGCGTGGTAGGAGGAGCACTCGACGATGAGCAGTTCCACGTCCGTTGGGACGGACGAACACCCCGCGGTGGTGCTCACAGGCATCACCAAGCGATTCCCAGGTGTGGTCGCCAACAGCGACGTCCACCTGACCGTCCGCCGTGGCGAGGTACACGCCCTGTGCGGTGAGAACGGCGCGGGCAAGTCCACCCTGATGAAGATCCTCTACGGCATGCAGCCGCCGGACGAGGGCACCATCGAGGTGAACGGCGAGCAGGTGCGCTTCCGCACGCCGTCCGACGCCATCAAGGCCGGCATCGGCATGGTGCACCAGCACTTCATGCTGGCCGACAACCTCACCGTCCAGGAGAACGTGGTCCTGGGTGCCGAGGCCCTGCACGGCATCGGCAAGAAGGCCCGCGCGCGCATCATCGAGCTCTCCGGCAGGACCGGGCTCAACGTCGACCCCGGCGTTCTGGTCGAGCAGCTCGGCGTCGCGGACCGGCAGCGCGTCGAGATCCTCAAGGTGCTCTACCGCGGCGCCAAGGTGATCATCCTGGACGAGCCCACCGCCGTGCTCGTGCCGCAGGAGGTCAACGAGCTCTTCGACACCGTCCGCGGCATGCAGGAGCAGGGCTACACGTTCCTGTTCATCTCGCACAAGCTCGACGAGGTCCGCGCGATCGCGGACTCCGTCACGGTGATCCGCCGCGGCACGACCGTGGGCAGCGCGGACCCGAAGACCGTCAGCTCCCGGCAGCTCGCCGAGATGATGGTCGGCAGCGAGCTCCCGAGCCCGGAGACCCGCGAGTCCACCGTCACCGACACGGTCGTGCTGGACGTCAAGGGCCTCAGGCTGATGACGCCGGACGGCTCGCGGCCGATCCTGGACGACATCGACATGGTGGTCCGCTCCGGCGAGGTCGTCGGCATCGCGGGTGTCGAGGGCAACGGCCAGACCGAGCTCGTCGAGACGATCATGGGCATGCGCAAGGCCGGCGGCGGCACGATCACGTTGCAGGACAAGGACCTCACCAAGCTCGGGACGCTGGCCCGGCGCGAGGCGGGCATCGGCTACGTGCCGGAGGACCGCCACCGCCACGGCCTGCTGCTCACGCAACCCCTCTGGTACAACCGGATCCTCGGCTACCAGACCCGTCAGCCGACCGCCAAGGGCATCTGGCTCGACACCGAAGGCGCCAAGAAGGACACCGAGCGGATCGTCGCGGACTTCGACGTCCGCACGCCCGGCATCGACGTGCCCGCGGCCGCCCTTTCGGGTGGCAACCAGCAGAAGCTCGTCGTCGGGCGGGAACTGTCCGGCGACCCGGTGCTGCTGATCGCGTCGCACCCGACCCGGGGTGTGGACGTCGGCGCGCAGGCGTTGATCTGGGACGAGATCAAGCGCGCCCGCGCCGCCGGTCTCGCCGTGCTGCTGATCTCCGCCGACCTGGACGAGCTGATCGGCCTGTCGGACACGATCAAGGTCATGTTCCGCGGACGCCTGGTGGCCGACGCGGACCCGAACACCGTCACGCCCGAGGACCTCGGCAGCGCGATGACGGGTGCGGGCAGCACGAGCGCAGCGGTCCAGGAGACCGCTGTCGTCGAGGAAGGCGCGAACTGATGGGACACCTGCGCGGCAAACTCCTGCCGCCCGCGTTGGCGATCGTCTTCTCACTGCTGTTGTGCGGCGTGGCGCTCATCATCTCCGGCGCGAACCCGCTCGACGCGTTCGGTGCGATGGTGACGCAGGTCGGCAAGGGCACGACGCTCGTCGACATCGTCAACTCGACGGGCATCTACTACATCGCGGCGCTCGCGGTGGCGATCGGGTTCCAGATGAACCTGTTCAACATCGGTGTCGAGGGCCAGTACCGCGTCGCGGCCGTCATCGCCGCGATCGTCGGCGGCTCGATCGCGCTGCCCACCGGCATCCACACGATGGTGATCATCGTCGTGGCCGCGATCGCCGGTGCCGCCTGGGCCGCGATCCCCGCGATCCTCAAGGTGACGCGCGGCGTCAACGAGGTCATCTCGACGATCATGATGAACGGCCTGGCCATCGGCCTGTCCGCCTACCTGATCCGCCGCGACGTCTTCGGTGAGCTGCGGGGCAACAACATCCGCACCGCGGAGATCCCGGAGAGCGGCTGGATGCCCGGCATCTCGTTCGGTGGCAGCGGCACGATGTTCGGCTTCATCTTCGTGGCCATCGCCCTGGGCATCGGCTACTGGGTGATGATGAACAAGACCCGGTTCGGCTTCGAGCTGCGCGCGTCCGGCGAGTCCTCGACCGCCGCGTCGGCCGGTGGCGTCAACGCCAAGAAGATGATCCTGGTCTCGATGCTGCTCTCGGGCGCCATCGCTGGCCTGATCTCGCTGCCGGAACTGCTCGGCCGCGACCACACGTTCAGCCTGAACTTCAGCGCCGGCATCGGCTTCTCGGGCATCGCGATCGCGCTGCTCGGCCGCAACCACCCCGGTGGCATCGCGTTCGGCGCGCTGCTCTGGGCGTTCCTCGACAAGTCGGGTCTCGCGCTCGACAACGTCGGTGTGCCCAGGGAGATCGTCACCATCATGCAGGGCTCGATCGTCCTGTCGGTCGTCGTCGCCTACGAGGTGGTGCGCCGGTTCGAGCTCGCCTCGGAGCAGCGTCGCGTCGGCCGTGAGCTCGGAACTGTCGGAGGTGCGGCGTGATCACGACGTTGGAGGAGAAGCCGCACATCCCGGCGGCGCCTCGCAAGCGCAAGGTGCCCGGCTGGGCCGTGGCCATGCTCGGTGTGGCGGGTGCGATCGCGTTGCTCTCGATCACCTCGTACCAGACGAACTTCCCGCAGCTGACGTCGTCGGGCACGACCCAGACGGCGGTCCGGCTCGCGCTGCCGATCCTGCTCGCCGGTCTCGGCGGTCTGTGGGCGGAACGCGCCGGCGTGGTCAACATCGGCCTCGAAGGCATGATGATCATGGGCACCTGGGGTGCGGCGTGGGCCGGCTACCAGTGGGGTCCGTGGGCCGCTCTCGTCGCGGCCGTCGTGTTCGGTTCGCTGGGCGGCCTGCTGCACGCGATCGCCACGGTCACGTTCGGCGTGAACCACATCGTCTCCGGTGTGGCGATCAACCTGCTCGGCGCCGGTCTGACGAAGTACCTGTCGACGCTGATCTTCCTGCCGCTGTCGAGCAACCCGCGGCAGTCGCCGCCGGTCCAGTCGTTCGACACGTTCTCGGCGGCGGGCCTCGGTGACTGGCTCGGCGAGCTCGAAGCCGGGCAGCGCCTGTTCATCTCGGACGTCGCCGGCATCCTGCGCGGCCTCGTCACCGGCGTCTCGCCGCTGACGATGATCGCGATCCTGCTGCTGCCGCTGTCGTACTACCTGCTCTGGCGCACCCGCTTCGGCCTGCGCCTGCGCTCGGTCGGCGAGAACCCGCACGCGGCGGACTCGCTGGGCGTCAAGGTGTACTTCCACAAGTACGTCGCCGTGATCGTCTCCGGTGGTCTCGCCGGCCTGGGTGGCGCCGCGCTGGTGCTCAACCCCGGTCAGCTGTCCTACCTGGAGGGCCAGACCGGCGGCCGCGGCTACATCGGCCTCGCCGCGATGATCTTCGGCAACTGGCGGCCCGGTGGCCTGCTGGGCGGTGCGGCGCTGTTCGGCTACGCCGACGGCCTGCAGCTGCGTTCGGGCGGCGAGACGGTGCTGGCGCTGGTTTACGGCGTGGTGCTGCTGCTCGGCGTGATCGTGGTGTGGCAGCTCATCCGCCGCAAGTGGTTCTCCGCGGCGGCGGCCATCGTCGTGGCCGTGCTGATGTACCTGCTGTACATCAGCCTCGACGAGATCCCCAGCGAGTTCGTGTCCTACGCGCCGCACATGGTGACGCTGGCCGTGCTGGCCGTGGCATCACAACGGTTGCGGATGCCGGCCGCCGACGGTCTGGTGTACCGCCGTGGCTGAGGTCGACTGGGACCTGCTGCGGGCACGGGCGGTGGAAGCGGCGTCGTTCGCCCACTGCCCGTACTCGGGGCTGCAGGTCGGTTCCGCGGCGTTGTGCGACGACGGCCGCATCGTGACGGGCTGCAACGTCGAGAACGCCTCGTACGGCGTCGGTCTGTGCGCCGAGTGCGCGATGGCCGGTCAGCTGCAGCTCACGGGCGGCGGCCGGTTCGTCGCGGTGGCCTGCCGTTCCGGTGCCGGTGAACTGCTGATGCCGTGCGGCCGGTGCCGTCAGGTGCTCTACGAGCTGGGTGGCCGCGACTGCCTGGTGGACACGCCTTCCGGCGTGCTGCCGATGTCGTCGGTGCTGCCGGACGCGTTCGGGCCGGAGGACCTGCCATGAGCTTCTCGGCGGTGGACGTCATCCGCGCCAAGCGCGACGGCGCGGTGCTGACGGACGCGCAGATCGACTGGGTCATCGACGCGTACACGCGCGGTGCCGTCGCGGACGAGCAGATGTCCGCGCTGGCCATGGCGATCTTCTTCAACGGCATGACGGCGGCGGAGACCGCGCGCTGGACGCAGGCGATGATCTCGTCCGGCGAGCGGCTCGCGTTGCACGTCGACCGGCCGACGGTGGACAAGCACTCGACGGGCGGTGTCGGCGACAAGATCACACTGCCGCTGGCACCTCTCGTCGCCGCGTGTGGCGCTGCCGTGCCGCAGCTGTCCGGTCGCGGTCTCGGCCACACCGGCGGCACCCTGGACAAGCTGGAGTCGATCCCGGGGTGGCGCGCGGCACTGTCCACTTCGGAGATCCTTTCGCAGCTCTCCTCGGTCGGTGCCGTGGTGTGCGCCGCCACCGAAGGACTTGCTCCGGCCGACCGCAAGCTCTACGCGTTGCGGGACGTCACCGGGACCGTCGAGGCGATTCCGCTGATCGCGTCCTCGATCATGTCGAAGAAGATCGCCGAGGGCGCCGAGTCACTGGTGCTCGACGTGAAGGTCGGCTCCGGCGCGTTCATGAAGGACCTGACCTCGGCGCGTGCTCTCGCCGAAGCCCTGGTGGCCATCGGCGTCGAGCACGGCGTGCGGATCTCGGCCCTGCTGACCGACATGTCCGTGCCTCTGGGACGCGCTGTCGGCAACGCGGTCGAGGTGGCCGAGTCCGTCGACGTGCTGCGCGGCGGCGGACCTGCCGACGTCGTCGAGCTGACGGTGGCGCTGGCTTCGGAAATGCTGTCGCTGGCCGGGATCTCGGCCGATCCGGCCGCCGTGCTGGCCTCCGGTGAGGCTTACGAGGTGTGGGCGCGGATGATCCGGGCCCAGGGCGGCGATCCGGATGCCGGCCTGCCCGTCGCCTCGCACAAGCACGTGGTGACGGCACCTGCCACCGGTGTGCTGTCCACTTTGGACGCTTACGGCGTCGGGGTGGCGGCGTGGCGGCTCGGTGCCGGTCGTGCCCGCAAGGAGGACCCGGTGCAGTTCGGTGCCGGCGTGCTCTGCCTGGCCAAGCCGGGGGACGCCGTCGAGGCCGGACAGCCGTTGCTGGAGCTCTACACCGACACCCCGGACGCGGTCGGCGGAGCCCTGCAGGCGCTGGAAGGCGCTTACGAGGTCCGGGATGCCGCGCCGGAGCGCCCGCCGCTGGTCATCGACACCATCCGCGGCTGAGACCTAGCCGACGAGCGAGCCCGCCAGGGGTGACCTGTCCTGCTTCCACAGCACGCACAGGACCTCCTGGCGGCCCGGCGTCGTGGCGTCCTTGTAGGCCTCCCACTCCTTCTGGGTGGGGACGAGTCCGGTGAAGCCGATGGGCTCCTTGATGTTCGGCTCGATGGCCCTGAACTGCTCGGTGCAGTAGTTCTTGGTGAAGTCGGCGAGCCACTTCGTGCCGGGGTAGGCGACGTCCTTCGGCTTGTCCCACAGCGGTGTCGCGGCCGAGAAGAGCTGGATGCCGTGCGGCCCGTCGCACGGCACGTTCGTCCGCACCGGCGACCCCTGCGTCAGGAAGTCCTTGGCGCACTGCGTGCCGGAGAGGTTCCACTCGGGCACGTCACCGCCGCGCCCGAAGGTGGCGACGCGTCGTGACGGCAGCGGTGCGCCCACCGGCAACGCCGCAGCTTCGGTCCACTCGGTGGAGTTCTCCGTGGTCTGGCTGGTGCCGGTGTTCTGGCCCGCGTTGGAGTCTTTGGGCTTGAAGACCTGGTACCCGGCGAACGCGACGCCCGCGAGCACCGCGACGCCCACGACCACGGCGGCGACCTTGACAGCGGTGCCCTTCTTGTTCTGCGGCAACGGAACCGCCGGGGCGCCCTGGACGATCGCCGTCAGCATGTGACGAGCCTGCGGTGCGGTCAGGCGCCTGTTCGGGTCGACCGTCAGGAAGCCGCGGATCACGTCGGCCAGCGCGGGCGAGGCCTGCCGCAGCACCGGCGGCTCGTTCATGACCGCGTGCAACGTCGACGCGGTGGACGTGCGTTCGAACGGGCTGACGCCCTCAACGGCGTGCGCCATCGTGACGCCGAGTGCCCACAGGTCCGACGCCGGTGAGGCCTCCCAGCCGCTGAGCCGGTCCGGCGACATGTACGCGGGTGAGCCGACGATGCCGCCGTTGTGCGTGAGCCGCGGGTCGTCCATCGCCTGCGCGATGCCGAAGTCCGTGAGCTTCACGCCCCCGTCCGGACGCACCATGATGTTGCTGGGCTTGACGTCCCGGTGCACGATGCCCGCCGAGTGCGCGGCCTCCAGCGCACCGAGCACCTGCAGCGCGACACCCGCCATCCAGGTCGAGTCGCGCGGCCCGTGCTTCTGCACGATGCCGGCCAGGTCGAGCGCGTCGACGAGCTCCATCGCGAGGTAGGTCCGGTCGTTCTCGCGGACGATGTCGTAGACCGTGACGACGGCAGGATGGTTCAACCGGCCCGCCGTGCGCGCCTCGCGGAGCATGCGCTCTTCGAGCACGTTGCGTTCCTCGGCGGCGATGCCCTGCGGCGGGTGCAGCTCCTTGAGCGCGACCGCGCGTCCGAGCACCTGGTCCTGGGCACGCCACACGACACCCATCGCACCTCTGCCGAGCTCGGCGAGCAGTACGTAGCGGTTGGCGACGAGTCGCTGTTGCTGCACGGACCATCCCTCCTGGACGCCCCCAGATTCCGGCGAGCATAACGACGGTCGTGTGAGCGCTCTCCTCATGGTCACGTCTGCCGTCGGTGACTGGTTCAACGGCGCGGCCATCGCGCGCCACGCTTCGGGGCGGATGACCGGCGAGCCGATCGAACTCACCCACAGCCGCCCGTGCTCGACCATGCGTCGCTCAACACACGACGAGCTGGTCAAGCGCGGCACGACCAGGCCGCGAACGCGGAACGGCCCCGGAGCGACGTTGCTCCGGGGCCGTTCGCAGTGGTCTGACGATCAGGCGCCTTCGGCCGCCAGGTCGTCGTCGTCCATGTCCTTGCCGCCGTTCGCCGGCTTGGGGCCACCGTTCTTGCGGGTGCGGCGCTGCGGGCGCGGCAGGGCGGTGGGCGGCGGGGGCGGGGTGGGCGAGCCGCCGCCGAGGATGAGCTCGGCGAAGGTGGCCATGGCCTCGTCCAGCTGGCCGCCGATGCGCAGTTCCGACTCCTGGTTCGACCTGCGGACCAGGGACTGCAGCGCGTCGGTGTCCGGGCGGGCGCCGACGGTCTCGGCGACCTTGGACAGGCTCGCGTCGACGGAGCCGCCGAGCTCGGAGATGCGGGCGGCGAAGCCGTCCTCGACCTTGTCGAGGCGGTCCGTCATGGTGTCGAGCTTCGAGGTGACCTGCTCCAGGCGGCCGGCGAGGGCCTCCAGGCGGTCGGCCGAGTCGACCTGGTCGCGGGACTGCTCGATCGCCGCGTACAGGGCGGTGCGGGCCTCGTCGAGCTTGCCGCCCACGACCTCGCGGGTGTCGGCGACGGCCGTCGCGAGCTCGGTGCGGGTCTCGGCGAGCGAGCCGGCGAGCGAGTCGCGCGTCTCGGCCAGCGTTCCGGCGAGGGAGTCGCGGGTCTCCGCCACGACGCCGGCCAGTTCGCCGCGGGTCTCCGCCACGGCGCCGGACAGCTCGGTACGGGTCTCGGCCAGCGACGCGGCCAGCTTGTCGTGGTTGCCGGTGACGGTGGACGTGAGCTTGTCGCGGCTGTCTGCGATCGCTCCGGCCAGCTCCCCGCGGCTTTCGGCGATGGCGGTGACCAGCTCGGTGCGGGCGGCGACGAGGGCGTCGCGCTGCTCGTCGGCGCGGCCGTGCACGCTCGAGAAGGACTCGGCGAGGATCTTCTGCAGGGCCTCGCGGGTGCCGTCGAGGTGCTCGTGCACGCCCTCGTCGACCTCGTCGAGACGGCCGCGCAGCGCGGCTTCGAGGGCCTCGATGCGCTCGCGCAGCGGGTTCGTGACGGCGGCCGGGATCGCGTCGACCTTGCCGTCCTGCTTGTCCAGGTGGCCGTCGAGGTCGTCGATGCGCTTGTGGATGCTGGAGAGCTTGTCCTCCAGGCCGTCCATGCGGCCGGCGACACCCTCGAAGCGACCGGCGACGCCGTCGAGGCGGCCGTCCAGCTGGGCGAAGGGCTTGGCGAGCTTGTCCACCAGGGCGTCGACCGCGCGACCGATGTCGGCGACGGCGTTGTCCTGGGCCTCCAGCTTGGCGAGGGCCTCGTCCAGGCGCTCAGCGAGAACGCTGACCTCGGTGCGGTCCGGCAGCTCCGACAGGCGCTTGCGAACCGAACCCAGCGACTCCAGAGGCGACATCCGGGCGTGGATCTCGTCCAGCGCGTCGAAGATCTGCTGCTGCTCGCTCTCACGGATCTCCGCGGCGCGCGTGAGCATGTTGCGCATCCGATCGAAGGACATCGTGGAGTTGTTGTTCTCTGTCACGGCTGAGTGCCTTCGTCCAGGGGAGGGGGAGACCACGGGAGCCTATCCGCGTCACGGGACGTCGCTGTACCACCCCCGCCAGAAAACGGCCGGGTACGGATGGGCAACTAACCCGATCAGGCTACCCGACTACTCTCAACGCCAAGTTACCGCCCGGAAGCAGGCAGTAACGTCCGTTGATGTTCCTACCTTGGGGTGACTCAAGCCTCGCAATGGTTGCAGAAAGTTGCTGATCACGGATCTGCAACGACGTTGTACCGACAAACGATCATATCGGTAGCAAGATCAATCTGGCGAACGCCGGAGCGGCGTGTCGCCTGGAGTAACGTGTAGCAATGTCCACGCCGCTTACCTTGGAGTCCATCCGCAGCGCGCCGAAGGTGCTGCTGCACGACCACCTCGACGGTGGCCTCCGCCCGCAGACGGTGATCGAACTCGCCGATGCCTCCGGCTACCAGGGCCTGCCCACCACAGACGCGGGCGTCCTCGGCGGCTGGTTCCGCGACAACGCCAACTCCGGCTCTCTCGTGCGCTACCTCGAAGGTTTTGCCCACACGTGCGGTGTCATGCAGGACGAGGCGTCTCTCGTCCGCGTCGCCGCCGAGGCCGTGGAGGACCTGGCCGCGGACGGCATCGTCTACGCCGAGATCCGCTACGCCCCGGAGCTGAACACCGGGAAGGGCCTGTCGCTGGAGCAGGTCGTCGAGGCAGTCCAGGAGGGCTTCCGCCTCGGCTCCGCCCGTGTCGCCGAGACCGGCCGCAAGATCCGCGTCGGCACCCTGCTGTGCGCGATGCGCCAGAACGAGGGCTGGCTGCGCGTCGCCGAGCTCGCCGTCCGCTACCGCGACCTCGGCGTCGTCGGCTTCGACATCGCGGGCCCCGAGGCCGGGTTCCCTCCCACCAGGGGCCTCGACACGTTCGAGTACCTGCGCCAGCAGAACGCGCACTTCACCATCCACGCCGGTGAGGCGTTCGGCCTGCCGTCCATCTGGGAGGCGATCCAGCACTGCGGCGCCGAACGGCTCGGCCACGGCGTGCGGATCGTCGACGACATCAAGGTCTCCGGCGATGGCACCGTCCAGCTGGGACGGCTGGCCGCGTACGTCCGCGACCGCCGCATCCCGCTGGAGATGTGCCCGACGTCGAACCTGCAGACCGGCGCCGCGCCGACGCTCGCCGAGCACCCGATCGGCCTGCTCGCCAAGCTGCGGTTCCGCGTCACGGTCAACACCGACAACCGCCTGATGAGCGACTGCTCGCTCTCCAGCGAGTTCGCCGCGCTGACCGAGACGTTCGGCTACGGCTGGACGGACCTGCAGTGGTTCACGATCAACGCCATGAAGTCGGCGTTCATCGGGTTCGACGAACGGCTGTCGATCATCAACGAGCTGATCAAGCCGGGGTACGCCTCGCTCACCGGGTGAGTGATCGCCCGGCCCAGGCGCTCTCGTCGATCGCGCTGAGCTCCAGCAGCGGCTCCCACCACGCGCGGTTGGCCGCGTACCAGCGGATGGTGTCCCGGACGCCGGCCTCGAAGCCGATCTCCGGGCGCCATCCGAGCTCGCGGCCGATCCGCGAGGAGTCCAGCAGGTAGCGGCGGTCGTGGCCGGGCCGGTCGGCGACGGTCTGCTTGCGCGACAGCGGAAGCCCGAGCTCGTCCAGCACGAGGTCCGCGATCTGGTCGACGCTCGCCTCGACGCCGGTGCCCACGTGGTAGGTCCGGCCGACGACGCCGTCGCGCAGCACCGCGTCGATCGCGCGGCAGTGGTCCAGCACGTGGATCCACTCGCGGCGGTTGCCGCTCGACGCGTAGACGGGCAGTCGCTCCCCGTTCAGCGCGCGGGTCGTGAACAGCGGCAGGACGTTCTCGGGGAACTGGTTCGGGCCGTAGTTGTTGGCGCAGTTGGTGATCGTCACCGGCAGGTCGAACGTCTCGAAGTAGGAACGCACGGCGTGGTCCGCCCCGGCCTTCGACGCGTTGTAAGGCGTGCGCGGCCGGTACGGCGACTCCTCGTGGAACGCCTCGGTGGCGTCCAGGGCGAGATCCCCGTACACCTCGCACGTCGACACGTGGTGGAACCGCCGAACGCCCGCGCGACGGCACGACTCCAGCAACGCCTGTGTGCTCAAGACGTTCGTGCGGAAGAAACGGCCGGGATCGAGCACCGCGAGGCTGTTGTGCGACTCGGCCGCGAAGTTCACCACGACGTCGACGCCCTCGACATCGGCGGAAGCGATGTCCGCGTGCACGAACGGCACGTCGGCGGGCAGGTTGGTGCGGGTGCCGCGGTAGGTCAGCGCGTCGAGCGCGATGACCTCGTCAGCGGGGTGTTCGCGCAGCCAGTAGCGGGTGAAGTGCGAGCCGATGAACCCGGCAGCACCGGTGACGAGCACGCGCATGGTCAGTCCTCCGAGGGAATCGCGGCGACGCCGGGAGGTTCCGCGCCGGGCCAGCCGCGGAACTCGACCTCCAGCTGGAACCGGTGGCCCAGGTAGTGGTGCTCGGACAGGGCGATCGGGTGCTCCGCGGCGTCCAGGGCGATGCGGCGCACCAGCAACACCGGCGTGGCGGCCGTGACGCCGAGCAGCGATCCGAGGTCACCCGCGGCGACGGCGGCGATGCTCTGCCGGACGACGGCGATCTGATTTCCGTCGCGGCGCAACGTCTCCCACGTACCGGGTGACTCGGCGTCGGCGCGGCTGACCGGTGCGGCCAGCGCCAGGGGCACCCACTCCGTCACGACGTCCAGCGGCGTGTCCCCGGTGCGGCGCAACGAAAGCACGCGCAGCATCTCGCCGGAGCCCAGTGTCGAGGCGACACCGGCCGGAGCCTCGCGGTAGCCGTACTCGAGAACCGTCCGCACGAGGGAGACACCGGCCTCGGCGACGGCCGACTGCGCGTGCTGGAACGTGCCGAGCGCCAGGGGCTGCGCGAACGACACCACGTACCAGCCGGCGCCTTTTCGCGACGCCAGCAGGCCCTCGTCGCGCAGCTGCTCCAGGGCGCGGCGCACGGTCACGCGGCTGACCTCGTAGCGGCGGCCCAGCTCGGCCTCGCTCTCGATCGATCCGGCCGGGCCGTAGTCGCCGAGCGTGATGCGCTCGCGCAGTTCGGCGGCGAGACGCTGCGACCGAGAACCTGTCATAAACCTGTATCATACAGGCGACGCAACACCGCTGGGCGACAACAAAAAGAGGGCCACCCGAGCGGGTGGCCCTCCTCTGCGTCAACGGACTCAGTTGGTGTTGAGCCGGTCCTCGAACGAGGCCTGCAGCGTGCGGAACGCGGCCACCTCGGCGTCGTACGGCGCGGACGGCGCGAGACGCGTCGGGTCCGGCGACACGACGAACGACACGAGCCAGCCCAGCGACTCGGACGAGGCGAGCGCGTTCTTCACGGACTCGTCGTCGGCCCACTCGGCCGCGTCCTCGAACAGTTCGACGGCGAGGTCGAGCTGCTGCGGGTCGAGGGCGTCGGGGCCCTCCTCCATGTCCTCGGCGATGCCGGTCAGCACGTAGACGTTGTCGTCGTCGACCTCGACGTCGAGCTCGCCCGCAGTGGCCTTGACCTTGATGTCGTTCCAGGTCTCGACCTCGGCCAGGTCGTGCTCGTCGTTCTCGGCGACGAAGCGGCTCAGGCCGCGCGGCGAGCTGAAGACCTCGATCTTGCCGCGGCGACCCAGGAACACCGGGTCGTCGCCGAGGTAGCAGCGCAGCGTGTAGAACTCGCCGGCCGACGTGATGATCTTGATGGGGTCGACGCCGACCTCGGCCCAGAAGCCGGTGGGCTCGGCCTTGTCCTCGTCGTCCTCGGACTCGCCGGGGGCGTCGACGGCGGCAGCGGCCGTCGCGGCCTCCAGCGCGGCGAGCTCCTCCTGGGCGACCGCGAGCTCCTTCTCGGGGACCTCCGGCGTGTTCACCACGCTGTCGATCGCGTCGAGGACCTCGTCCCACTTCTCGGAGACGACCTCGGACAGCTCGCCCCACAGCTTGCCGCCGTCACGGCCGCTGAACGGCAGCGTGCCCTGCGGCAGCAGCGAGAAGCCCTCGGCGCTGTCGAGCACCTCGTGGACCTTCTCCAGGTCGCAGACGTCCGCGAGGGCGCGCACGATCGCGATGACGTCGGCGAGCTCACCGATCGTCCAGGTGTCCGGGTCCTCCGCGACGAGCTCCGGCACGCCGACGAGGTCGAACTGGTGGTTGTCGTCCGGCGAGAGGTCCGCGACGCCCAGCGACGGCACGACCGGCCACGCGGGGTGATCGGTCAGGTCGTGCTCCTCGGCGGTGCGCACGAACGCGGCGAGGTGCGCGGCGTCGGGGAAGACGAACAGGTCCTCCTCGTCGCCGAGGAACGCCTCCCACTCCTCGCCCTTCTCGCGCCAGCGGGGTGCCCACAGGGTGACCACGTCACCCTGCGTCAGCCCCAGCTCGATGGGGACGATGTCCTGCGCCATCCTGACCTCCCGGTCACGCCTGCCTGATGCCGTCGACGAGCCTAACGGTGCTGATCACCGGCGCCACAAGGGGTTCTCGAAGAAAGCGTCTTCGTCTGGGTCCTCGACGCGCGGCGACCTCTGCCTGCGCTCCGGTGGTGCCTGCTCAGCAGGGGCTTTGGGCGGTACGACCGGGTTCCAGGTCGACCGGAAGGGTGAGTCGCCGGCGATGGACTCGACGTCGATCGCCATTCCGTCGCCCAGGGCCAGTGCCATCTTGTTGAAGCTGGCCTGCACGGCCGCGTTCGTGGCGAGCCGGACGGTCTCGGTGACGACCTGGCCGACCGCCTGCGCGCCCTGGCCCAGCAGCGCCGGGTGCAGGTGCAGCGCCTTGATCTCGCCCTTCGGCGACGCCGTGACCATGCACATCCCGTTCGGGTGCTCGGCCGTGGCGGTGAGGACGCCGAGCTCGCGCTGGAGCTGCTCGGTGGCCCGCATCCGTTCCTCGTTCACCGCTGCCACCCGAAGTCGTCCTCGTCCTGACCACGTTCGACACCCAGCGCGGTGAGTTCGCGCGGGTCGACCACTCGGTCCAGCGTCTGGTGCAGGCGGGTGTTCGCGGTGCGCTGGGCCTTGTCGGCGATGCGCATGATCTCGGCGGCGAGTCCCTGCGGGCCCATCCGCAACGCCGCCGGGCTCACCGAGATCTGCCGCGGTGGACCGCCGGGCGTGGCGACCACCGTCACCGCGCCGTCCGGAGAGGACGCTCGTCCTGTGATGGGACCACTGCGCGTGACGTGCTCCGACACCGCCTGCTCGACATCGCGCGCCTTCCGCGCGGCGCGCTGGACGTCGTCGTCCACTCCGATCACCCCCTGATGTGGACAGTGTGCCGCATTTCAGGATCTTCGGTGGCGGCTTGTAGCAAGGCCGTGAGTTCGGCGGCGACGTCGTCGAGGGGGTCGATCGCGCGCTCGGCACGGCACATCGCGACGGCGCCCTCCGCCGCCGAAACGCGCCGGCCTCGTGCAGGAGGCGACGGCGCTGGTGCTCGCCGCCGCCGGACTGGGTGAGGCCGACGCCGTACGGGTGTGGGTGCTGATCCACGAGCAGCCCGAGGGGACCTGGGGCGCCGGCGGTCAGATCGTGAAGTTCGCCGAGCTCAAGGCCCTAGGCGCGAAGTGACTCAGCCGGTGGGGCGGTAGAAGCCGTAGAACGACATCCCGCTGTTCGTCGTGCGGATCGGCTGCACCTGCACCGGGTCACCGGCCTCGACCATCTGGCCGTTGCCGATCACCATCGCCACGTGCCCGTCCCACACCACGAGGTCGCCGGGCAGCAGCTGGTCCGCCGGCACCGAGGCGCCCATCGCCTGGGACGAGGCCGGGCGCGGGATGTCGAACCCGGCGCCGCCGTAGGCCCACTGGGTGAGGCCGGAGCAGTCGGTGCCCTGGGGCGGGTTCGCGCCGCCCCACACGTACGGGGTGCCCAAGGCGGACAACGCGTTGCGCACGGCCTTGGCCGCGGTCTCGTTCGGTGCCTCGGCGCTGCTGCCGTCCGGCAGGTTCACGCCGACGCCCTCACCGGGCTGCGGCGGGATCGCGACGGGCAGGCGCGGGCCGGAGCCGCCACCACCTCCACCGCCGCCGCCTGATCCTCCGCCGCCACCGCCGCCCGAACCACCGCCGCCGCCCCCACCACCGGAGCCGGATCCGCTGCCGGAGTTCGATCCGGGACCGGATTCCTGCTTCTTGGTGTCGGACGCGCCGGCCGTCGAGGTGGTGCCCTCGTCGCCGCCGAGCGGGTCGCCGAGCTTCGCCAGCGCGCCCGCGTCCGGCTTCTGCAGGGCGTTGAGCTGCCCGACGAGCTGCGTGAGCTGGTCGCGCACCTTCTGCAGTTCCGCCGTGGTCTTGCTCTGGTAGTCGGAGGCCATCCCGGCGAGGTCGGCGACGGCCGCCAGCACCACGCCGGGCCCGGCCACGAGGGACAGGGCGAGTGCGGCGGCGAGCTTCGGGGTCGCCTTGGACGTGAACTCGTCGATGAGGCCCTGGATCGCGGTGCGGCCGCCGGTCACCGCCGTCACGCCGGTCGAGGCCGCGGTCTTGATCGTGGAAGCGTTGGAGGACAACAGGTTCGCGGCCGACGCGAAGGTGGAGACGCGGGCGGTGAAGGCGTTGGCCTTGTCGCCGGACCACGTGTTGAGCACGGCGGCCGAGGCCGAGGCGTGCCGCGTGCCGAGATCGGTCATCGCGGTCTGGGCGCGGCCGAAGGCGTCACCCGCGCGCGTCGCGCCGCCGGTGTCACCGTCGAGCTTCGCGAGGTTCTCCTTCATGGGCGCGATGAACTGGCTCAGCAGCCCTTCGACGCTCATACCTGCGCCGCCCTGTTGATCGACGCCTTGTGCGCCTCTTCCTGCGCGATGTAGGACTCGCGGGCTTTCGCGACCGCGGTGCCCAGGCCCGCGAGGCCCGTCGACGCGGCCTGCAGCGCGTCGAGCTGCGCCTGCGCGGCCGCCTGGAACGCGGCGTTGAGGCCGACCTCGTTGCCCAGTTTGCCGAAGCAGTCGCCCGGCAGGCTCGTGGTGCCGCTCAACGTGCCGGTGCCGACCGTGCCGACCTCGCTCGCCAGACCGCTCACGGCCGACGCGTACCCGGTCAAGGCGTCGAAGTCGACCTTGAGGCCTTGTTCCGCCATCTGAAAGCTCTTCCCCCAGTAGTGACCTGTTCGCTGCGATCCTGCCCCGATGAGCGGTACCTCGCCCGTCGTTCCGCCAAGATCATGGATCGGTGGGTGTGATCGAGCACTGGAACCGGATCCTGGCATGGCTGGCGGAGCACGCTCCGGCCACCCGCGCCGTGTTGCGTCCGAGGTATGACGCGCTGCCGGATCTTCGGGTTCCGATCGATCTGCAGCTGTGGTGGAGCGTCTACGGCGGCACCGAGGAAGGGCTCTTCGCCGAGATCCTGCCGCCCTTCTACACGCCGCTGGGCGCCGACCGCGCGTTCGTGCTCAGGGAGACCCACGTGAGCAAGCCCGTGGACTCCTCCGAGGCGGGCGCGCCGACCGCGGGGTTCCACCCCGAGTGGCTCCCGATCGCGTTCGACGGCACCGGCGACGTGCTCGCCGTGGACCTGAGGCCCGGCGTGCTGCGCGGCTGCGTGGTCGAGTGGGACCAGGAGCGCAACGAGATGGTCAAGCCGGAGTGGACGTCGATCGTGGAGATGTTCGACCAGGTGGCGACGGCCCTGGAGGCGCGCGGCGCGGTCGGCCACTGCATGCCGGAGGTCAACACCGCGGGCGAGTTGGGCTGGCGCACCACCTAGACCTCGTGGCCGTCATGATCAGGTGAAGGGCCCGGCGGCGCGCGTCACCGCGCGCTGACGAGCTCCCGCTGAGGCACAGCGGTGGCCGTCTTCACGCGGGCGTAGACCTTCACGGCGGTCAGCGCGCCGAGCCAGCCGAGCGCGGTGCCGGTGGTGTTGGTGATCAGGTCGTCGACGTCGAAGATCCTGTTGGCCCACAACAGCTGCGATCCCTCGATCAGCAGCGAGACGCCGTAGCCGATCAGCGCGGCCTGGCCGATCGTGCGCCTGCCCCAGAACACCAGCATCGCGCCGAGCGGGACGAACAGCAGCACGTTCAGCGTCATCTGGTCGAACGCGATCTGCCCGTCGCGGACCGTGTCGGCGATCCACTGGAACGGGACCAGCTGCACGGACTGGCGCGGCGCGACCGTCTGCATCGGCAGGAACGTCGCCGCGAACAGCATGCTCGCGTAGGCGGTGATGGTGGCGCCGCGGAAGGTCAGCTGACGGAACAACAGCTGCGGAGCCAGGAAAACGATGGACAGGAAAACGCCCCACTGGATGCTCGCGAGCTGTGCATTCGTCATGAATCAAAGGTAGGAAAATGGCCCTCCGCGCACATCGCGCTGAGGGCCGGTTCCCCTCTCGTACTTCCGGCCGAGCGCTACTCCGCCGCGTAATCCCGCGGGCTGATGCCGCGTAGTACCGGACCGCACGCCAGGGCCGCTACCAGCGCGACCACGACGCCGACGCCCACCGGGGCGATGACCCACGGCGTGATCGGCATTTCGCCGTGACCCACCAGTCCGCGCGCCAGAGTGAGCAGTCCGAGACCCACGGCAATTCCCGCACCGCACGCCGCGATTGTGACGGCGAACACCGGCAGCACCACTTCTCGGCGCAATGCGTGAGCCAGCACGCGAATGGGAGTTCCGGCCGCGATCAACGCACCGAAAGTGCGCCTGCGGTCGATCACCGACCCGGCCGCGGCCACCGCCGCGCCGATCCCGCCGAGCACCGCCGCGATGGAGAGGCCGATGATCGTGGCCCGCTGGAGGTCCGCCATCAGCGTGTCGCCGTGCAGACCCCGCTGCTCGCCGTCCACCAGCCGCACGCCCGGCAGCGTGCCGATCAGCGCGGTGTGCACGGTCTCGCGGTTCTCCGGCGTCGTCGGCACGCCGACCATCGACAGCTCGCCCGCGAGTGACGGCAGCAGGTCGCGGTCGATGACCGCGCTCACCCGGCCACTGCCCTCGAAAGGCCGCGTCTCGTAGTTCGCCGGCAGCTGCGCGGTCACGGTGTCGTCGCCTCCGCTCGGCCTGAACTCGTTGCCCTGCAACGGTCCTGACGAGTAGACGGCGGGTCCCGGCCGGCAGTGCAGGCCGGACAGCACCTGCGCGACGTCGGCGCACTCACCGACGATGACGTACGTGCCGTAGTCGCCACTCCTGATCGTGCCGTCGAGCATCGTGACGACCGGTCCCGAAGTCGCCAGGCGCAACGGCGTGATGTCGTGCGTCACCTGCTCCGCCACGATCGCGTTCTCCCGCCACGTCGAGTCGCGGTACGGGACCTGGCTCTCCAGTCCCGGCAGCATCGTGAGCGCCATCGAGCCGGTGAACACGGCGATCACCACGCCCGCCGAACCGCGGAACGCCGCCACCGGGTCACCGGCGAGCCTGCGCCCGGCCAGCAACGTCGAGGGCCTGCGCCACCGCCCGACGAAGAACCTGCCGACCCACGCGGTCAGCACGGGCCCCGCCAGCACCAGCGCGAGCGCCACCGCGCCGAGACCGAGGAGCACGACGGTGAACTGGCTGTCGCCGCCGGTCTCCTGCGCGTACACGATGCCGAGGAAGAACACGCCCAGCGCGCCCGCGATGGTCAGCAGCCGCCACGACCGGACCCCGCGCTTCGCCTCCGCCGCGAGCGGCTGGTGCACCACGCGTCGCAGTCCCGTGATCGCGGCCCCGACGACCAGCAACGGCGCGAGCACGGCCACCGCCGCCACGACCGCGGGTTCCGGCACGAAGTCGCCGGGGTACCAGATGCCGCCCTCCCACGGCACCTCGGCGGTGACGTGGCTGAACGGTTGTGCCAGCACCACACCCAGCACGCTGCCGACGACCGCGCCGATCGCGGTCTCGACGGCGGTCATCACCACGACCTGCCGCGGACTGGCACCGGCGAGCCTGAGCGCGGCGAGGCGCCGTTCCCGTTTCGCCGCGGTCAGCCTCGCGGCCGAGGCGACCAGCACCAGGCACGGCACGACCAGCACCACGAGCCCGACGCGCGTGAGCAGGTAGAGCATGCCGTGGTAGTCGTCGCGGTACGAGCCGGCGCCGCCCCGCAGATCGGCCGTGGGGTAGCCGTTCCCGACCTCCTCGTGGCCGACGATCGCGACGAGCTCGCCGGGGAACCTGAGCGCTTCCGGCCCCAACTCGGCGATCTGCCTGCCGGGGAAGCGGTTGCCGAGCTTCTCCGCCGGGGTGTTCCGCACGAGGTCCGCCAGCGCGGGCGACAGCAGCACCTCGCCCGCCTCCGGGAACTTGGTGATGCCGGCCGCGACCGGCACGGCGCCCTGTTCGGTGCGGGCGACGTCGAACCGTTCGATGAGCTTGCCGTCGTAGGAATCCCGAGTCGCGGCAACGGAAATGACGCCCTTGTCGCTTTGGCCGACCCCGTCGCGCCACGCCGTGCGGTCGGCGCGCGCCTGCAGGCCGTTCGGTGCGGCGAGCAGCCACAGGACCAGCGACACCGCGATCATCACGCCGAGCGCGACCAGCACCGTCGCGACCTGGCTGCGGCGGTCCCTGCGCAGCACCGCGAGAGCGATCCTCACGCGGACACCCCCGTGTTGATCCCCTGGGCGATCCTGCCGTCCTGGATCTCGACGACGCGCAGCGCCCGGTCCGCGATCGCCTTGTCGTGCGTGACGATGACGACGGCCGCGCCGGTCTCCTCCGCGGCCTGCAGGAGCGCGGTCATCATCTCCTGGCCGGTGCGCGTGTCGAGGGCGCCGGTCGGTTCGTCCGCGAAGATCACCCGCGGCTGGTGGGCGAGGGCCCGCGCGATCGCGACGCGCTGCGCCTGCCCGCCCGAGAGCTGGCTCGGCAGCCGCTTCTCCAGTCCCCGCAGGCCGAGCCGCGCGAGCCAGAGCCTGGCCGCGCCGAGCGACTCCTCGCGCGAGCCGCCGGCGAGCAGCATCGGCAGCGCCGCGTTCTCCTCTGCGGTCAGTTCGGCCACGAGCATCCCCGACTGGAAGACGAACCCGAACGCCGTGCGCCGCAACGCGCTGCGTCCCGTCTCGTTCAGTTCGCCGATCGCCCGCCCGTCGAGGAACACCTCGCCGCCGTCCGCGCGCAGGATGCCGGACAGCACGTGCAGCAGCGTCGTCTTGCCGGAGCCGGACGGACCCACGACCGCCAGCACGTCCCCGGCCTTGATGTCGATGTCCACCCCGGCGAGCGCGTGCACGTCGCCGTAGGTCTTGACCAGGCCCCGAGCGGCCAGAACCGAATTCATGGTCCTCAAGGTGCCGTGCGCGGAGCCGGAAAACCTCAGCCTTGACGACACACCGGATCAGCCGGATGACCGAGGCCGGAGAGGTCTGGTGGTCCTACCGTTGTCTCCCGTGGACAGTCACCGGGGCCAATGGCCGATCGCCGCCGTTCTCGCCTTGCTGATGGTGGGCGAGCTTTTGATCATGGGAGAGCCCGGCAGGGCCGGGGCGCTGGTGTGGCTGCTGACGGTACCGGTGTGCATCGCGGCCGTGACCTCGTTCAAGTCGAGGGCCTTCACCATCCCGGTGGCGGTCGTGTCGATCTTCGTCTCGTCGTTCGTCATCGCGTACTTCCAGGTGAACGTGCCGACGATCCTCAGCCCCCTGACCATCGCCGAGACCGCCGCGTGCCTGGTCATCACGGCCGTCGTCGTGCGGGAAGAACCCCGCCGCGCCGCCACGTGGTCGGTGGGCTCGCTGGCCGCGGTGAGCTTCTTCGCCGCGATCGTCCGGGACAACTGGATATCGGGCAGCAACTACAACGAGATGCTCGGCTCGCTCGTCCTGGGCTTCACCGCCGTCGGCACCGGCCTGTACTTCCGCGCCCGCGACACCGAGAGCGGCCGCCTGATCGCCGCCGCCGTCACCGACGCGCAGAAGGAAGAGCGCATCGCCCTGGCCCGCGAGCTGCACGACGTCGTCGCCCACCACGTGACGGGCATGCTCGTGCAGGCCCAGGCCGCGCTGGAGGTCTCCGACGACGACCCGCACGCCGCGCACCGCCTGCTGCCCGGCATCGTCCGATCGGGCACCGAGGCCCTGGGCGCGATGCGCCGCCTCGTCGGCACGCTGCGCCAGGGCGAGAACGAGGCCGCCACCACCGACCTGGCCGCCGACGTCATCGCGGCCGTCGAACGCACCCGCGAGCTCGGCTTCGAGACCCGCCTGCGCATCGACCTGCCCGACGACGTGGCCCCCGAGCTGGGCCGATCGGTGTTGCGCCTGGTCCAGGAGTCGCTCACCAACGTGCACAAACACGCCGTCTCGCCCACCATGATCGACGTGGACATCTCGCGGACGCCCGGTGGGGCGCTGCGCGTGATCGTGGCCGACGACGGTCAGCTGCACGAGCTGAACCAGGGTGGCTACGGTCTCGTGGGCATGCGTGAGAGGGTCGACCTGCTCGGCGGCCTGTTCTCGGCGGGCCCGCGTGAGAACGGCTGGCAGGTGCTCGCCGAGCTACCCCTGGAAGGGACGAATTGACTTTCCCCGGCTTGAACGACGGGGCCCCATCCACCTCGCGGTGGATTGCGCTACGCGCCACGCCTCGCGGCGCGGGTTTCCTGTTTCACAGCCGACAGCGGAAGGGCAAGCCCTTGCCGTCTGACATCAGCTCCGCAGGCATCGCCCGAGTCTCCTCGGGCTACGGCTCGACCAGCCGCAAGGATGTTCTTCGCCGCGTTGAGATCCCGGTCGTGCCGGGTGCGGCAGCCCGGACACGTCCAGTGCCGGGTGGAAAGCGTGAGTTCGACGAGTACATGTGCACAAGCAGAGCACTTCTTGCTGGATGGGAACCAGCGGTCGATCACGATCAACGTGCGGCCCGCGCGCTCGCATTTGTACTCCAGCTGCCGCCGGAGCTCCCCCCATCCCGCGTTCGAGATGGCGCGGGCGAGGTTTCGGTTGCGGATCATGCCCGCAACGTGGAGGTCTTCGACCGCGATCGTGTCAGCTGCGCGCACCAGTCGTGCGGTGGTGCGGTGCAGGAAGTCCCGCCGAGCGTTGCAGACTTTTCGATGAGCAGCGGCGACTCTGACCTTCGCTTTGAGGCGGTTGCGGCTACCGCGCCGGCAACGGGCCATCCGGCGCTGGTACCGGGCGAGGTTCTTGATTTTGCGCTCGAGTTGGTGCGGCGTGGCCCTCCGCTCGCCGTCGCTGGTCACGAGCAGATTCGTCAAGCCGAGGTCGACCCCGATGGCGTGGCCTGTCGGTTCGGCGGGCGCGGGTGCGTCGATGTCGACGGCAAAGGTGACGAACCAGCGGCCGTCCTGTTCGCGAGAGACCACGACCATCGTCGGGTCCAGGACTGCCACGTCCACGTGGTTGAACGACCAAGCGAACCGCAGCGGGGAACTCGTCTTGGCAAGCGTCAGTGCGCCATTGCGCAAGCGGAACGCCGAGCGGGTGTAATGCACGCTTTGACGGCCATGGCGCGACTTGAACCTGGGGCGGCGCGCACGTCCGGTGAAGAAATTCTGGAATGCGGTGTGCTGGTGGCGCAGCGTCTGCTGCAACGGCACACAAGACACTTCCGACAGGAAAGCAAGTTCCTCGGTGCGTTTCCACGAGGTCAAGGCAGCGTCGGTCTCTTTGTACGACGTGGCTGCACCTTCAGCGCGATAACGCTCGTTCCGCGCGCTCAGGGACTTGTTCCACACCAGACGTGCGCATCCGAACGTGCGGTTGAACACCGCAGCCTGTTCCGGCGTCGGGTAAGCCCGACATTTGTACGCTGTCCGCACGAACACAACGTACCGGAAGCAACATGGCCACTGCGAAGCCGGCTCGGTCACCTGTATGTGGGGGAATGCGGATTCCTCCCCTTTTGAAGGGAAAGAAGTGATCTCGGTTCTCATCGCCGACGACCAGGAGATGGTCCGCGTCGGGTTTCGGATGATCCTGGAGAAGCAGCCGGACATCACCGTCGTCGCGGACGTCCCCGACGGGATCGCGGCCGTCACCGCCGCCCGTGAGCTCAAGCCCGACGTGGCGTTGCTGGACATCCGCATGCCGGGCCTGGACGGGCTCGAGGTGACCAAGAAGCTGTCACCGACCACGAAGGTCGTCGTCGTGACGACGTTCGACCTGGACGAGTACGTCCACACGGCGCTGGAGAACGGGGCGTCCGGGTTCCTGACCAAGGACGCCGGTCCGGCGTTGCTCGTGGAGGCCGTCCGGGCCGCGGCCGCGGGGAACGCGCTGATCTCGCCCCAGGTGACCGTGCGGATGCTGGAGCACTTCGCCCGGCCCGCCGAGCGGCCCGACCTGTCGTTGCTGACGGCTCGGGAGCAGGACGTGGTCCGGGAGGTGGCCCGTGGGCTCAGCAACCAGGAGATCGCGTCCGCGCTGTTCCTGTCGCTGTCCACGGTGAAGACCCACCTGGCCTCGGTGCAGACGAAGCTGAACGTGCGCAACCGCGTCGGGATCGCCTCGTGGGCGTGGCGGGCAGGGCTGGTGAACTCGTGAGCACCGAGTTCCCGCGCACGATCGGCAAGGTGGCGGCGCGCGAACTGGAGTCGCACGGCTACACGACGTTCGACTCGCTGACGAAGGTGTCCGCGAAGACGCTGCTGAAGATCCACGGCGTCGGCCCGAAGGCCATCAGGATCCTGGGGGAGGAGCTGGCGGCGCAGGACAAGGCCTACGCCGCCGATTAGCTTCCTCAGACACCCATCGGGTGCCAGACCGTCTTCGTCTCCAGGAACGCGCGCAGGCGGGACATGTCCGGCGTGACGGTGAAGTCCTCGCTGGGCTTGTTGCGCAGCACGCGCTTCACGGTGCCCGCCGCCGACCGCTCCAGGTCCGCGCGGATCGACTCCGGCGCTCCCGTCAGGTCCAGCGCGTTCACGTCGCCGTGCGAGGCGAGCCACGGGGCGATCTCCGCCGTGCGGCCGGTGATGATGTTGACCACGCCGCCGGGGACGTCACTCGTCGCCAGCACCTCGGACAGGGTGATCGCCGGCAGCGGGCGGTCCTGCGAGGTGATGACCACGCAGGTGTTGCCCGAGGCGATCACCGGTGCGATCACCGAGATCAAACCCAGCAGCGACGACTGCTGCGGGGCCAGCACGGCGACCACGCCCGTCGGTTCCGGGGTGGAGAACGAGAAGTACGGGCCCGCCACCGGGTTCGAGGACCCCAGCACGGCCGCGATCTTGTCGGTCCAGCCCGCGTACCAGACCCAGCGGTCGATGGCGGTGTCCACGAGGGACTGAGCCTTCTTCGCCGGGACGCCCTCCGAGGCGGCGACCTCGGCGATGAACTGCTCGCGGCGGCCTTCCAGCACCTCGGCCACCCGGTACAGGACCTGGCCGCGGTTGTAGGCCGTGGTGCCGGACCAGCCCGCGAAAGCCTTGCGGGCGGCGGAGACCGCGTCGCGTGCGTCCTTGCGGGAGCCGTGGGCGGCGTTCGCGAGGAACGTGCCCTTCGCGTCCGTCACCGGGTAGCTGCGGCCCGACTCGGAGCGCGGGAACTTGCCGCCGATGTAGAGCTTGTAGGTCTTCGCGACCGTGATGCGATCAGACATCGAGGTAGGCCTCCAGACCGGTGCGGCCGCCCTCACGGCCGAAGCCCGACTCCTGGTACCCGCCGAACGGGGCGGTCGGGTCGAAGCGGTTGAACGTGTTGGACCAGACGACGCCGGCGCGCATCCGTTGTGCCATCCAGAGAATGCGCGAGCCCTTCTCGGTCCAGACACCGGCGGACAGGCCGTACGGCGTGTTGTTCGCCTTGGCCACGGCCTCTTCCGGCGTGCGGAAGGTCAGCACGGACAGGACCGGGCCGAAGATCTCCTCGCGGGCGATGCGCATCGCCTGCGACACACCGGAGAAGACGGTCGGGGCGAAGAAGAAACCCTTGTCCGGCAACGGGCACTCCGACGTCCAGCGGGTGGCGCCCTCGGCCTCGCCGGACTCGGTCAGCTCCTTGATCTTGGTGAGCTGCTCGCGGGAGTTGATCGCGCCGACGTCGGTGTTCTTGTCCAGCGGGTCGCCGACCCGCAGCGTGCTGACGCGTGCGTGCAGCTTCTCGACCAGTTCGTCGGCGATGGACTCCTGCACCAGCAGGCGGGAGCCGGCGCAGCAGACGTGGCCCTGGTTGAAGAAGATGCCGTTGACGATGCCCTCGACGGCCTGGTCGAGCGGGGCGTCGTCGAACACGATGTTCGCGGCCTTGCCGCCCAGTTCCAGCGTGAGCTTCTTCGACGTGCCCGCGAGCTGACCCTGGATGATCTTGCCGACGTCGGTCGAGCCGGTGAAGGCGACCTTGTTCACGTCCGCGTGCCCGACCAGCGCGGCACCGACGTCACCGGCACCGGGGATGATGTTGACGACACCCGGCGGCAGGTCGCACTGCTGGATGATGTCCGCGAGCACCAGCGCGGTGAGCGGGGTGGTCTCGGCGGGCTTGAGCACGACGGTGTTGCCGCACGCCAGCGCCGGCGCGATCTTCCACGCGGCCATCAGCAGCGGGAAGTTCCACGGGATCACCTGGCCCGCGACGCCCAGCGGCAACGGGTCCGGCCCGTAGCCCGCGTAACCGAGCTTGTCCGCCCAGCCCGCGTGGTAGAAGAAGTGCGAGGCGGCCGTCGGGACGTCGACGTCGCGCGACTCCTTGATCGGCTTGCCGTTGTCGAGCGACTCCAGCACCGCGAGCTCACGGCCGCGTTCCTGGATCTGCCGCGCGATCCGGTAGATGTACTTGGCCCGCTCGGATCCGGGCATCTTCGACCACACGCGGTCGTAGGCCCGGCGCGCGGCCTTGACCGCGGTGTCCACATCGGACTCGCTCGCGGTCGAGACCTCCGCGAGCACCTCCTCGGTGGCGGGGTTGATGGTCTTGAGCGGCTCGCCGGTGCCCTCGACGAACTCGCCGTCGACGAACATCCGGTAGTTCGGCTTGAGGTTCGCGATGTCCCGCGACTCGGGCGCGGGTGCGTATTCCCACATGTCTTCAGTCCACCGTCACGTAGTCCGGGCCGCTGTAGTGGCCGTCCAACTGGGTCCGACGCTGCATGAGCAGGTCGTTGAGCAACGTCGACGCGCCGAACCGGAACAGGTTCGGGTCGAGCCACTCCGGACCGGCCACCTCGTGCACGGCCACCAGGTACTTGATCGCGTCCTTGGTCGTGCGGATGCCGCCAGCGGGCTTCACCCCGCGCAGCTCACCGGTCTGGTCCTTCCAGTCCCGCACGGCCTGCAGCATCACGTGCGTCACCGGCAGCGTCGCGGCGGGCTGCACCTTGCCGGTCGACGTCTTGATGAAGTCGCCACCGGCCAGCAGTGCGAGCCACGACGCGCGGCGCACGTTGTCGTACGTCACGAGCTCGCCGGTCTCCAGGATGACCTTGAGGTGCGCGTCCCCGCAGGCCTCTTTGATCTTGACGATCTCCTCGAACACCTGCCCGTACCGGCCGCTCAGGAACGCGCCGCGGTCGATCACCATGTCGACCTCGGACGCGCCCTGCTCGACGGCGAACCGGGTGTCGGCCAGCTTGATGTCCATCGTGCTGCGGCCACTGGGGAACGCGGTCGCGACGCTGGCGACGTTGATGCCGGTGCCCACCAGGTCGTCGGCCGCCGTCTTCACCATGTCCGGGTACACGCAGACCGCCGCGACCTTCGGCACGTCCGGCCGGTCGGGGTCGGGCCTGCGGGCCTTCGCGGCGAGCGAGCGCACCTTGCCGTGGGTGTCGGCGCCTTCGAGCGTGGTGAGGTCGACCATGCTGATCGCCAGGTCGATGGCGTGCAGCTTGGAGGCCTTCTTGATGCTCCGCGTGCCGAGGCCCGCGGCTCGTTGCTCGACGCCGACCTGGTCGACGCCGGGGAGCCCGTGCAGGAAACGCCGCAGCGACGATTCGTCGCGCGTGGCGTCAGCCAGGGCCGACGGCAGTGTCGTTGGAGCAGCCATGTCCTGGAGTCTAAGCGGAATGGGACGCCCGTCCTAAGTGAGGCGATCTCTGCAGGTCAACACGGCTGAGCGGCACCGTTCGCTCGTCGATTTCGGGTGCGTCCTGGGCGGCGCTGCCCGTGCGTTTGAGCTTCTGCCACGGCAGCACCGCACCGGCCAGCGCGGTGATCACGGACTGGATCACGACCAGGTACATGAGCTGCCGGTAGACGATCGGTTGCAGCGCGACGGCCCACAGCGGACGCAGCCGCTCGCCGTCGAGCCGGAACGCGATCACCGCGGGGATCAGCTGCAGCGCCAGGAACCCGAGCCACGCGAGCGCGCCGGCCACCGGATCGGTCCACAGGCTCAGCACCGCGAACACGTCGATCGCGGGGGCGAGGACGGGCAACGCCACCTGGTAGAGGAACAGGTACGGCAGCGCGCGGCGGCCGAGCTTGCCGCCGAGGCCGCGTTCGAAGATCGCGCCGCGGTGCTTCCACATCGCCTGCAACGTGCCGTAGCACCAGCGATAACGCTGCCGCCACAGCTGACCGAGGCTGGCCGGCGCCTCCGTCCACGCCCGCGCCGACTCCTCGTAGACCGCCGACCACCCGGCCCGTTCCAGCGCCATCGTCAGGTCGGTGTCCTCGGCCAGCGTGTCCTCCGGGACGCCGCCGACCTCGCGCAACGCCTCCACCCGGAAACCGCCGACCGCGCCCGGCACCGTCGGCATGCACTGCATGACGTCGTACATCCGCCGGTCGAGGTTGAAGCCGATCACGTACTCGATGTGCTGCCAGCGCCCGAGCAGACCGGACCTGTTGCCCACCTTGGCGTTGCCCGACACCGCGCCCACCTCGTGGTCGGCGAAGGGCTGCACGAGGTTCCCGACGGTCTCCGGTTCCAGCACCGTGTCGCCGTCGACCATCACGACGAGTTCGGTGCGGGTGTGCCGCAGACCGGTGTTGAGCGCCGCCGCCTTGCCCGCGTTGCGCTGGCGCACCAGCGTGACGTTGGGCAGGCGCAGGCCCTGGACCACCTCGGACGTGCGGTCGGTCGAGCCGTCGTCGATCACGATCACGTGCACCGGCCAGGTGCTGGACAGGATCGTGCGGACGGTCGCCTCGACGCCGGCCTCCTCGTTGTACGCGGGGACCAGGACCGTCACCATCTGCGGCCGCAACCGCGGCGCGTGCTTGCCCGGCTTGCGCCGCGCGTGGATCGCGGTCGTCACCAGCAGCACCGCCGCGCGGGCGAGCGCCAGCACGCTGGAGATCACGACGAGCCACGTCAGCACTTCCGTGACGAACCGCGAGAACAGCACCGCGAGCGACACGGCGGTGCCCTCGGCGCGTTCGGCCGCCGTCGCCGGACGGGAGTGCGACACGCCGAACGCGTCACGGGCCGTCTGGAAGGCGAACCCGCGCTCCTTCAGGCTCGGGATCAACTTCTCCAGTGCCGCAACGGTTTGCGACCGATCGCCGCCACCGTCGTGCATCAGCACCACGGCGCCCTTGTCGTCCTTCGGCGTGGAGTTCGCGGCGATGGCGTCCGCGCCGGGCGTGCGCCAGTCCTCGCTGTCGAGGTCGGAGAGCAGCACGAGGTTGCCGGCCGACGTGATCCGCTCGATGCCGGCCAGGTCCTCGTCGTCCACCGCGTCCGGCCGGTTCGAGTACGGCGGCCGCACGAGCCGGCTGAACTCGCCGGTGCCGCTCGCCACGACGAGCCCGGTCTGCCCCAGCTCGACGCGGGCGCGGGTGTCGCCGACCTTGCCCAGGTCGATGTGCGTGAAGGTGTGCAGCCCCACCTCGTGACCCTCGGCGTGGACGCGTTCCAGCACGTCCTGGTGCTGCGCGGCGTTCGCGCCGGTCACGAAGAAGGTGGCCTTGACCTCGTTGCGCCGCAACACGTCGAGGACCTTCGGCGTCCACTCGGGGTCGGGCCCGTCGTCGAACGTCAGCACCACCGTGCGGTCCGGCGTCGAGCGCGAGCTGAGCCCGGAGCCCGTGTCACCGACCAGCGGACCACCCTGGTGCACGGTCTCCGGCACGGTCCCGGAGGGCCCCGCCGTCGGCTGGGCGCCCTGACCGACGCGGCGACCACGAACGTGTCCAGCAACAACGCGCCGAGCAGCACCACCATGCCCAACGCCAGCAGCACCCAGTGGGCGTGCGGCTGAGGCCTCACGGCTTGCCCTGACCGGGCTCGCTCGGCCGGTTCGACGCACCAGGCGGATCGGTCCGCTTGTTGACGTTCTCGACCGTGGTGGTCGTCGTGGTGGTGGCCGCCGCGGGAGTCGTCGTGGTGGTGACCGGTGGCGTGGTGGTGATTTCGTTGCGTGGCAACGATGTTGCTTCGGGTGACGAAGCAGGGGTGGCCGTCGTCGTGGTGATGACGGCGGGCTCGGCGGCCTCGGGAACCGGCAGCAGGGTCGTCGGGTTCACCGGGCCACCGGCGAGCGCGACCACGAGAAGTACCAGGTAGGCCAGCACGCCGACGGCGACTGCGCCCATGGCGATGCGCATCACCTTGCGGCGGCGGCCACTCGGATCAACGAACACGGGTCTGTCAGAGGGAGTCGTCATGACCTTCGCGGGGGAGAGGCGAGCGGACGCCGGAGGTTAACCGGCTACGCCGCCCAGCGGAAGTCGTTCTTCAGAGCAGCAGTTCAGGCCGGTCGATGATGACGATCTTCCGGCCCTCGAAGAACTCGATCCGCTCTCCGGAGCGCGCCCAGGCGCCCCGGCGCTCGCTCGGGCAACGCCCTGCCAGTTCGACGAACTCCGCCGGCAGCATCAGTCGAGCAGTTCCCGCAGGATGCTCGACTTCTTCCTCTTCGGGCCCTTCACCTCGACCCCACCCATGATCGCCAGACCCGTGATCCGCACGGTCGGCGCGCCGGGGATGTGGCGGCGGCTCGGCACCCGTTCCTCGAACGCGCCCATGAACCCGAACCCGTCGACCTTGACGTTGATGTCGTCGGGCACCCGGATCTCCACGCCGCCCCAGAACGCGAAGCAGCTGATCGTCACCTCGGCCTCGGCGAAGTTGGCGTGCGTCAGGTCGATCTCGATGCCGCCCATGATCGCGACGGCGTTGTGCATCCGGGGGACGACCCAGCCGCCCTTGCGGTTGACGCCCGACCAGAAGGCCACCGACACCGCGCTGCCCGGCTCGCCGCCGATGCGGTCGCTCACCGCCGGCTGGTACTGCGGCACGGCGGGGGTCTGCGGCAGGCCGCTCAGCACCAGGTCCGCGGTGATGGGGATGAGCTCGCCGTACGTCTTCGCGGCGTAGACCGCCCCGAGTCGCTCGTCCAGCTCGTGGATGTCGAGGCGGCCCTCGGCGGTCGCCTGGTGCAGCACCTGCGCGATCCGTTCCCGGTCCGCGTCCGAGGCGCGCAGGTGACTCTGGTCAGCCGGTACCAGCTCGTCGCTCACCCGATCGAGTCTAAAGCTCTCACTTGCGGTTCGGTGCGTACTTGATGGTGATCGCGAAAGCCATCACGAGGAGTGCGGCGACCGCTGACGCGAGGGCCGGGCTGTAGCCCCACGTCAGCGGGAGCAGGCCGATCAACACGGCGAGTGACGCCGAAACACCCGAGATGACCAGCGGGGATTCACACAACTGCTGGACGGGCTTCTGTTCGATCGTCACCGTTCGTACCTCCGCGTCTCAACTGGCTACGAGACTTTTCGGAGTCGCTTTGTCGATTCTTGACTCCCGGATCGGGTTGCGCGGCCCCCTGATCAGGTGGTCATCGGTGGTGTCACGGAGTCGGCCGGCGCAGCGGCAGCCCGGCCGCCCGGTAGATCGAGTCGATCACCGTCATGTTCTTCACCGCGTCGTCCGCGGTCGTCGGGAACGGCTTGCCGTGCAGCACGGCGCCGGTGAACGCGTCGAGCTGGTAGGCGTAGGTCGGGCGCTTGCCGAACGTCTCCGACGACTTCCTGTCCTTGAGCTTCAACGACAAGCGGTGCGCCGCGTGCGGGCCGAGCGGGTTGAGGACGCTCAGCGTGCCGTTCTCGCCGATCGCCTTCATCGACAGCTTGAGCACCGTCGCCGACCACAGCGAGGCGTGCACGGAACCCGTGTGACCGGAGGGGAAACGCAGCGAGGCACGCATCGCACGGTCGATGGAAGGCCCGCGCAGCAACGCTTTCGCCGACCGCACCTCGGGTTCCCCGCCGCCCAGCAGCCTTGCCATGTGCACGGCGTAGCAGCCGGCGTCCATCATCGCGCCGCCCGCGAGCGAGTAGTCGTAGCGGATGTTGGAGAACATCGGCAGCGGGAAGCAGACCGAGGCCTCGACGTGCCGCAACGGGCCGAGCACCCCGGACTTCACGATCTCGGCGACGCGGATCGCCAGCGGGTGGTAGCGGTAGTGGAACGCCTCCATCACCACCAGGCCGGACGCGTTGGCGGCCTTGGCCACGGACGCGGCCTCGTCGGCGTTCGCGGTGAACGGCTTCTCGCACAGCACGTGCTTGCCCGCCTCCAGGGCGGCCAGCGTCCACTTGCCGTGCAGGCCGTTGGGCAGCGGGTTGTAGACGGCGTCCACCGCCGGGTCGGCCAGCAAATCCTCGTACGAGCCGTGCACGCGTGCGATGCCGTGCTTGTCGGCGAACGCCTTCGCCCTGGTAGCCGAGCGCGCGGCGACCGCGACCACTTCGGCGACCGTCGAGGAGCGGGCCGGGCGGATGACGGCGGACGGCGCGATCATGGACGCGCCGAGCACTCCGATGCGCACGTGGTCTGTCACGCGGCCGACCCTACACCCCTTCAGTTAACGCTGTTTACTCCACAAGGTCGCTCTCTCGCGGCGGGAAGAACGGGATCTGGTCGATCGGGGCGGGGCCGGACCAGTTCCACGACTCCATCTGGCGCCGCGAGCGCCGGCCGAAGAACGCGCGCCAGAGTTCGTAGCCCTCGACCTCCAGCGTGATCGGGCCGTGGCCGAGGTCGCCGAACTCGGTCTTCACCGTCACCTCGCTCAGCCTGCGCGGCGTCATCCACACCAGCGTCGGCTGCCACACGGTGTCCGGCAGGCGCTCGCGGCCGAGCGCCGCGCGCAGGTCGGCCTCGTGCGTGATCGTGTCCAGCGCCAGCTGGAACGGGATGCGCGGCATCTCGCCGATCTTGTCGCCGGAGACGTTCCACTCCTCCAGCAGCTCCTCCACCGGCACGTTCTCGCGCTCGGCGACGTGCCGCGCCGTCCACTCGTCCGACGGCGCTCCCTCCATGCGGCCGCCGACCAGATCCGAGGCCGCGCCGGACAGGTGCGCGACCACCTGGTGCACGGTCCACTCAGGACAGGCGGGCACGGTTCGCCCCAGCTCGCCGGCGCTCAGGCCCATCGTCAGGCCGACGACGCGCTGACGTGCCTCGCGGTAGATCTCTTCGAACACCCCTAGCTCCTCCCAGCGGTTACGGTGTCGAGCATGGACGTCCTGGTCGTCGATCATCCACTCGCCAAGGCGAGACTCACAACGATGCGTGATGCGCGCACGGACAACGCGGCATTCCGTGCCGCGCTGCAGGAACTGACCGTGATGCTGGTCTACGAAGCGATGCGCGAGGCGCCGCTGAAGGAAGACCGCACGCACACCCCGGTAGCTCGTACCACCGGCTACAAGCTCGCAAACCCGCCGTTGCTCGTTCCCGTGCTGCGCGCCGGGCTGGGCATGGCGGACCAGGCGCACAAGCTGATCCCGGACGCCCAGATGGGGTTCGTGGGCCTGGCACGCGACGAGGAGACGTTGCAGCCGACGCCGTACATGGAGTCGCTGCCGGAGAACCTCGCCGGACGCCCTGTGTTCGTGCTCGACCCGATGCTCGCCACCGGCGGGTCGATGGCGTACACGATCCGCCTGCTGACCCAGCGCGGCGCGACCGACGTGACGGCGATCTGCGTGCTCGCGGCGCCCGAGGGGATCAACCACCTCGAGGACTCGAAGCTGCCGTGCCGTCTCGTCACGGCCTCGGTGGACGAGAGGCTGAACGACTCCGGCTTCATCGTTCCCGGGCTCGGCGACGCCGGTGACCGTCTGTACGGGGCGGTTTAGGACATACCTCCGATCGGACGTAGCAGTGGTCTAGACCTCAGGCCTATCGTGCTGTGGACCACATCGCCGCTGCCGCGAACGAACTAGGAGACTCATGTCCAGACGGAGATGGGGTGTCGCCGCTCTCGCGGTCGGCGCCCTGTCCGCGTCGCTGGCCGTTGCGCCCGCGAACGCCGACGTCGAGACCAATGGGCACCACGGTTACTCGAAGACCCGGACCGTCGGGTACTTCATCCAGTGGGGCGTGTACGACCGGAACTTCCGGGTCAAGAACCTCGTGGACAGCGGGGCCGCCGCGCGGCTCACGCACCTGAACTACGCCTTCGGCTTCCTCGACGAGGCGGGCAAGTGCGTCAGCGCCGACCCGTGGGCGGACTGGCAGATGCCGCACACCGCCGAGCAGTCCGTGAGCGGCAAGGCGGACGAGGCCGGCCAGGTCCTGGCGGGCAACCTGAACCAGCTCAAGCAGCTCAAGGCCAAGTACCCCAAGCTGAGGATCAACATCTCGCTGGGCGGCTGGACGGGCTCGCGCTACTTCTCGAACGCCGCCCTGACGCCCGAGTCGCGCGCCGCGCACGTCAAGTCGTGCACCGACATGTGGATCAAGGGCAACCTGCCCGGCCTGCCGGAAGGTGCCGCCAAGGGCGTCTTCGACGGCATCGACCTCGACTGGGAGTGGCCCGCCAGCAACGGCAACATGGCGCCGCCCAACGTCGTGCGTCCCGAGGACAAGCAGAACTTCACCAAGCTGCTCGCCGAGTACCGCAGGCAGATGGGCTGGAACCGCGACCTGACCGCGTTCCTGCCGGCCGACCCCAGGCAGGTCGACGCGGGCTTCGAGGTCTCGAAGGTGTTCTGCTACCTCACTTTCGGCACTCTGCAGGGCTACGACTACCACGGTGCCTGGGACGCCCCGGCGAACCAGCAGTCCGCGCTGCGGGTGCCCAAGGGTGACCCGTCGGAGTTCGAGTTCAGCTCCGAGGTGACGGTCAACGCGTGGCTTTCGCGCGGCGCCCCGCGGTCGAAGGCCGTGCTCGGCGTGCCGTTCTACGGCCGCGGCTGGGACGGCGTCGCCCCCGGCACGCGCAACGGGCTGTTCGGCACCGGTGTGCCGGCGCCCGCCAAGTACGAGGCCGGTTACGAGGACTTCCACCGCATCAAGGCGAAGCTCTCCGAGCCCGGCAACACCTACCAGATCTACCGCGACGAGAAGGCCGGCTTCGCGTGGATCTACGACGGCAAGACCTGGTGGACCTACGACGACGCGACCGAGATGAAGCGGAAGGCTCGCTACATCAACGACCGCAGGCTCGGCGGCGCGATGATCTGGTCGCTCGACGGCGACACGCCGCAGGGCGAACTGATCAAGGCGCTCGACGGGGCCCTGAAGTAGGACCGCACCACCGAGACGGACTGTCCTAACCGGACAGTTCAGCGGGTCCGGGGAGGTTTCGCGGCGGCCGCCTCCCCGGATTCCGTGGTGTTCAAAGAGATCTGCCCGGATCCGTGCGCCAGCCCCTGCCGTGCGCGCGCAACGCCAGTTCGTAGGTGGCGGCCGCGTCGACGCCGGGTGGCAGGTTCCCGTTGAGCTCCAGGCTCACCAGGCCGTGCGCGATGCCCCACATGGACATCGCGATCTGGTCGGGGTCCTCAGCGACGTAGACCCCCTGCTCCACCGCGCGCCGCACCGCGTTGATCACCGGGGCGAACGTCCTGCCCGCCGCGCGGCTCATCTCCGACGTGTGCTCGACGACCTTCGAGTAGAGCACCGAGTAGAACTGCGGGTCCCGCAGTGCGCTGCGCCGGTACGCGAGCCCGATCTGCAGGAGGTCCTCCGCGGGGTCGTCGGTGACCGGCACCGCCGCGAGGCTCGTCCCGAACTGCGTGAACGCCTCCTCGTAGAGCGCCTCGAGCAGCGCTGGTTTCCCGCCGAAGAGGGAATAGACCGCCGTCGTCGAGGTGTTGACGTCGGTGGCGATCTTGCGCAGGCTCACCGCGGCGGGGCCCTCGGTGCTGAGCAACTCGCCCGCCCGTTCGAGCAGCCGCCGTCGCAGAGCGTCGTCGTGGGTCTTGGGCCTGGGCATCACGCAATCCTAACGGCCGCTGGCCTGAGTGGTATCAGGTTGATACCGTCACTTCCATGGCGATGACCTTGCGGTTGACCGAGGAGGAGAACCTGCGGCTCGCCGAACTGGCGCAGTCCGAGGGGCGCTCCAAGCAGGAAGTCGTGCGGCTCGCGATCGCGGACCGTTACCAGCGCATGCAGCAGGAGGAGAAGCTCGGCGAGGTGCTCGGGCGAGTCCTGCCCAAGTACAGAGGTCTTTTGGATAGGCTCGGATCTTCCTGAAACTGTCAGACCTCTGTGATCAACTGGATGCCGTGATCTCCTACCTCGACGCCGGGGACCTGTTAGTGCTGGCCACGGCCGTGACCGGTGGCGATCTACTCGTCCGGGACATCGGCCTGCTGGACACGGCGGCCTACCGTCCCCGTGCGACCGTGCTCGGCGTGGAGGCTTACGACACGCTGTGGCTGAAGTCCTCCGCCCTGCTCGACTCGATCGTCCGCACCCGTCCTCTCGTGGAGGGCAACTGGCGGCTCGCCTGGGTCGCCGCCGTCACGATGTGCGACATCAACGGCTACTGGATCGACGCCGACGAGGACGACGCGCTGGACCTCGTGCGCTCCCTCGGCCGCGACAAGATCGACGTGCCGGAGATGGCGGGCCATCTCGAAGCGTGGGGCATCTCGAAGGATTCCGCTTGACCTAGAGTGCACTCCAGGTCATAGCGTCGAGCCCGTGAGTTACTCGATAGCCCAAGCCGCGCAGCGCAGTGGGTTGTCCATCGACACCTTGCGCTACTACGAACGAATCGGGCTCGTCGACCCGCCCGCACGGGACTCGGGCGGGCGTCGCAGCTATTCAGAGGAAGACCTCGGTTGGCTGGCCTTCGTGACGCGCCTGCGCACGACCGGCATGCCGATCCGCATGATGCGCGAGTTCGCGCAGCTCAGGCACCGCGGCGACCTGACGGCAGGCCGCCGCAAGCAGATCCTCGCCGAGCACCGCAACGACGTCCGCGCCCGCATCGCGGAGCTGCAGACGTGCCTGGAAGTGCTCGACTACAAGATCGACCACTACGCGGTGGTCGAGCGTGACTTGGAGGCGACGGCGTGAGCCGTTCATTGGGATCGTTGCAGGTCGGGCCGCAGGGCCTCGGCTGCATGGGAATGTCGGAGTTCTACGGCGCCGGCGACGAGGCGGAGTCGATCGCGGTGATCCACCGGGCCCTGGAGCTCGGCGTCACCCTGCTCGACACGGCCGACATGTACGGGCCTCACCTGAACGAGGAACTGGTGGGCCGCGCGATCGCGGGCCGTCGTTCCGACGTCGTGCTGGCCACGAAGTTCGGCATCGTGCGCGACGGCGACCGTCGTGGCGTGCGCGGCGACCGCGAGTACGTGCGGTCGTCGGTCGAGGGCTCGCTGAAGAGGCTCGGGACCGACGTGATCGACCTGTACTACCTGCACCGGGTGCCGGCGGACACGCCCATCGAGGAGACGGTCGGCGCGATGGCCGAGCTGGTCACCGAGGGCAAGGTGCGGTTCCTCGGCCTGTCCGAGGCGGGCGCTCAGACGCTGCGCCGCGCCCACGCCGTCCACCCGATCACCGCTCTGCAGAGCGAGTGGTCGCTGTGGTCGCGCGACATCGAGGCGGAGATCGTGCCCACCGCCCGTGAGCTGGGCATCGGCCTCGTGCCCTACTCGCCGCTGGGCCGTGGCGTGCTGACCGGCCGCTTCGCGTCGTCCGCGGACTTCGGCGAAGGTGACTTCCGGGCCGTGAACCCGCGCTTCTCCGGCGAGAACCTCGACGCGAACCTGAAGATGGTCGCCGAGCTCCGCGCCCTGGCCGAGGCCCGCGGCGTGACCGCCGGTCAGCTCGCGCTGGCCTGGGTCCAGCACCGCGGCTCGGACGTCGTGCCGATCCCGGGGACCAAGCGGATCAAGTACCTGGAGGAGAACGTCGCGGCGGCTTCGCTGGAGCTGTCGGAAGCCGACCTGGCCGCGATCGAGGCCGCCGTGCCGGCGTCGGCGGTGGCCGGGGACCGGTACCCCGACATGAGCTCGATCGGCCGCTAGAACATACGTTCGAATGTATCCCCAGGGTTGTCCACAGGTTGGGGACAACAGGCTGTGGACAACCCTGAGTTCATGTGGACAACTGGGCCGCGACGGTGGCGCCGAGCTCCCAGCACGCCTCCAGGTCAGCCTTCGACGGCTCACCCGTGACGACCACGTGCTGTGCCGCCTTCTCCCAGGCCAACCCGGTCGTGGCGGTCTCCACGCTGCGCACCGCCCCGATCGTGTCGTTGTTGCCGTGCACATAAAGCCCGAACGGCCTGCCACGCGTGGAGTCGAGACACGGGTAGTAGACGGTGTCGAAGAAGTGCTTCAGCGCACCGCTCATGTAGCCGAGGTTCGCGGGCGTGCCCAGCAGATAGCCGTCGGCCTCCAGGACATCCACAGCGGTTGTGGACAACGCGGCCCTGCGCACGAGTTCGACGCCCTCGATCTCAGGGGTGGACGCGCCGGCGACCACGGCCTCGAACATCGCCTGGAGGGCGGGCGACGGCGTGTGGTGGACGAGCAGCAGCCGAGCCATCAGTAGTCCATTTCGTAGTCGTCGCTCTTCGGCGGGGTGTCGTCCACGCCGATCGCCCGCAGGTCCTCCGTGGTGACCGTCTCGACGGCAGGTCCCATGAGGCCCAGCAGCTCGCCGACCACGTCCAGGTGGATCTGCCTCGACCGGTCGTTCAGTTCGGCGATCTCCAGCATCCGGTCGATGACGCGGCTGCCCTCGAGCTTGCGCGCCATGAGACTGAACTCGCCGAAGCCGCTTCCCGGTGAGGTGATCGCGGCGTTCGAGCCGACGGTGCTCCTGAGCATCATCTTCAGCGCGGCGTGAGCCGTCAGGTCGACGCCGAACGCCTTGAGCAGGCCGTCGCGCATCCGGACCTGGTGCTTCTTCATGTCCGCGCTGAACCCGCCCGGGAACATGTCGAGGCCGCGCTTGCTGTCCGGGTGCGCGTCGAGCACCGCCTGCGCGAGATCACGCCGCGTGTAGTCCATGGGCGGCAACATAGATGACCATGACCCGCGCCTCCTACGACATCGTCGCCGCCAGCTACGCCCGGCTCCTCCCGGACGCGCACGACGGCCGCCCGCTCGACGCCGCGATCATGCGCGCGTTCGCCGAGCTCACCGAGGGCCCCGTGGGCGACATCGGCTGCGGTACCGGCCGAATCACGCAACACCTGCACGAACTGGGCCTCGACGCGTTCGGCGTCGACCTGTCCGACGGCATGCTCGACCAGGCGAGAAAGCTGTACCCGCACCTCACGTTCACCCAGGGCGACATGACGAGGCTGGACCTCGCGGACGACAGCCTCGGCGGCGCCGTCGTCTGGTACTCCACGGTCCACATGCCGGCGAGCGAGGTGCCGTGGCGGGAGTTCCACCGGGTCCTCAAGCCCGGCGGCCACCTGTTGCACGCCTTCAAGCTGGGTGACCGCAAGGGCCACCTCACCCACGCGTACGGCCACGACGTCGACCTCCACGTCCACTGGCACGACATCGACGAAACCGTGACCAACGCGACCGAAGCCGGGTTCAACGAAGTGGCACGGCTGCAACGTCAGAAGGGTGTGGACGAAGGCGGGCCGCAGGCGTTCCTGTTGCTGAGCAAACGGAACCCCGCAGCCGGAAGCGCGTCCTGAGAGGTGTACACAGGAGGGACCATGAAGACCACCGCCCTAATGCACACCAGTCCTCGTCAGCGCCGCATCACCTGGGGTTTCGGCCTTGCCGTCAGCATCGGGATGATCGGGATCGGGCCTCTGTTCGCGTCGGTGTGGCCGGGGTTCGACCACAGCCCGTGGGACATCAACACGATGTTGTTCGGACTTGGCGTGGGGCTCTGCACGATCGCGTACATCTTCGGCCGGATCGCCGTCGCGGCGGTCACCGAGGGACGCCGCAACGCGGTGGCCCCGCCGACCAAGAGGGCGTACCTAGTGGTCGGCGGGAGTTTCGCCCTGGCCGCGATCGCGCTGACGATCGCGCTCATGACATCCGCTAGCTGACGAGCCCGGTCACCCGTTCCCGCAGTTCGGTGAGCCGGGCCTGGCCTGACGCACGGGCGGACTCCAGTCCGTCCGTGACCGGCTGGACGACTTCCAGGTACGCCTTGAGCTTCGGCTCGGTGCCGGACGGGCGCACGATCACGCGCACGCCGTCCGCCGTCCAGCGCAGCACGTCCGCGCCGGGCAGCAGGTCCTCGGACGCGAAGTCCGCCGGCGGGTCGGCGCGCAGCCGCGCCATCGTCGCGCCGATCAGGCTCAGATCGGTGTACCGCAGGGAGACCTGGTCGGTCAGGTGCAGCCCGTGGTCCACCGCGAGCTGGTCCAGTGCGTCCAGCAACGTGCGGCCGGACGCCTTCAGCCCGGCGGCCAGGTCGGCGGCGACGACCGCCGCTGAGATGCCGTCCTTGTCGGCGACGTGCTCCGGGTCGACGCAGTTGCCGAGCGCCTCCTCGTAGGCGAACACCAGGCCCTCGCCCGCGCGCGCCAGCCACTTGAAGCCCGTCAGCGTCTCCGCGTACCGGGCACCGTGCGCGGCCGCGATCGACTTCAGCAGCGACGACGACACGATCGTCGTCGCCACCAACGGATCCGCGGACTCGGTCGTCGACAACACGAGCGAGCCGAGCAGCACGCCCGTCTCGTCGCCGCGCAGCATCCGCCACGTCTCGCCGTCCTTGACGCCCAGCGCGCACCGGTCCGCGTCCGGGTCCAGTGCGATGGCGAGGTCCGCGTCGACCGACGCCGCAAGGGCGAGCAGCTCGTCGGACGCGCCGGGCTCCTCGGGGTTCGGGAACACGACGGTCGGGAAGTCGGGGTCCGGCACCGCCTGCGACCGCACCACGTGCACGTCGGTGAAACCCGCGCGCCGCAACGCTTCCACGGCGAACGCGCCACCCACGCCGTGCATCGGCGTCAGGGCGATCTTCAGCGAACGGGAGTTCCCGCGCGGCAACGACGCGACCCGCTCCAGGTACGCGTCGACCTCGGCGTCCGGCACCGTGGTGTACGTGACGTCGCGCGGCACGGAGACCGCGGCCGGGACCGCCTCGATCGCCTTCTCGATCTCGCCGTCCGAGGGCGGCACGATCTGCGAACCACCGGCCAGGTAGAGCTTGTACCCGTTGTCCGCGGGCGGGTTGTGCGACGCGGTGATCTGGATCCCCGCCACCGCACCATGTGCGCGCACCAGGTACGCCAGCACCGGCGTGGGCAACGGCCCCGGCAGCACCCGCACGTCGAAACCGGCCGCCGCCATCACCTCGGCGGCGGCGGTGGCGAACTCCTCCGAGCCGTGCCGCGCGTCGCGCCCGACGAACACCAGACCGGGGGCGCCGAGCCACGACGCCAGCCCGGCCGTCGTGCGGACGACCGTGGCCACGTTCATGCCGTTCGTGCCCGCCCGCACCGGCCCGCGCAGTCCGGCGGTGCCGAACGTCAGCGGACCGGCCATGCGGTCCTGGAGATCTTCCAGCGCAGCGGCGTCGCCGCCCATCGCCCGCGCCAGCACGCCCTGCAACTCGGCGCGGGTCGCGTCGGACGGGTCGTCGGCGATCCACCGGAACGTCGCGTCACGCAGGGCCGGCGTCAGGCTCATGCCCTGTCCACCAGCTCGCGCAGCAGCGTGCCCATGCGCTGAGCGGCGGCGGCACCGGCCTCCAGCACCTCCTGGTGGTTCAGCGGCTCACCGGTGATGCCCGCCGCGAGGTTCGTGACCAGCGACAGGCCGAACACCTCGACGCCCTCGGCACGCGCGGCGATCGCCTCGTGCACGGTCGACATGCCGACCAGGTCCGCACCCATCGTGCGGAGCATCCGGATCTCGGCGGGCGTCTCGAAGTGGGGGCCGGGCAGCCCCGCGTACACGCCCTCCTCCAGCGACGGGTCGATCTCCTGCGCGACCTTGCGCAGCCGCGGCGAGTACAGGTCAGTGAGGTCGACGAACCGCGCGCCGACCAGCGGCGACACCGCAGTCAGGTTCAGGTGGTCGGAGATCAGCACGGGCTGGCCGACGGCCATGCCCTGCCGCAGGCCACCAGCCGCGTTGGTCAGCACGACCGTGGACACGCCCGCGGCGGCGACGGCGCGCACGGCGTGCACGACCTTCTGGACGCCCTTGCCCTCGTAGCCGTGGGTGCGGCCGAGTACGACGAGGACCTTCTTGTCACCGACCTCGACGGAACGGATGGTGCCGCCGTGGCCGAGCGCGGTCGGCGCCTCGAAGCCCGTCAGCTCGCCCACTCCGATCTCGGTGACCGGCTCGCCGATCACGTCGGCGGCAGGGCGCCAGCCCGAGCCGAGCACGATGGCGATGTCGTGCTTCGTGTTGCCGGTGCGGCTCTGGATCTCTTCCGCGGCCTTGCCGGCCAGCTCTTCTGGAGTCACCGCGAGAGCTTAAACCGGGGCGAACGTCGAGGCGATCGCGTCGAACAGCCGCACGCGCGCCTCGTCCTCCTGCTCGGTCGGCACCACGACCTCGATCACCCACAGGTCCGTGCCGTACGGCAGCACGCGCGAGAAGTGCGTCCTCCGCAGCGCGTTGGGTTCGTCACCCTCGACCGTCCGGTAGATGAACTGGACGCTGGGCTCGCTGTGCGGCCCCGCCAGGTCCGGCGTCGGCACCATCTCGCCACCGAAGAACCTGCCGGGCCAGCGCCCCTGCACCCCGGCGACGTACGTCTTGATGTCGCGCTTCGGGTAGTACTCGGGGAACCGCTGCACCGTCGCCTCGTACGCGCCGCTGCCGGACACGAAGTGCACCATCGCCGAGGCCGGCAGCCGCTGGTCGCCGGACCGCTGCTCGGCGTAGGTCGTCCAGCTCTGCTCGACGTGCAACGTGAACTTGCCGCCCTGGTCGCCGTTGGCCAGCACGGCCGACGCGGTGCGGGGTTGCAGCGTCGCCGACGTGGGCAGCGTCGGCAGGGTGGGCAGCGTCTGCTCGGTCGGCGGCAGCAGCGGGGCACCCGCGGCGAGCCTGGTCAGCACGAAGCCGCCGCCGGAACCCGCCACGAACAGCAGCACGGCCACCACCAGCACCAACGCCGAGGTCAGCCGTCCACGTCGCCGCGGGGGACCGAGCGGCTTCGTGACGAGGAACGGCAACGGGCCGGGGTCGTCGGCGAGCGGCGCGTCCGGTTCGATCCTGGGCTTGGGCCGCACGACGATCGGCGGCTGCACCGCCGCGCGGACCTCGAACGCGTCCGTGCCGGGCTCCGGCAGCAGCGGGTAGACCTGCTTGCGCACGTCGACGAGCGACAGGCGTTCGGTCGGCTCCTTGCGCATCAACCCGCTGATCACCGGCGCGAGCCGACCGGCACCGGCCGGGACCGGCACGTCGCCGTTGATCACCGCGTTGATCGTCTGCATGACGTTCTTGCCCACGTACGGCGGCTCACCGGCCATCGCGGCCCACATCGTGGCGCCCAGCGACCACCTGTCCGCGGCCGCCGACACGTCACCGCCCTGCGCCACCTCGGGCGCGATGTAGGCGGGCGTGCCGAGCGTGATCCCGCGCGCGGTCATGGTGGCCTCGGCGACGTTGCGCGCGATGCCGAAGTCGGTGAGCTTGACCCGCCCGTCGTCGGCGATCAGCACGTTGCCGGGCTTCACGTCCCGATGCGTGATGCCGGCTCGGTGCGCGGACTCCAGCGCCGCCGCGATCGCGTCCAGCACGGCCGCGCCCTGCTTCTCGGTGAGGCAGCCCTGCTCCTGCAGCACCTCGCCGAGGCTGCGCGAGGGCACCAGCTCCATCACCACGTACGGGTCGCCGTCGTGCTGGACGACGTCGTAGAGCGTCACGAGGTTCGGGTGGGACAGCGCGGCGACGGCACGTGCCTCGCGCATGGTCCGTTCGCGCAGCTGCGCGGCCTCGACATCGGGCATGCCCGGGGTGTGCAGGATGCCCTTCACGGCGACCTGCCTGCCCAGCACCTCGTCGCGGGCGGCCCACACCGTGCCCATGGAGCCTTGGCCGAGCACGTGCAGCAACTGATACCGCTCCGCGATCAGGCGCTTCAGGTCTGCCTTTTCCACGTCTCGATTGTTCCTGACACACTGACTGCATCGTTAACGGCGGTGAACCTCACATAGCCGTGCACGTACCGGTCGGTAACACTGCAACGCATGATGGAGTTGGCCTTGCCCGCCGAATTCCGCCCGAACGAGTTCCCCGCCGCTTCGCGGGAGCAATGGCGTGAGCTGGTCGACGCCGTCCTCTCCAAGACCGGTGCGAGCTTCGACTCGCTGGTCACGAAGACCTACGACGGCATCGAACTCCAGCCGCTCTACACCCTCGACGACGCCCTGGAGCCGTACGCGCTCGCCCCGGTGAAGAAGGGCTGGGACGTGCGTCAGCGCCACGCCGTCCCCGACCCGGTCGCGCTGATGAACGACCTGGAGGGCGGCGTCACCTCGCTGTGGCTCGCCGTGCCGGCCTCGTCGCTGGAGCGCCTGCTGGACGGCGTCTACCTCGACCTCGCGCCGATCGTGCTCGACGGTTCCGTCGAGGCCGCGCGCGCGATGCTGCGGATCTACGACCAGGCGCCGGTGCTGGCCGCCGACGTGCGCGGCAACCTGGCTCTGACACCTTCAGGTGAAGCTCTCGACGTCATCAAGCAGGCCCGCGCGCAGTTCCCCGGCCTGCGGACCGTCGTGGTGAACGCGCTGCCGTTCCACGACGCCGGCGGCTCCGACTCCGAGGAGTTGGGCGCCTCTCTCGCGCTGGCGGTCTCGTACCTGCGGGCCCTGACCGACGCAGGGTTCTCGGACGCGGAGGCCTTCGCGCAGCTGGAGTTCCGGTACGCCGCGACGGCCGACCAGTTCATGACGATCGCCAAGCTGCGAGCCGCGCGCCGGCTGTGGGCACGGGTCGCCGAGGTGTCCGGTGTCGAGACCGTGCAGGTCCAGCACGCGGTGACGTCGTCGGCGATGATGACCCGCCGCGACCCGTGGGTGAACATGCTGCGCACGACCATCGCCACGCTGGCCGCCGGTCTCGGCGGAGCCGACTCGGTGACCGTGCAGCCGTTCGACGCGGCCATCGGCCTGCCGGACGAGTTCGCCCGGCGCGTCGCGCGCAACACGCAGAACCTGTTGCTGGAGGAGTCGCACCTCGGCGAGGTGATCGACCCGGCCGCAGGATCCTGGTACGTCGAGAAGCTGACGGACGCTCTCGCCGTCGAGGCCTGGGCCTGGTTCCAGGAGATCGAACGGGCCGGCGGGATCGACTCGGCCGGATCGCTGGTCGCCTCGCGGATCGCCGCCACCTGGGCTGCCCGGTCGGCCCGGCTCGCGGATCGCAGCGACCCGATCACGGGGGTGAGCGAGTTCCCGAACCTGGCCGAGAAGCCGGTCGTCCGCGACCCCCTCCCCGCAGCCGAGGCCGTCCCCGCAGCCGACGCCGCCACCGCAGCCGTCCCCGTAGCCGACGCCGCCACCGCAGCCGTCCCCGTAGCCGACGCCGCCACCGCAGCCGTCCCCGTAGCCGACGCCGCCACCGCAGCCGTCCCCGCAGCCGACGCCGCCACCGGAGTCGCGGCCGTCCCGGCGGCCGAGGCCGCCACCGGAGTCGCGGCCTCCCCGCAGATCGCCGCCGCGGGCACCGATCGCGCAGCCGGAACCGACCGCACCTCCGGAATCGATTCCGACTCGCAGGCCCCCTGGGGGGACACGCCCCCCATCCCAATCTTCTCAACCAGGTCCGACAATTTCGGGCTGCCGCGGGTCCGTTATGCACAGGCCTTCGAGGAGCTGCGCGACCTGGCCGACGCCCAGCCCGAACGCCCGCAGGTCTTCCTGGCCACCCTCGGCCCGGTCGCCGCCCACACCGCCAGGGCCACATTCGCCGCGAACCTCTTCAACGCCGGCGGTTTCGCCACCCCGAACGCGGGCCCGACCAGGACCCCCGAGGACGTGGCGCAGAAGTTCAAGGAGTCCGGCGCCAAGGTCGCCGTCCTGTGCGGCAGCGAGGCGAGCTACGCCGAGCAGGCCGTCGCCACCGTCGAGGCGCTGCGGCAGGCCGGTGCCGAGCGGGTGCTCCTGGCGGGCAAGAAGACCGACGCGGCCGTGGACGGCTTCGTCTTCACGGGCTGTCCCGCGCTCGAAATCCTGAACGACACTTACGCATTCCTTGCCGTAAAGGAAAACAAGGGAGTGGAGCGATGATCCCCAACTTCGCGGACGTCGACCTCGGTCCTCTCCCGCAGGCGAAGTACGAGACGGACCTGCCGTCGTGGGAGACGCCCGAGGGCATTGCGGTCAAGCCGGTCTACGGTCCGTCCGATGTGGAGGGTCTCGACTTCCTGCGGACCTACCCCGGCATCGCGCCGTTCCTGCGCGGCCCGTACCCGACGATGTACGTCAACCAGCCGTGGACCGTGCGCCAGTACGCGGGTTTCTCGACGGCCGAGGAGTCGAACGCCTTCTACCGCCGCAACCTCGCTGCGGGGCAGAAGGGACTGAGCGTCGCCTTCGACCTCGCCACCCACCGCGGCTACGACTCGGACCACCCGCGCGTCGCCGGTGACGTCGGCATGGCCGGTGTCGCGATCGACTCGATCTACGACATGCGCACGCTGTTCGACGGCATCCCGCTGGACAAGATGTCCGTGTCGATGACGATGAACGGCGCGGTGCTGCCGATCCTCGCGCTGTTCGTGGTGGCCGCGGAGGAGCAGGGGGTGAAGCCGGAGCAGCTCATGGGGACGATCCAGAACGACATCCTCAAGGAGTTCATGGTCCGCAACACCTACATCTACCCGCCCGCGGCGTCGATGCGGATCATCTCCGACATCTTCAGCTACACCTCCCAGCACATGCCGAAGTACAACTCCATCTCGATCTCCGGCTACCACATGCAGGAGGCCGGGGCGACGGCCGACCTGGAGCTGGCGTACACGCTCGCGGACGGCGTCGAGTACATCCGCGCCGGCCGGGCAGCGGGACTGGACGTCGACAAGTTCGCGCCGCGCCTGAGCTTCTTCTGGGCGATCGGCATGAACTACTTCATGGAGATCGCCAAGATGCGGGCCGCGCGCCTGCTGTGGGCCAAGCTGGTCAACGACTTCGAGCCGAAGAGCCAGAAGTCGCTCAGCCTGCGCACGCACTGCCAGACCTCCGGCTGGTCGCTGACCGCGCAGGACGTGTTCAACAACGTCGCGCGCACGTGCGTCGAGGCGATGGCGGCGACGCAGGGGCACACGCAGTCGTTGCACACCAACGCACTCGACGAAGCCTTGGCGCTCCCCACCGACTTCTCCGCGCGCATCGCCCGCAACACCCAGCTCCTCCTGCAGCAGGAATCCGGCACGACGCGCGTGATCGACCCGTGGGGCGGCAGCGCATACGTCGAACGCCTCACCGCGGAGCTCGCCGCGAAGGCCTGGGAGCACATCACCGAGGTCGAGAAGGCGGGCGGCATGGCCCGCGCGATCGACGAGGGCATCCCGAAGCTGCGCATCGAAGAGGCCGCCGCCCGCACGCAGGCGCGCATCGACTCCGGACGCCAGCCCGTCATCGGCGTCAACAAGTACCTGGTGGACACCGACGAGAAGATCGAGGTCCTCAAGGTCGACAACGCCGGCGTCCGCGTCCAGCAGCTGGAGAAGCTCCGCAGGCTCAGGGAGGAACGCGACCGGTCCGCAGTGGACGGTGCGCTGGAGGCCCTGACCAAGGCGGCGAGCGGCGAGGGCAACCTGCTGGAGCTGGCGATCGACGCCGCCCGCGCCAAGGCCACCGTCGGTGAGATCTCCGAGGCGCTGGGCAAGGTCTGGGGCCGGCACAGCGCGCAGATCCGCACCATTTCCGGCGTGTACCGGCAGGAGGTCGGCTCAGTGTCCAACGTGGACGCCTGCCGCGAGGTCGTCGAGGCGTTCGCGGAGGAAGAAGGCCGCCGCCCGCGCATCCTGGTCGCGAAGATGGGCCAGGACGGGCACGACCGCGGCCAGAAGGTCATCGCCACGGCGTTCGCCGACCTCGGCTTCGACGTCGACGTCGGCCCGCTGTTCCAGACGCCGGACGAGGTCGCCCGCCAGGCCGTCGAGGCCGACGTGCACATCGTCGGCGTGTCCTCGCTCGCCGCCGGCCACCTCACGCTGGTGCCCGCGCTCAAGGAAGAGCTCGCCGGCCTGGGACGCGAGGACATCATGATCGTCGTCGGCGGCGTCATCCCGCCGCAGGACTTCGACGAGCTGTACGCGGCGGGTGCGTCGGCGATCTTCCCGCCCGGCACCGTGATCGCGGACGCGGCCAAGGACCTGCTGGTGAAGCTCGCCGATCAGCTCGGGCACCATGGCTAGGACGGTCGACGTCGCCGAGTACACCAAGGGCGTCCTCGACGGCAACCGCGGTGTGCTCGCGAAAGCGATCACGCTGGTCGAGTCGACGCGCGCCGAGCACCGGGCCAAGGCCCAGGAGCTGCTGGTCGAGCTGTTGCCGAAGTCGGGCGACGCGATCCGGGTCGGCATCACGGGCGTGCCCGGCGTGGGCAAGTCGACGTTCATCGACGCCCTCGGCACCATGCTGACCGAGCAGGGGCACCGGGTCGCGGTGCTCGCCGTCGACCCGTCCTCGACGCGCACCGGCGGCAGCATCCTGGGCGACAAGACGCGGATGCAGCGGCTGTCGGTGAACGAGAGGGCGTTCATCCGGCCCTCTCCGACGTCGGGAACGCTCGGCGGCGTCGCGCAGGCCACCCGCGAGACGATCGTGCTGGTCGAGGCCGCGGGCTTCGACGTGGTGCTGGTCGAGACGGTCGGCGTCGGACAGTCCGAGGTGGCCGTCGCCAACATGACGGACTGCTCGCTGTTCCTGACCCTCGCGCGCACCGGTGACCAGCTCCAGGGCATCAAGAAGGGCATCCTGGAGCTCGCGGACGTCATCGCGGTCAACAAGGCCGACGGTGAGCACGAGCTGGACGCCCGCAAGGCCGCGCGCGAACTGGCCGGGGCGCTGAAGCTCCTGCGCCCGCCGGACGCGCTGTGGCACCCGCCGGTGCTCACGTGCTCGGGTCTCACCGGAACCGGTCTCGACGAGTTGTGGTCCCGAGTGCTGGAACACCGCAGGACCCTGACCGATGCCGGGGAACTGGCCGAACGCCGTCGGCGCCAGCAGGTCGAGTGGACCTGGATGATGGTCCGCGACGAACTGTGGCGGCAGGTGCGGGAGAGCGCCGCGGTGCGTTCTCTCACTCCCTCTCTCGAAGAGAAGGTCCGGTTGGGAGAGCTGACCGCCACCCTTGCGGCCGAGCAGATTTTGGAGGCGTTCCAATCGGACTCACGGTGAGCGCTTAACTAGTTTGGGTGACCTTCGAACGTGGTATTCGAGGTAGAGTTCAGGCCATGTCGAGGTTGCTGCTGGCCTGCGTGTTCTCGCTGATGAGCGTTCTCGGGATCGCCGGAGTGGCGTCCGCGCAAGAGGCGGCGAACGCGCCTGTGCCGGCTGTGCAGCAGACGACGGTGAATCCGGCTCCCGACGTGAACGCGCCGCAGGAGCCGTCGCCTGAAGCTCGTGAGGAGACCAAGCGCAAGCTGTGGATCGGCGGCATCGCCGTTCTGCTGTTCGTGCTGGTCTACTACCGCAACAAGAAGCGGTGGGCGAAGTGGCGCAAGGAGCGGGCTGCCAAGAAGGGCTAGCCGGGGGCCGTTCGACGTGAGACGGGTCGTCCCACGTGGTGGGACGTAATAGTCAAAGTAAAGCGTGCCTCTCGACCACTTGCGTCATCGTTGATCGGTCAGACCGAAACTCGCTCGCCGCTTGGCGCAGCGCTGCGACCGGCCGTCCGGTTGATCATCATCAGCGCACCGCGTCCGACAAGTGGTGATGCAGGATGGTGGCAAATGGGTACCGACTTGAAGATCAGCACACGCTCGGCCATCGAGCGGTACTCGGACGCGCTGCTGGACCTGTCGCACTCGATCCACGCCGAGCCCGAGCTGGCCTTCGAGGAGCACCGCAGCGTCGAGAAGATCACCTCTTTGCTGGTCAAGGAGGGTTTCGAGGTCGATCACGGTGTGGCGGACCTCGACACCGCGTTCGTCGCCACGTTCGGCGACGGCGAGCTCGTCCTGGGACTTTGTGCCGAATACGACGCTCTGCCCGAAGTCGGGCACGCGTGCGGGCACAACGTCATCGCGGCCGCATCCGTCGGCACGGCACTCGCGCTGCGTGACATCGCCGACCAGCTGGGTGTCACCGTGAAGGTGATCGGGACCCCGGCGGAAGAGGTCGGCGGCGGCAAGGTGCTGATGCTGGAACGGGGCGTGTTCGACGACGTCTCGCTCTCGATGATGGTGCACCCGGCACCGTACGAGTCGTGCGCCGCCAAATCGCTCGCGATCACCGACCTCGAGGTGCACTACAAGGGCAAGCCGTCACACGCGGCCGCCGCCCCGCACCTGGGCGTCAACGCCGCGGACGCGGTGACGATCGCGCAGATGTCGATCAGTCTGCTGCGGCAGCACTTCGAGCCCGGCCAGATGGTGAGCGGCATCGTCACCAACGGCGGTACCGTGCCGAACGTAATACCCGCCCGCGCATCGGCGATGTTCGACGTGAGGGCGGAGAACCTGGAATCGCTGCAGCGACTGGAGAACCGGATCCGGGACTGCTTCTCAGCCGGTGCGCTCGCGACCGGCTGCACCCATGAGGTCGTGCAGGTCTCACCGATCTACGCCGAGTTGACTCCCGATCCGTGGCTCGCGGACGCCTACCGGCGTGCGGCCACCGAGCTGGGCAGACGACCGCTCTCGCCAGAACAGGAACAGCGGGAGAAGATCGGGAGCACCGACATGGGCAACGTCACCAGAGTGTTGCCCGCCATCCACCCGACCATCGCCATCGACTGCGGAGACGCGGTGAACCACCAACTAGAGTTCGCGACCGCCTGTGCCTCGGCGTCGGCCGACCGTGCGCTCCTCGACGGAGCACTTGCCATGGCCTGGACGACGATCGCGACAGCCACCGATTCCCGGCAGCGCGCACGGCTGCTGGCCCGCGGAGGTGCGGCATGACGGTTCTGGACTCCCGGCCCACGGGTTCCTCAACTGTGAAGACGTCCCCTGAGATGCTCGTCGACCCCACCGGGGTGAGCATGTCTGGTGTGGATGATCTCGGAGAAGGCCGCGGCCCAGCGTGGCTCGACGACTGGCTGAAGGCGCACGCCGCCGACGTAGTCGCCTGGCGACGCCACATCCACGCCCACCCCGAGCTCTCCCGGCGCGAGTACAACACCACCGAACTCGTGGCGAAGCTGCTGCGCGAGGTCGGCCTCAAGCCGCGCATCCTCCCCGGCGGCACGGGCCTGATCTGCGACATCGGCCACGGCCCCCGCTGCGTGGCTCTCCGCGCGGACATGGACGCCCTGCCGCTGCACGAGAACACCGGCCTGCCGTTCGGATCCACTGTGGACGGTGTGTCGCACGCGTGCGGTCACGACGCCCACACGACGGTCCTGCTCGGCACGGCGATGGCCCTCGCCTCGGCGACGGAGCTGCCGGGCCGCATCCGCCTGGTGTTCCAGCCCGCGGAGGAGGTCATGCCGGGTGGCGCGCTCGACGTGCTCGCCGCGGGTGGGCTCGACGGCGTGGAGCGGATCTTCGGCCTGCACTGCGACCCGCGTCTGCAGGTCGGCCGCATCGGTACGCGCATCGGCGCCATCACGTCGGCCTCCGACCTGTTGGAAGTGCGCCTCTCCTCGCCGGGCGGCCACACCTCGCGCCCGCACCTCACCGCGGACCTGGTGCACGCCCTCGGCACGCTCATCACCGGTCTGCCGACGATGCTGTCGCGCCGCGTCGACCCCCGCTCCGGCACCGTCCTGGTGTGGGGCGCGGTGCACGCGGGCGAGGCGCCGAACGCCGTCCCGCAGGACGGCCTGGTGCGCGGCACGCTGCGCACCGGCGACCGGGACATCTGGGCCGAACTGGAGCCACTGGTCAAGGACCTCGTGACGGGTCTGCTGGCCCCGACCGGCGTCGGCTTCGACCTGCACCACCGCCGCGGCGTGCCGCCGGTGGTCAACGACCGCGAGTCGACCCAGATCCTGCGCGCCGGCATCGAGGCCGCACTGGGTGACGACGCGCTCGCGGGCACCGAGCAGTCGTCCGGTGGCGAGGACTTCGGCTGGTACCTGGAACACGTGCCTGGTTCGTTCGCACGCCTCGGCGTGTGGAACGGTCAGGAGAAGCAGCGCGACCTGCACCAGCCGACGTTCGACCTCGACGAGCGCGCGCTCCTCGTCGGGGTTCGCGTCATGGTGCACACCGCGTTGGCTGCTCTCGCCTAGAGCGGAACCCTCTCGGTTTGAGCTGTGTTGTGGCGCGTGCGGATCTGATCCGCACGCGCCACAGTGCTGTCCGGGTCAGCTCACGGGTTCCGTCAACTGCGGACGTGCCTCCGGTGCGGCGGCCCTGACCGCGTCCGCCGCCTGGTCGTCCTTCTTGGTCTGGGACGTGCGTTCGGCCTCGACGCGGGCGTTGTAGACCTCGACCTCGCGCTTGATCGCGTCCTCGTCCCACCCGAGGATCGGCGCGACCAGCCTGGCCACCGCCTCCGACGAGTCGACGCCGCGGTGGGCGTACTCGATGGAGATGCGGGTGCGCCGGGTGAGGACGTCCTCCAGGTGCATCGCGCCCTCGTGCGAGACCGCGTACACCGCCTCGACCTGCAGGTAGTCGGGGGAGGCCGGGATCGGCTTCAGCAGTTCCGGGTTGTCCACCGCCAGCGAGAGCACCTCGTGCACCAGCGAGCCGTAGCGGTCCAGCAGGTGCCGGACGCGGTACGGGTGCAGACCGTGCTTGGTCGCCAGCTGGTCGGCCTGGTTGACCAGCGCGTGGTAGCCGTCGGCGCCGACCAGCGGCACCTTGTCGGTGATGGACGGCTGAATCCGGCCCGGCATGTCCACCTGTGCCGCGTCGACGGCGTCGGCGCCCATCACCCGGTACGTCGTGTACTTGCCGCCCGCGATCGCGACGAGACCCGGCGAGACCCGCGCCACCGCGTGCTCGCGGGAGAGCTTCGACGTCGAGTCGGACTCGCCCGCCAGCAACGGCCGCAGGCCCGCGTAGACGCCCTCGATGTCGTCGTGCGTCAGCGGCGTCGCGAGCACCGAGTTGACGTGTTCGAGGATGTAGTCGATGTCGTGCTTGGTGGCCGCGGGGTGCGCCAGGTCGAGGTTCCAGTCCGTGTCCGTGGTGCCGACGATCCAGTGGTTGCGCCACGGGATGACGAACAGCACGGACTTCTCGGTGCGCAGGATCATCCCGGCCTCGGCGACGATCCGGTCGCGCGGAACGACGATGTGCACGCCCTTCGACGCCCGCACCCGGAACCGGCCGCGCGAGCCCGAGAGCCGCTGCAGCTCGTCCGTCCACACGCCGGTCGCGTTGATCACCGCGTGCGCCCGCACGTCGACCTCACGCCCGTCCTCGACGTCGCGCACCCGCACGCCGGACACGCGGTCCGCCTCGCGCAGGAACCCGACGACCTGGGTCGACGTGCGCACCACGGCGCCGTAGTGGGCGGCGGTGCGGCCGACCATCATCGTGTGCCGGGCGTCGTCCGCCTGGGCGTCGTAGTAGCGGATGCCACCGATCAACGCGTCGCGCTTCAACGCCGGGACGAGCCGCTGCGCACCCGCCCGGGTGAGGTGCTTCTGCCCCGGCACGGACCGGGCGCCGCCCATCGTGTCGTAGAGGAACAGGCCAGCCGCCGTGTACGGGCGTTCCCAGACGCGGTTGCTCAGCGGGTAGAGGAACGCGACGGGCTTCACCAGGTGCGGGGCGATGCGCGTCAGCATCAGCTCGCGCTCGCGCAGTGCCTCGCGCACCAGGCCGAACTCGAGCTGCTCCAGGTAGCGCAGGCCACCGTGGAACAGCTTGGAGGACCGGCTCGACGTGCCGGACGCCAGGTCACGGGCCTCGACGAGCGCGACCCGCAGGCCTCGGGTGGCCGCGTCGAGCGCCGCGCCGACGCCGACGACACCGCCGCCGATCACGACGACGTCGAACGTCTCGGCCCCCAGCCGCTGCCAGGCTTCCTCGCGTTCGGCAGGCCCGAGCCGGCCGGTGATCGGCGGCTCGGCATGGGTTCGCGGTGGTGCAGCTGCGTTCTTGCGCGTGGCCACGACAGACGCCTCCCTGCTACGACTTCGCTTCACGCTACCTTCAGCGACCGCCTCCCGCCCACGGGCGCGCGAGCCAGAACCGAACGGCCTGGAAATGGCCTGAGACAGGTACTCGGCGTAGACAACTGATCAGCTCGGTAATAGCGTCCGAGCACGTTGCAGGCGGGCGGCGCGGCCCTGACCTCGGGTTTGCGCGTCCTGCCTGGCCGCAAACGAGTGGAGGTCGACGATGAGCGCAGGCTCGATCTTCGTCTGGGAGATGCTGGGGACCGCGGTCCTCATCCTCCTGGGCACCGGTGTCGTCGCGAACCAGGTGCTCAAGAACACGCTCGGCAACAGCACGGGCTTCCTGTTCGTCAACGTCGGCTGGGCCTTCGCGGTCTTCGCCGGCGCCAGCATCGCCAACCCCAGCGGGGCGCACCTCAACCCCGCCGTGACGCTCGGTCTCGCCATCGCGGACAAGACGCCGTGGGGCGACGTTCCCGTTTACATGCTCGGGCAGATGGTCGGCGCCATCGTCGGCGCGATGCTCTGCTGGGCCACCTACAAGCTGCAGTTCGACACGCACGACGAGCCGCAGAACACGCTCGGCATCTTCTCCACCGGCCCGACCGTGCCGAGCGCGCCGTGGAACCTCGTCTCCGAGATCATCGGCACGTTCGTGCTCGTCCTCTGGATCCTGTTGTCGCCCGGCGCGAAGGAGTCGGTCGACGGGGTCCCGCAGTTCGGCAACTCGGCGCTCGGGTATGCGGGTGTCGCGTTCGTCGTGCTGGTGATCGGTACGTCGCTCGGTGGCCCGACCGGCTACGCCATCAACCCGGCGCGCGACCTCGGTCCGCGCATCGCCTACGCGTTCATGATGCCGATCCGCAACAAGGGCAACGCCAACTGGAGCTATTCGTGGGTTCCGGTCGCCGGCCCGCTCGTGGGTGGCGCGCTGGCCGCGTTGCTCTTCCTGGTTCTCCCGGTCTGAAAGGACTTCTCGCATGACGCAGTACGTGGCCGCGATCGACCAGGGCACGACGTCGACCCGGTGCATGATCTTCGACCACGCCGGACGGGTGGTGGCGGTCGACCAGAAGGAGCACGAGCAGATCTTCCCGAAGGCCGGGTGGGTCGAGCACGACCCGAAGGAGGTCTGGCAGAACACCCGCCAGGTCGCCGCCGGCGCGCTCGCGAAGGCCGATCTGTCCACTTCGGACATCGCCGCGGTCGGCATCACCAACCAGCGCGAGACCGCGCTGGTGTGGGACAGGAACACCGGCGAACCCGTCTACAACGCCATCGTGTGGCAGGACACCCGCACCGACAAGATCGTCACCGAGCTGGGCAACCTCGGCGGTGGCCAGGAGCGCTACCGCCAGAAGGTCGGCCTGCCCCTGGCCACCTACTTCTCCGGACCCAAGGTCCGCTGGATCCTCGACAACGTCGAGGGCGCGCGGGACCGGGCCGAGGCCGGTGACCTGCTGTTCGGCAACATGGACACGTGGGTGCTCTGGAACATGACGGGCGGCACCAACGGAGGCGTGCACGTCACCGACCCGACGAACGCCTCGCGCACCATGCTGATGGACCTCGACACGTTGCGGTGGGACGAGTCCATCGCTGCCGACATGGACATCCCGATGTCGATGCTGCCGGAGATCCGGTCGTCGTCCGAGGTCTACGGCCAGGTGCGCGAACGCGGTGCGCTGGCCGGCGTGCCGATCGCGGGCATCCTCGGCGACCAGCAGGCGGCGACGTTCGGCCAGGCCTGCCTCTCGCCCGGTGAAGCCAAGAACACCTACGGCACCGGCAACTTCATGCTGCTCAACACCGGCACCGAGAAGGTGATGAGCGAGAACGGGTTGCTCACCACCGTCTGCTACAAGATCGGCGAGGCCGCTCCCGTCTACGCCCTGGAGGGCTCGATCGCGGTCACCGGTTCGCTGGTGCAGTGGCTGCGGGACAACCTCGGCATGATCGGCTCGGCGGCCGAGATCGAGGAGCACGCCCGTTCGGTGGAGGACAACGGCGGCGCGTACTTCGTGCCCGCGTTCTCCGGCCTGTTCGCGCCGTACTGGCGTTCCGACGCCCGTGGCGCGATCGTCGGCCTGACCCGGTTCGTCAACAAGGGCCACCTCGCACGGGCCGTGCTGGAGGCGACGGCCTTCCAGACCCGTGAGGTGCTCGACGCGATGAACGCCGACTCGGGTGTCGACCTGACCGCGCTGAAGGTCGACGGCGGCATGGTCGTGAACGAGCTGCTGATGCAGTTCCAGGCGGACATCCTCGGCGTTCCGGTCATCCGGCCGGTCGTCGCCGAGACCACCGCGCTGGGTGCCGCCTACGCGGCCGGTCTCGCGGTCGGGTTCTGGAAGAGCGAGGACGAGATCCGCGAGAACTGGGCCCAGGACAAGCAGTGGGAGCCGCAGATGGACGAGTCCCGCCGCGCGTCCGAGTACGCGAACTGGAAGAAGGCCGTGACGAAGACCTTCGACTGGGTTCAGGACTGAACTTCTGGTTGCTGTGCTTGTTGGCCGCGCCTCCGGCGCGGCGGCGAGTTCGCCGGGAAGCTGGTCGTCCGTCCGCCGCTTCGCCCCGATTGGGCTCCGCCGAATCGAGACGAAGAGGCGAACGGACGACCAGCGCGAACTCGCGAAACTCGCGAGTTCGCGAAACCTCGCGGGGTCGCAAGACCTCGCGAGCCTGCGGGCTTACTGGGCTGGGGCCGCGTGCACGATCACGTTGTCTCGGGTGCCGCAGGTGATCAGTCGTAGGCCCTGTTCGTCCTTGTCGCGTGCGACGGCTTCTGCGAAGAAGTCGTCGCGGATGATCCGTTCGGTGCGCGTCACGGTGAACCTGGCGACCGAACCGTCCTTCTTGGACACTTCGAGCAGGTCGCCCTCGGTCAGGTCGTTCAGGCGGTAGAAGACGCCTCTGGCCTTGTTGCTCTCGATCCGGCCGACGATGATCCACTGCTGCGGTTGTGTCTGGTACCAACCGGCCTGCATGCCCTCGTTGGCGGGCGGCATCTGGACCGCGCCCTGCTGGTCGAGGCCGAGCGCGACCAGCGACGACCGCACGCCGATCCGCTCGATCCGCAGTTCCATCGGATCGGACTTGCCGAGCGGTGACACCACCGGCGGCGGAGCGCTGTCGCTCGTCGCCGCCGACGGTTTCGGTGCCGGTCCCTGCGAACAGGCGGTGGTGGCCAGCGCCACGCACAGCACCGCGATCAAGACACGAGTCCCCACGAACCCATTGACGCACATCTCGTGGGTTAGTTGCGCGTCCGATCGAGACAGGTCCGAACCGTGATCATCATTACGGCGCGGTGCCGCCGGCACCCGTCTCCGGCGCGCCCTTCGGCTTCACGACCGGCTTCGGCTTCGGCTTGGGCGGCGTGGTGGTGGGCGACGTGGTGGTGGGCGGTGTGGTCGTGGGCGGTGTCGTCGTGGTCGGCGGCGTGCCGAGGATCCGGAACGTCTTCACGCTGCGTTCCGGGCGGTTCGCGCACTGGAAGACGACCTCGTAGGTGCCGGGCGTGGTGATCGCCTTGGTGTCACCGCTGAAACGGCCGAAGTTGCCGCCGCGGGTGAACCTCAGCGGCTCCGCGAAACCGGGTGACTCCAGCGAGCCGGCCGTGTGGCAGCCGGTGTGCATGTCGCCGCCCGCGGTGATCGTGCCGCCCGGCTCGACCTCCTCCGGGGACAGGTACCAGATGATCACCAGTGGCAGCACGGTGAACTGGGCGGTGAGCGTCTTGCCGTCGCACTGGACGGACGCCGTGTAGGTGCCCGCCTTGGCGGTGACCCGCCCGACGCCGTACCCCTTGGCTGGATCCTCCGAGCGCGGGCTGAGCACGATCGGACCGTCGAGTCCGGGCGACGTGACCGCGGAGTACGTCTGGCAGGGGCCGGCCAGCGCGGTGATGGTCCTGCCGTTCGCCACGGTCCCTTCCATCTTCAGCGTCGGCTCCTGCTGCTGTGCCGTCGCGAGCGGTGCGAACGCCACGGTCGCCGACAACGCGATCGCGGTGGTCAGGGCTCTTCTCATGTGGTTGTTCCCTCCCTCAGATCAGCGTCGCGTAGACGATGATGTTGTCCCGGTAGCTGCGGGCGGCCTGGTCGTAGCCACCCCCGCAGGTGATCAGCCGCAGCTCGGGGTCGCCGGTGTCGCCGTAGACGGCCTCGGTGGGGAAGCTGCTCTTGGCGATCTGCTCGGTCGCACGCACGCGGAACCGCGCCGTGGTCCCGTCCTTTCTGGACACCTCGACCTCGTCGCCCTCGGTGAGTTCCTTGAGACGGAAGAAGATTCCCGGCTGCTTGTCGCCGTCGACGTGACCCAGGATGACGGCGGGCCCGGCCTCACCCGGTGTGCGGGCGAGCCGATACCAGCCAGCCTGCATCGGTTGCTCGACCGGCGGCACCTCGATCGTCTCGTCCGGGTTGAGTCCCAGCGGGACGAGAGAGGACTTCGCGCCGATCTTGGGAATGCGCACCTCGGTCGGTTCCGACGGAGGCAGACCTCTGTCCACTGAGGACGGTGAGGTGGAGGTCTGCCGGGTCGGAACCGGCGCGGTGGGCAGCGTGACGTCGGGAGCCCTGGCGCAACCGGCCAGCAGCACCAACGCTGTGAACAACCCCCAGAACGGACGCATGCCCCGGACACGTCGGTGTCCGGGGCAGCGTTGCCGTGCGTTACTTAATCGAGATCGTCGTGCCGCATGAGCTGGCGGCCGGCCTCGGTGATGGAGCCCGAGAGCGACGGGTAGACCGAGAACGTCGTGGCGAGGTGCTCGACGGTGAGCTGGTTCTGCACGGCCAGCGCGATCGGCAGGATGAGCTCGCTCGCGTTCGGCGCCACGACGACACCGCCGATGACCACGCCGGTGGCCGGGCGGCAGAACAGCTTCACGAAGCCGCGGCGCAGACCCTCCATCTTGGCGCGGGGGTTCGTGGCGAGCGGCAGCATGATCGTGCGCGCGGGCACCTCACCCGAGTCGATCGCCTGCTGGCTGATGCCGACGCTGGCGATCTCGGGGTTGGTGAAGACGTTCGCGGCGACGGTCTTGAGCTTGATCGGGCTGACGCCCTCGCCCAGCGCGTGCCACATCGCGATGCGTCCCTGCATGGCGGCGACGGAGGCGAGCAGCAACACGCCGGTGCAGTCGCCGGCCGCGTAGACGCCGCTGACGTTGGTCCGGCTGACCCGGTCGACCGGGATGTACCCGCCGCGCCCGAGCTCGATACCGATCTTGTCGAGGCCGATGTCGGTCGTGTTCGGCACCGAGCCGACGGTCATCAGGGCGTGCGACGCCTCGATCGTGCGACCGTCTTCCAGGTGGATCAGCACGCCGTCGCCGACGTTCTCGACCTTGTCCGCGCGGGCGTGCTTGACGACGGCCGTGCCGCGCTCGGCGAACACGTCCTCGAGCACCACGGCCGCGTCGGCGTCCTCGTGGGGCAGCACCCGGTCCCGGCTCGAGACCATCGTCACCTTCACGCCCATCTCGGTGTAGGCGCTGGCGAACTCGACACCGGTGACGCCGGAACCGATCACCGCGAGGTGTTCGGGCAGTTCGGGCAGGTCGTAGATCTGCCGCCAGGTGAGGACCCGCTTGCCGTCGGGCTCGGCGCCCTGCAACACGCGCGGGGTCGCACCGGTTGCGATCAGCACCACATCGGCGTTGAGGACTTCCTCCTCGCCGCTCGCGGCGGTCGCCACGACCTGGTGCTGGGCGAGCCCGCGCGAGTCGTCGACGAACTTCGCGCGCCCGTTGATGAGCCGCACGCCCTCGCGCTGCAGGCGCGCCCGGACGTCCGCGGACTGGGCCAGAGCCAGGCCCTTCACCCGTCCGTGTACGACTGGCAGATCAACGGCTGCCTGCTCGTTGTGAGTCTGAATGCCCAGCTCACCGGCGTTGCGGAAGGCACTGCGAGCGCCCGCGGAGGCGATGAACGTCTTGGACGGCACGCAGTCGTACAGCACGCACGCGCCACCGGCGCCGTCGTTCTCGACGACGGTCACGTCGGCGCCGTGCTGTGCAGCGACCAGGGCTGCCTCGTAACCTGCGGGGCCGCCGCCCATGATGACGATGCGGGTCACGATCAGTCCCTTCTGCGTGCTTGTCGGCCGGCACAACCGTACGCGTTGACCGAATCGACCGTGTCGTCAGTACCTAAAGCTGATCGCCGTGTCGCTACGCTGTCGGACGTGCCGCTCTATGCCGCGTACGGGTCGAACATGGATCCGAACCAGATGATGGAGCGAGCCCCGTACTCCCCGCTCGCGGGGACCGGCTGGCTCGTTGGTTGGCGCATGACGTTCGGTGGCGAGGACCTCGGCTGGGAGGGCGCCCTCGCGACGATCGTCGAGGAGCCAGACCACCAGACGTTCTGCGTGCTGTACGACGTGTCCCCGCGCGATGAGTCGCGGCTGGACCGGTGGGAGGGCGCGCTCGGGCTCTACAAGAAGATCCGGCTGCGGGTGCAGACCCTGGAGGGGTCCGTGGTCGCCTGGCTCTACGTGCTGGACGCCTACGAGGGCGGGCTGCCGTCCGCCCGGTACATCGGGGTGGTCGCGGACGCCGCCGAGGCCGCCGGGGCGCCTGACGACTACGTGAACGACCTGCGGACCCGGCCTTGTCAGGGGATCGGGCCCTGACCTGACCGGTGGTTCCGCAACGCCGTCCGGCGGACGCCTGCCGTCCGCGACGTCGCGCTTGAGCGCACGCGGGGGGGGCTGCGACGGGGGGGGCGTTCCAATGGGCCCTCCCGCCCCGCCCCGTTTGCCCCCCCCGGGGGCGCCTCGTAACGCAACGACATTACCACGCCCCCCCGCGTGCGCTCTGTCGTGGGGGTGTGCGACCACGCGGTCGGTCAGGAGCCGGTGGCCTCCGCCAGCAGTTCCACCAGGTGGTGGTGCATCCGGCGGTAGTCGACGGGCGTGATGGTCGACCAGGGTGCCTGGCCCTCCGCTGCCCGGCGCATCTGCAGGTAGCGGCCCTTCGGCGTGTCGTAGAACGCGACCACGCGGTCCGGGCGGACGCGCTTGCCCCACTTGTCGCGGGCCGCGGCGCCGAACTGGCCCCGGTTCGAGGCGTCCCGGACCATTTCGGCCAGGGTGTGGGCGTCGTCGGCGCGCAGGGCGCCGCGCAGGGCCTCTTCCAGCTCTTCCGGGGTGCTCGCTGAGGCTGCCGCCGCGTCCAGGTCCGCGGACGGCAGGGTGATGGAGTGGCCCTCGCCCGCCGGGGCGGTGGGAAGGGCCGTCAGGGCCTCGCGGGGCAGGCCGTCGGCCTCCGCCGGGCGCAGGATGAGCTGGTCGCCGTCCAGGACCGCCAGGACGCCTGCCTGGCCCTTGCCCGCGGCCAGGACGCGGAGGCTGCGTTCGTGCAGCCACATGCGGGCGTCGATCTCCTGCTGCGGGCGGTTCAGGACGTGCAGCAGGTCTTCGAGGGTCGGGTCCAGGGAACGCGGGCCGCCGAGGCCGCGCGCGCCCAGCTGCAGCCAGACGCGGTCCTCGATGGCCCGGCGTTCCTCGGTGGTCTTGCCCGGTGACGGGACCTTCAGGACGAGCGGCATCGTCTCCAGGCCCAGGTGCTCCCAGAGGACGTCGAACTCCAGCGTGGAGATGACCACCGGGTCGCGCGTGTCGCTCGCCCCGACGTCCAAGCCGAACAGAGTCATCAGTCTGTCGTGCTCTCCCCGATCACGGGCAACGCGTAGCTGCCCACGCCGTAGATGTCGTCGCGCTCGCGGAGGTAGTCGGCGGCCTTGTGCTCCAAGTCCTCCTCGTCCTCTCCCTTGCGCGGGCCCATGCCGCCGAACGGGTCGAACGACTGCGGCATCGGTACGGCCCTGCGGTGGACCTGGTCGTTGTTCGAGGCGCCGACCGTGCCCATCGGGCCCATCGCGGAGCCCGCGTTCGAGACGCCGGCGGCGTGGCCCTGGTTCATGACCGTGTTCATGGCGGCCGCGCCGGAGGCCGCGGTCGCGCCGTCCTCCATCTGCTTCGCCTCGGAACCGGTGGACGAGCCAGGACGGCCGGACGTGCGCTGGCCGGGCAGGCCGATGCCCGCGGTGCCCGTGCCGCCAGGCCCGTTGGTACCGGTGGTGCCGGTGGTGCCTGCCGACGAGAGCGAGGTGTGCGAGCCCTTCAGCGCAGCCGCGCTGCTGGTACCGGTGCCGGAGCCCGAGCTGCGCGTGGTGGTGCCCGGTGCGGGCGTGCCGCTGCGGGGCGGTGGGGCGGTGGCGGAACCGCGCGTGCCGGACGAGGTGCGCCCGCGCGTCGCGCTGCCACCCGTGCCGTTCGGGCCGAGGCCCCAGACAGCGGCCGTGCCGATCTGGGCGCCACCGCCGTGCGTGAGGCCGGTACCGCTGATCTGCAGCTGCGGCGGCTGGGTGAACTGGCCGAGCGTCGAGGTGTTCGCCGTCGTGGACGACGCGTAGGTCGACATGACCTCACGGGCGCGGCGCTCGGCCGCGTCCTGGGCCGCCTCCTGCTTCTCGTGGTCGGTCTGGCCGCCGAAGAGGTGCGTGAGGCCGGTGACGAGGGCGCCGGGCTGCTCGGCGGTCACCTTGACCGGCGCCGGCATGTCCGCGCGGGCCTTCGAGACGTAACCGGCCTGCAGTTCGGCCGAGTAGCGCATGACGTCCGCGCCGGTGCGGGCGCCGTCCGCCCAGGCCGCGATCGGGTTCAGGCCGGCCTGCGCCATGTCGGCGGCCCGGCCCTGCCACTTCGCGCCCGACAGCGAGATGCCCTTGTGCAGGTCGTCGTTGATCTCGGACAGCGCGGACGAGACGCCCTGCCAGCGCTCCATCGACGCGAACGACGCCGAGGCGCCGGGACCCGCGTGGATGCGTTCGTACAGCTCTTTGTGGCTGTAGCCCTGCCAGCGGTGATCGCTCATCGTCAGCACCCGCTCTTGTTCATCATGCCGGTGTTGTCGCCCTCGACCACGTTGTACTGCCGCTCGATCTGGTTGAGGTTGTCCATCGCGGTCTTGAGCTGGCGCTGGTAGTTCAGCAGCGCCTGCAGCGCCGAGTCACCGTCCGCGATCGAACGGTCGTTGAACTTCTCGGCGGCCTCGGCGCTGACCGGGTCGCCTGCCCACGGGCGCACGCGGAACTCGGTGATCGCCATCTCGATCTGCTTGTCGAGTTTGATCAAGGCGGCCGAGAACGTGTTGCGCAACGCGGGAATCGCCTCCGGCTCCACGTTCAACTGGTGCTGGCCGGGTGGCGAGGTGTCTGCCCCGCTACGTCCCCCTGGCGGCATCGTGAAACCTCCGGCGGTTGTGCCTACAAGCGCTTCGACACTCTAACCACTGAAGGTAACGCTGTGGAGTGCGATCAGTGACATCCGCCCGTGTGGGTCAGCGCTTCTGGAGCAAACTGGCCATCGCCGCCTCTGCCACCCGCTGGGCGCCGAGGCAAAGATGATCTTGTTGCACCGCAGTGGAATTGCCTCCGTCGCGGAACATCACGTCGAGGAACTGCCCGTCGGCGACGTCCACCTCGACGTTGCAGGCGTTGCTCACGTCAGGTGTGCGGACAGTAATCGCGGTGAACCCCTCGATCGCGCTCACCGTGTAGTCGACCTGGGCGTTCTCCGAAAGCCACACGTCGGCGCCGGAGACCAGCACGAGTGCGATCCTCGCCACGTTCCCGCTCGTCGTGCTGCGGATCGTGCACGCCCGCGCACCGCCGAAGCTCGGCTCGACGTACGCGCTGGGCGGGTTGTCGAGGCTCAGCGACGTGCGCTGATCAGCGGTGAGCACCGCGCACGGGTCGACCGCGTCGAGCGGCAACGCGCGGGGACGCTGCGGGAAGTCGAGCACCGAGGGCGTCGTCGTGGGGGACGGCGGAGGGGGCGGCGGGGTGGTCAGCGAACTCTGCCGGGGCGGCGCCGTGCACCCGGCCAGCGCCAACGCGACGATGACGATGAGGAGCCCGGTGGTCCGCATGGCCGGTCACCGTAGCTGCTCTGGGAAGGGGTCCGACGCCAGTCGTGACCACAGCAACTGGTCTTCGCGCTGATCATCGACGATCGCCTCCTCGCGAAGACGACCCTCCAGGGTGAATCCGCACTTCTCCGCGACTCGCTGTGACGCCGTGTTCGAGACCGCGTGCCGGTAGGTGACCCGGTGCATCTCCATCGCGCCGTAGACCCAGCCCAGCACCGAGTTCAGCGCGGCCGGCAGCACGCCCTTGCCGCGGTGCCGAGGCTGGCTCCAGCACATCACCTCGGCCGAGAGGAGGTGGTGGTCGACGTTGTGGATGACGATCCCGGCCATCACCTCGGCGGTGACGGCCTCGCACACCGCCCACGACCAGCGGTAGTCCTTCACCCAGCCGTCGGCCAGCAGCAGCACGAGCGTCTCCGCGGACGGCGCGTCGTCCCCGGTCAGTCGCGGCATGTACCGCTTGGTCTCCGGGTCCGCGAAGGCCTCGGCCAGCACCGGCACGTCGTCGATGCGGTCGTCGCTGCGAAAGGCGCGCAGGTAGTACTCACCCGCGTTGATCTCAACTGGCTCCACGGCCAGGAGGCTAACCCTCGCCGGTGAATCCGTCGTGTTGCTCGGCCAGGTCGTCGAGCGCGGCGCGGTGAGCGGACGCCGGCAGGCCGTCCGGCGCGGTGGTCAGCTCGACCACCCAGTCCACGTCCTCGGCGTCGTCCTCGCCCGCCAGCATGTCCCTGTGCACGGCGCACGGCCCCCAACCGGCCTCCAGCAACGACGCCGCCAGCTGCTCGGCCTCGTCGCGGTCCGGCAGGATCAGCAGCACCGTCGGCGGGATCAGCTCGCGCACCGCCAGCGCCGTCCGCAACGCCGCCGTGTCCGGCACGTGCACCCCGTCCAGCCCCGCCGCGGTCGCGGCGGCCGCGTTCTCCGCGTCGTCGTCGCAGAACACACCCGTCGAGTACCCGAGCTCGTCCAGCACCCTGCGGTAGATCGCGGGATCCGGCTTCGCGAGCCCGAGCCGCGCGGAACTGAACACCGCGTCGACCTCGCCGTCGAGCCCGAGCAGTTCGAGATCCGCCTCCAGCCGCGTGGTCGCGTTGGACAGCAACGCCACGAAACACTGCCGCCGGGCCACCCGGACCAGCGCGAGCGCCTCGGGAATCACCTCGCCGGACGTGGCCGCGAACTCCGGACCGACGGCCTGCCGCCACTGCTCGTCGGAGATCTCCCCGGTGATCGCGCGGTGCAGCAAAGACGGCTCGAAGGCGACTTCGGCCAGCGCGGCGGGCAGCGGCGGAAACGACCGCAACACGCCGTCGAGATCGAGCAGCAGCAAGGGTTTCAGCGCCGGCGTCCGTTCCACTGGCCCCACAGGATCGCCACGGCGGGGACGAGGAGGAAGATCAGCGGGTTCTTCACCAGCGCGAAGAACAGGATGACCACGGCGATGCCCACCACGGGCACGACAGCGCTCTCCCAGCGCCGCGCGGGCGCCTTCGCGGGCTCGTTGAACATCGGCACGGGCGCGACGAACTGCGGCCGCGGATCCGGCAGGTCGTAGAACAAGGCCATCAGCTCACCGCGGGTCTTCGCGGTGGTGATCTTCGCGGACCGGTCGCCGTACTCGTTGATGTCGATGCGGCCCGCGCTCATGTGCTCGCCGAGCACCTGCAACGCCTGCTGACGCTCGGTGTCACCGATGCGGATGTCCCTGCTCGGGTCGCTCACGAACTCAATCGTAGGTGAGCGGGCCGGCCGGTCAGTCCTCCAGCGTGCAGATCACTGCCTGCTGCCTCAGCCCGCCCCGACTGTCGGACCCCCTGAGTACGTTGGGTCGCGGGGGACCCACCACCCAGGGGGACCCCCGCGCAAGCCCGCCCGCTCAGTCCTTCAGCTCACAGATCACAGTGCCCTGGGTGATCGGGTCACCAGGCGCAGCCGCCAGACCCGTCACCGTGCCGGCCTTGTGCGCCGTCACCGGGTTCTCCATCTTCATGGCCTCCAGCACCACGATCAGATCGCCCGCCTCGACGGTCTGCCCGTCCTCGACGGCCACCTTCACGATCGTGCCCTGCATCGGCGCGGCCACCGCGTCACCCGACACGGCCGCGCCACTGCCGCCCGCGCGCTTCGCCTTCGGCTTCTTCACGGCGGCGGCAGCAGCAGGCCGCGAACCAACGGCGAGGTCACCAGGCAGCGACACCTCGAGACGACGGCCGCCGACCTCGACGACGACGGTCTGCCGCGGCGTCTCCTCGTCGGCTGCGTCGGCACCACCGGTGAACGGTGCGATCTGGTTGTCGAACTCGGTCTCGATCCAGCGCGTGTGGACGGTGAAGCCCTCGGGCTTCTCGGCCGTGAACGCCGCGTCGCGCACGATCACGCGGTGGAACGGCAGCACCGTCGCCATGCCCTCGACGACCATCTCGTCCAGGGCCCGCCGGGCCCGTGCCAGGGCCTCCCCGCGGGTCTCGCCGGTGACGATCAGCTTGGCCAGCAACGAGTCGAACTGCCCGCCGATCACCGAACCCGACTCGACACCGGCGTCGACGCGGACGCCGGGGCCGGACGGCGCGATGAACGTCGTCACGGTGCCGGGCGCGGGCAGGAAGCCGCGGCCGGCGTCCTCGCCGTTGATGCGGAACTCGATCGAGTGCGCGCGCGGCGCCGGGTCCTCGGTGAAACGCAGCTTCTCGCCGGCGGCGATGCGGAACTGCTCGCGCACCAGGTCGAGGCCCGTGGTCTCCTCCGACACCGGGTGTTCGACCTGCAGGCGCGTGTTGACCTCCAGGAACGAGATCGAGCCGTCCACCCCGACGAGGTACTCGACGGTGCCGGCGCCGTGGTAGCCCGCTTCGAGGCAGATCGCGCGAGCCGACGAGTGGATCGTGGCGCGCTGCTCGTCGGTCAGGAACGGCGCGGGCGCCTCCTCGACCAGCTTCTGGTGGCGGCGCTGCAGCGAGCAGTCTCGGGTGCCGACGACGATCACGTTGCCGTGGGTGTCGGCGAGGACCTGCGCCTCGACGTGGCGCGGCTTGTCCAGGTAGCGCTCGACGAAGCACTCGCCGCGGCCGAACGCCGTGACGGCCTCGCGGACCGCGGAGTCGAAAAGCTCGGGGATCTCTTCGAGGGTGCGCGCGACCTTCAGGCCACGGCCGCCGCCGCCGAACGCCGCCTTGATCGCGACCGGCAGGCCGTGCTCGGACGCGAACGCGATGATCTCGTCCGGCCCGTTGACCGGGTCCTTGGTGCCGGGCACCAGCGGCGCGCCCGCGCGCATCGCGATGTGCCGCGCGGTCACCTTGTCGCCGAGGTCGCGGATCGCCTGCGGGGTCGGGCCGATCCACACCAGACCGGCGTCGATCACGGCCTGGGCGAACTCGGCGTTCTCGGACAGGAAGCCGTAGCCGGGGTGCACGGAGTCGGCGCCGGACCGAGCGGCGGCCGCCAGCACCTTCTCGAACGACAGGTAGCTCTCACCGGGGGTGTTGCCACCCAGCGCGAACGCCTCGTCGGCGAGCCGCACGAACGGTGCGTCGCGGTCGGGATCGGCGTAGACGGCGACGCTCGTCAGCCCGGCGTCACGGCAGGCGCGGATGACCCGGACGGCGATCTCACCGCGGTTGGCGATGAGGACCTTGCGCAGCGACACGGCGTCGTACCTCCTGCTGGACCGGCAATTACGGCTCTGGCTGGTGCCGCAGTCTACGGAAATCGACGAACTCGGAGAGGGAGAGACGGCTCACTTCACATCGATCGTGAGCCCGTCGAGCACAATCTGCGATGTGGGTGGAACCAGGTCCGTGCAGGTGGTCGCCGTCGTCGCCGCCGCGGTCTTCGTCGCGGGACTCGTGTTCGCCTATTTCCAGCGACCGAACGGCACCGATTCAGGTCAGTCCGGCATCGACCCCGGAATGCGTTGCGGTACCACCGTCTGCCAGGTCGTCATCGGCAGATCGGTCGGCGGGGACCTCGTCGAGCTGCTGTCCGGAACGGGCGGCGGGCGGATCAGGGTGACCGGCGAGTCGGGCCCGTTCGTCTTCGAGATGACCATCGCCGAGTCCGGCGCGACGGTGAACGGCCAGTCGTTGCTGTGCTCGGAAGCGACCATCAGCGTGTGCCTCGTGCGCGGCGAGCAGAACGGCAAGGTGCTCGGCGAGGTGCTCATCCGCAAGGACGGCACGTGGTCGCGCGCGCAGGCCGCCTATCTGTCCAGTGCCGGGTACCTAGGGCTGCACGACGTCAACGAGGACGGCACGGCGGACGTCGTCTCGGCCCAGCGTGGCTGCGACGGTCAGTGCAACAACTCGTTCGTGCAGGTGTTCTCGTCGCTCGGGCCGATCATCGGCTGTACGACGCCGGCGCCGGCGCGGGAGCAGCTCGCTGGCTGGCCCGCACCGACGCCGAAGTTGTCGCAGTTGCGCCCTTGCGCGAATTCCTAGGCGTTGACGAGGTCCTTCTCGGCCGGAGCCGCGGGCTCCTCGATCAGGTTCTCGCTGCGCGCCACCAGCACCGGCACGGTGATCTGGCCGGCCACGTTGGTCGCGGTGCGCATCATGTCGAGGATCGGGTCGATCGCGTAGACCACGGCCACACCGGTCGCGATCACCTGCGGCGGCAGGCCGACGACGCTCAGGGTCAGCGTGAGCATCGTGTACCAGCCGGTCGTCCCGGCCGTCGCCAGCGCGCCGAACACGGCGACGACCACGATGCCGACGTACTGCCACACCGAGAGCTGGATGCCGAACATGTTCGCGATGAAGATCGTCGCGACGGCCGGGTAGACCGCGGCGCAGCCGTCCATCTTGGTCGTCGTGCCCAGCGGCACGGCGAAGTTCGCGTACTCGTTCGGCACGCCGAGGTCGGCCGCGGCCTTGCGGGACAACGGCAGCGTGGCGCCCGACGAACGCGACACGAACGCGAACTGCAGCGCCGTGCCGGCCTTGCGGAAGAACTCGACCGGTGAGGTCTTGCCGACGAACTTCAGCAGGACCGGGTAGACGACGAACAGCACGAGCGCGGTGCCGAGGTACACGGCGAGGATCAACGAGAACAGCGGCTTCACGAACGAGTTGCCGTAGGAGGCGACGGCGTTGCCGATGAGGCCGAAGATGCCGATCGGGGCCAGCAGGATGATCCAGCCGACGACCTTCTGGACGAGGTCGAAGAACGACCTCACCAGGTTCGTGAACGGCGCCGCCTTGTCACCGAGCGCGTAGGCGGCGAAGCCGACGAGCACGGCGATGAACACGACCTGCAGCACGTCGCCCTCGGTGAACGCGCTGAAGATGTTGGTGGGCACCAGGTTGTCGAGCAGCGCCTGCCACGAGCCGGACGCGCGCTTGGCGAGCTTGTCGACGGCACCCGCGGCGGGTTCGATCTGCAGGCCCGCGCCGGGCTTGATGATCGTGGCGACCGCGATGCCGATCAGCACCGCGACGAACGACGTGATGGCGAACCACAGGAACGTCTTGCCGCCGAGGCGTGCGGCGGTGCGGCCGCCGCCGAGGCTTCGCAGCGACGCGATGCCGACGACGATCGCGGTGAACACCAGCGGGATGACGGTCAGCTGGAGCAGCGCGGTGAAGGTGGAGCCGATCTTGGCGAGGACGGGCGCGAGCCACGTGCCCTTGCCGAGCCAGCCGGCGAGCGCGCCGAGGACGAGCGGCCTAGAACGGTGAATCCGAAGACTTTGGGCTTGCGGTATGTCTGGACGAACGACACGGGAACATCTCCTGGGCAGGGATGAGCGAAAGGGGGCGTCGGGAGCGGTTAGCTCCGACAGCCCGTGCTCGTCCTGCGTGCCAGGTCGATGTGCCTGCGACGCGTCAAGTACTCGTTCACCGCTGCCCTCAACGTCGGCGTTGAGGGCAGTCTTCCCCGATCAGGTGAACTGTGACCAGCGCTACCAGAGTGTGGACACGGAGACACCCACCTGGCTCAGCAGCCTGCGGGTGAGGGGCAGGCTGATGCCGATCACGGACGTGTGGTCGCCGTCGATGCCGTCGATGAACCAGCCGCCGCGCCCGTCGATCGTGAAGCCGCCGGCGACGTGCAGCGGCTCACCCGTCGCGATGTAGGCCTCCAGCTCCTCCTCCGACGGCGTGCCGAACCGCACGGTGGTCGACTCGGCGGCCGAGGCGCGGTCGGCCACGACGCCTCCGGAGACCCGAAGCACGGTGTGCCCGGTGATCAGCGCGCCGCTCTTGCCCGCCACCCGCTGCCACCGCTCCCGCGCGACCTCGGCCGTGCCGGGCTTGCCCACGAGCTCGCCCTCGAACAGCAGCATCGAGTCGCAGCCGATGACCACGCACTCGTCGTCGTGCTCGATCGCCTCGGCCTTGGCCGCGGACAGCGCGACGACGGTCTCCTCCGGCGTCGGGTTCTCGAGCGACGCCATCAACGCGTCCTCGTCGACACCGGAGACCCGGACGACGGGTTCGATGCCCGCGGACCGCAGGACGCTAAGACGGGCGGGTGACTGGGAGGCCAGGATCAGACGCACCCGCCGAGTCTGTCACGGCCGGCGCGGCGACCCGGCGAAAGGCGAACGCGGCGGCGATGCCGACCGCCAGCACCGCCAGCAGCAGGTAGAACGCGGCCCGCACGGCCGAGGTGAAGTCGCCCGTGGCCGCCAGCACGACCTGCAGCACGGCGGCCGTCGCGGCGCTGCCCAGCACGTTCCCGAACTGCCGCGAGGTGTTGTAGATGCCGGACCCGGCTCCGAGCAGCGACCTGTCCAGCGTGCGCGTGGAGATGTTCGTCAGCGGCGAGAACACCAGCCCCATGCCGATGCCCAGGGCCACCATCGAGGGCAGCAGCACCCACTGGGAGCCGTCGCCGAGCAGGAACGTCATCACCACGATGCCGAGCGCCATCAGGGCGAACCCGGTGATCGGCAGGAACTTGGCGTCGGCCCGGTTCGACAGCCGGCCCGCGAAGATCGCCACGACGCCGGACATCAGCGACGCCGGAGCCGTGACCAGGCCCGTCATCAGCGGAGACAGCTTCGGCACGGTCTGCAGGAACAGCGCCAGCGGCACGAACACCCCGGTCACCGTGATGCCGATGGCGACGTTCGCGACGTTGCCGAGCGAGAAGTTGCGGTTGCGGAAGATCCGCAGCGGCATCAGCGGCTCGGGGTTGCGCGAGGACGCCTGCCACAGCAGGAACAGCGCCAGGAACAGCACGCCGGCGGCGATGACCTCGGTGATCGTGACGGGCCCCGCGACCCGGCCCCACCGGTAGTGCTCGCCGTTCTGGATCCCGAAGACCAGCAGGCCGAGCCCCAGGCAGCACAGCACGACGCCGAGCACGTCGAACTTCGGCGCGCGGTCCGGCCGCAGGTCGGGCACCCACAGGAACAGCAGCACCAGCGCGAGGACACCGATCGGGAGGTTCACGAAGAAGATCCACTCCCAGCCCAGGTGCGTGACGAGCACGCCGCCGAGCAACGGCCCGGAGACCGTCGCGAGCCCGGCCACCGAACCCCACATGCCGAGCGCCGCACCCCGCTTGACCGGCGGGAACAGGTGCGTGATGAACGCCATCGTCTGCGGGGTCATGGCCGCCGCGCCGAGGCCCTGGAACACCCTGCCGGCGATCAGCGCGTCCGCGCTCGTGGACAGACCGCAGGCCAGCGACGCGCCGATGAACAGCACGAGCCCGATGCCGTAGAGCCGCTTGGGCCCGTACCGGTCGCCCAGCCGCCCGGTCAGCAGCAACGGCACGGCGAACGCGAGCAGGTAGGCGCTGACGACCCAGATGACGTCGTTCAGCGACGCGTTCAGGTCGGTGATCATCGACGGCAGCGCGACGTTGACGATGGTCGTGTCCAGCAGCGTCATGAAGAAGCCGATGCACAGCGCGTACACGGTCCGCCAGTTCGCACGGTCCGTTTGAGTAGTACTGCTGATGCGCGATCACCTCTTCGGTCGGCACTCTCGGAAGAGTGAAGCGCTGGGTGCTTGTCCTCACCGAACGCGGCTCCGATCGCGAAGGCAAGCGCAGACGGATCGCGGCACTGCTCGTCGTGCTCGGCGGCCTCATTGGATCGTGGGGCGTTGGAAGCGTGCTCGCGAGTGACCCGATCGGCTACGGAGTGCCCATTTGGCCGTTCGCCGACACCGCCGATCGGGCGGAGAACGCGCTCCTGACGCAGATCGTGCCCGCTGTGCGCGCCAACCTGCCGCTCGACCACGCCGGTGTGCAGGTGCTGCGCCGGACCAACGCCTACGGCAGCGCGTTCTGGACCCTGCGGCTGGAGGTCGACGGCGAGACCCGCTGTCGCGAGGTGGCCGTCGGCTTGAACGTGACCAGCCGCCGCGTGGACTGCTGATGCCGTCCGGGGTCGTCCGCGCCGCCGTGCCGGCCGCGGTGAGGCGGGCGGAGCTACGAACAGGTCGAGGTGCGGACGTGCGTGCGCGTCGTGGTCCGCCGTGACCGTTCCCCGGCAGTCGAGGCTTCGGCCCTCGAATGCCCGCCAGGCCTCCCCACACGGGTCGACGGCTACGGCGACATCGATCAGACCGTCGCGTTCGACCTGGGGACGGCCTCCCGCTGACTGCGAGAGGCCTTCCCCGGGTCGATCTAGCCGGAGAAACCGGAGGCGCGCCAGGCGCCCGGCCCGTGCTGCAGCGGCCGGCGGACCCGGCGAGCCGGGTTCGCCCACTCCGAACGCCGCCGGGGCTTGTCCTCGGCCGGGGCGGCGGCGGCCAGCCCGGCGATGACCGCGGTCAGCGCGGCCAGCTGGTAGTCGTCCGGCGTGCCCTTGACGACCTTGAGCAGCGGCTTTTCCTCTGGCGCGGTCACAGCGGGATGTTCCCGTGCTTCTTGGGCGGCAGCGTCTCCCGCTTGTCCCGCAGCATCGACAACGCCCGCGCCACGTGGCCGCGGGTGTACGACGGCGGGATCACCGAGTCGACGTAGCCGCGCTCAGCGGCGACGTACGGGTTGCACAGCGTGTCCTCGTACTCCTGCTGCAGCTGCGCGCGCAGGGCGTCGACGTCCTCGCCGTTCTGGGCGGCGGCGGCCAGCGTCTTGCGGTGCACGATGTTCGCCGCGCCCGACGCGCCCATGACGGCGATCTGCGCGGTGGGCCACGCGAGGTTGATGTCGGCGCCGAGGTGCTTGGACCCCATGACGTCGTACGCGCCGCCGTACGCCTTGCGCGTGATGACGGTGACCAGCGGAACGGTGGCCTCGGCGTAGGCGTAGATCAGCTTGGCGCCGCGCCGGATGATGCCGTTCCACTCCTGGTCGGTGCCGGGCAGGAAGCCGGGCACGTCGACGAACGTCAGCACCGGGATGTTGAACGCGTCGCAGGTGCGCACGAACCGCGCGGCCTTCTCGGAGGCGTCGATGTCGAGGCAGCCGGCGAACTGGGTGGGCTGGTTCGCGACGACACCGACGGAGTGGCCGTCCACGCGGCCGAAGCCGACGAGGATGTTCGGCGCGAACAGCGGCTGCACCTCCAGGAAGTCGCCGTCGTCGAGCACGCGGTTGATGACCTCGTGCATGTCGTACGGCTGGTTCGCGGAGTCCGGGATCAGCGTGTCGAGCTCCCGGTCGGAGTCCGTGATCGCGTCGGAGATCGACCCCTCGGTCAGCGTGCCCTCGAACGCGGGCGAGTCGGAGAGGTTGTTGGACGGCAGGTACGAGAGGAGTTCCTTGACGTACGCGATCGCGTCTTCCTCGTCGTTGCCGAGGTAGTGCGCGTTGCCGGACTTGGTGTTGTGCGTGCGACCGCCGCCGAGCTCCTCCATCGTCACGTCTTCGCCGGTGACGGTCTTGATGACGTCCGGGCCGGTGATGAACATGTGCGAGGTCTGGTCGACCATCACCACGAAGTCGGTCAGCGCGGGGGAGTAGACGTGCCCGCCCGCGTTCGAGCCCATGATCAGCGAGATCTGCGGGATCACGCCGGACGCGCGAACGTTGCGCGTGAAGATCTCGCCGTAGAGGCCGAGCGAGACGACGCCCTCCTGGATGCGCGCGCCGCCGCCCTCGTTGATGCCGACGATCGGCCGGCCCGTCTTGATCGCCAGATCCATGATCTTGACGATCTTCTCGCCGTACACCTCGCCGAGCGAGCCGCCGAAGACGGTGACGTCCTGGGAGAACACGCACACCGGACGGCCGTCGACGGTGCCGTAGCCCGTCACCACGCCATCGCCGTACGGGCGGTTGCGCTCCTGCCCGAAGTTGGTGGACCGGTGCCGGGCGAGTTCGTCCAGTTCGACGAACGAACCGGGGTCCAGCAGGAGGTCGATGCGCTCGCGGGCTGTCTTCTTGCCCTTCGCGTGCTGCTTTTCGACCGCGCGTTCCGAGCCGGCGTGAACCGCCTCGTCGTTGCGCCGGTAGAGGTCAACGAGCTTGCCCGCGGTGGTGTGGACGTCCGGGACGCCTGAAGCGCCGGTGGGGACGTGCCCGATCGGCTCGGTCGCACTGCTCATGGGCTCGCAGCCTAACGAGACCATTGCTGAACTGCCCCGTGCAGTTGTCCAGGTCACGGCAACCTGTCGGCGATCTCCGATCGCACGTACTCTCTTCCGTTCCCATAACCTGGCGCGATGACCACCGCACTCGACGCCGAAGAGCTGCGCTCGCGGCTCGTCGCACCCAACGGCCCGTACGCCGCTCTCGACGTCGTCGAGAGCACGGCGTCCACCAACGCGGATCTCGCCGCCTCCGGCGCCGCGGACCGCACCGTGCTGATCGCGCTGGAGCAGACGGCTGGCCAGGGCCGTCGCGGCCGCTCCTGGGCCTCACCCGCGGGCGGGCTCTACGTGAGCGTGCTGTTCCGCCCCGTCGGCGTGCCCGCCGCGAAGCTGCCGTGGCTGAACCTGATCGCCGGGCTGGCTTTGGTCCGTGTCGCCCAATCGGCTGGTGTCGAGGCGACGCTGAAGTGGCCGAACGACCTGCTGCTGGGCCCCGATGCGGGCAAGGGCGCGGGCATCCTGTCCGAGATCACCGCCGACGGCGCGGTCGTCGTCGGCATCGGCCTCAACGTGGCGAAGCTGCCGTCCGGCGTCCAGGCCGCACCGGGCGGGCTCGCGCCGACGTCGCTGGAGGACCTGGGCGTCGGCGAGCTGGATCGTGGCGAGCTGGCGTTCCGGCTGCTGGTCGAACTGGCGGGCCTGGAAGGCGTGTGGCGCAAGAACGGCGGCGACGCGGTCGAGTCCGGCGTGCTGGAGGAGTACGAGGAGCACTCGTCGACCGTGGGCTCGCGGGTTCGAGTCGAACTCTCGGCCGGTGTCGAGCTTCTCGGGGTGGCACAGCGCATCGAGGCCGACGGCACGCTCGTCGTGCGTGGCGCCGACGGGGCCGACCACGGCGTGTCCGCTGGTGACGTGGTGCATTTGCGCCCGGCGTAGTTAGGGTTGGCCCATGGCCTATCCCGACGACCTGCTGAGCTCCGGCGAGCACGTCGTGATCCACAAGCACCCCCACTGGAAGATGTTGGTCTTCCCGGTGTTCTGGCTGCTGGTGGTGGTCGCGCTCGGCATCTGTCTCGGCGGGCTCTTCGGCGACCAGTCGTGGGCCACGGTCGTGTGGATCGTGCTGGCGGCGGTCGGCGCGGTGCTGGTCCTGTGGCTGACGGTGACGCCGTTCGCGCGCTGGCGGACGACGCACTTCATCATCACGTCGGACCGCGTGATGTACCGCGAGGGAGTGGTCAAGCGCACAGGCCTCGACATCCCTTTGGCTCGTGTGAACAGCGTCCGCTTCGAGCACAGTTTCATCGACCGCCTGCTCGGCTGCGGCACCCTGATCATCGAGTCGGCCTCGGACGAGCCGCTCGAGTTCGACGACATCCCGTCCGTGGAGAAGGTGCACACGATGTTGTACCGAGAGGTCAACGACAACCCCGACGACAACTTCCACCCGGGGACCGTCGATGGGCGCGCGTGAGGTAGGCCTGCCGGACGTCGTCGGCTCCGGATCGCTGCCCCCGCGGGTGACGATCTGGGAGGTCGGCGCCCGCGACGGGCTGCAGAACGAGGCGGTCGTCGTGCCGGTCGCCACGAAGCTGGAGTTCCTCGACCGGCTGGCTGCGGCAGGACTGTCCGTTTTGGAGGCCACGTCCTTCGTGCACCCCAAGTGGGTGCCGCAGCTGGCCGACGCCTCCGAGCTGCTGGCTGGGCTCGTGCAGCGACCTGGGGTCGTCTACCCCGTGCTGGTGCCCAACGAGCGTGGGCTGGACCGTGCCCTGGAGGCCGGGGTCACGCACATCGCGATCTTCGCCTCGGCGACGGAGACGTTCGCCTCGCGCAACCTGAACCGGACGTTGGACTCGCAGTTCGAGATGTTCGAGCCGACTGTTTCCCGTGCGCTGGCAGCAGGTCTGGACGTCCGCGGGTACGTGTCGATGTGCTTCGGCGACCCGTGGGAGGGGCCGGTTCAGCGGTCCCAGGTCGTGGCGGTGGGTGAGCGGTTGCTGGAGATGGGCTGTTCGCAGCTGTCGCTGGGCGACACCATCGGGGTTGCCACTCCCGGTCAGGTCGAGTCCTTGCTGGAGGGGTTCCGGGACGTCTCCCGGCTGGCTGTGCACTTCCACGACACGTACGGGCAGGCGTTGTCCAACACGCTGGCCGCTTTGCGTTGTGGGGTGACGACTGTGGACTCCTCGGCCGGTGGGCTCGGTGGGTGTCCTTATGCCGAGTCGGCCACTGGGAATCTGGCTACCGAGGACCTGGTGTGGATGCTTGACGGGCTTGGCGTTGAGACTGGGGTCGACCTGGACGAGTTGGTCGAGACTTCGGTGTGGATGGCTGAGCAGTTGGGGCGGCCCAGTCCTTCTCGCGTGGTGCGGGCGCTGTCGAAGTAGTGCCGGCGAAGTCGATCAGGTGCGTGCGGTGAACATGCCCGTGGCGATGAACCGGTAGACCAGCTCGTCGCCCCGCTTCGCCCTGCCCTCGACCTCCACCAGGCCGAGGTCCGGCCGCTTCTTCGACCGTCGTGCGGTGAGGATCTCGGCCTCGAAGGTGAGCTTGTCGCCGGGGTAGACCGGGGCCAGCCAGGAGAGTTCGCTACAGCCCGGCGAGCCCTGCGAGGTCGAGTCGGCCAGGACCTCGTCCACCCAGCTGCGCATCCAGAGCGAGGCCGTGTACCAGCCCGAGGCGGACAAACCGCCGAAAATCGAGTTCCTGCCGGCTTCCTCGTCCAGGTGGAACGGCTGCGGGTCGAACTTCTTCGCGTAGTCCAGCATGTCGTCCCGGTCGACGACGACCTCGCCAAGCGGGATGATGCGGCCGGCGGGCAGGTCCTCGAAGGCGATCATCCCGTTGATTCTACGTAACTGAATTTGCTGGGAACCGATCTAGAGGCGACGGCGTCCTAGAGCCCGAGCCCAGGGCTATGCGTGTGAGGGGGACTCGGTGGACGACCACCGTGCGCAGGTCGAGGAGTTGCTCGCTGACTACCGGCGTAGCCGCGAGCAGCTTGCTTCGGTGCAGCGCGAGCTGGCCGCCGTGTCCGGGCGCGCCTCCAGTCCTGACGGGACGGTCCAGGCGACCGTGGGGTCTGGCGGCAAGCTCGTGGGACTGGAGCTCTCCGAGTCGGCCTATCGCAGGCATCGGCCGGAGCAGCTGGCCGAGTTGATCGTGCGGACCGTGGCCGCGGCCGCGGCCAATGCCGCCGAGGACACGTATCAGGCGTTGAGTGCCGTGTTGCCCTCCGCCACGGATCCTGCCGCGCTCGTCGCCGGGACGGCTGATCTCCAGCCCTCGGAGTACGCGGTGGACGACACCGAGACCGTTGATCTGGGGCGCCAGTCCGTTCGCGGGCGCAGGGACGACGACGAGGACAACGAGCAGCGGGAGAGCTGGCTCGACTCCGAGCTCATCGACAGGAGGGTCCGATGACCGGGTACTCGGCCGACCTCGAGCGGCTGGACGCCGGGGCTCGCGAGCTCAAGGGGTTCGCGGGGCAGGCAGGCGAGATCGCGGGGTCGCTCGACCGGGCGCTCGCCGCGTTCGGTGTCTGCTGGGGGGACGACGCGGTCGGGCGGAGTTTCGCCGCCTCGCACGAGCGGCCGTCCGGGGACGCCACCGGGGCGTTGTCGGGGCTCGCGTCGACGTTGGGGGACGTGAGCGACAAGCTCGCCGCGACGGCCTCCACGTACCGGCACGTCGAGGAGCAGAACGCGTCCGGGATGAGAAGGTTGGAAGGCTGACATGGGCATCGAGCTTCCCGCCGAACTCACCGCCATCGCGGCCAAGGCCGGTGTCTCGTGGCCCAAGGCCGACGAGGACGCCATGCGTTCCAGCGCCACCGCGTGGCGCGAGGCGGGCGACAAGATCAAGAGCCTCGGCACCTCGTCCGACGGTGCCGCGAACCGTGCGCTGGGCGGCATGTCCGGTGGCACCGCTGACGCCGCACGCGGTCGCTGGGCCAAGGTCGTGGCTCCCGACGGCGACTTCCACCGCGCCGCCCGCGGCTGCCACGCCGCCGCCGACCGTCTCGACCACGCCGCCAAGCAGGTCGGTGCCGCGAAGGTCGAGATCGTCCGCGAGCTCGTGGCGCTCGCCAAGAACAACGACGCCGCGACGGCCTCGGCCAGCGCCGGCAACCCCGCCGCGCTGCTCGGCCTCGACACGCTGACGAAGGGTGCCGCGGCCAACGTCGCGAACCTCCAGAGCACGCTGACCTCCGCGATCCGCCTGGACAGCGGCATCGACATGAGTCAGGGCACGAATCCCGTCAACACCGCACCCGGTGCCCACGGCCCCGGTGGCCTGCTGTCGCCCGTGACGGACATCGTCGGCGGCGTGGTGGCCCCGGTGGCCGGTGTGGTCGCTCCCATCGTGGAACCCGTCGCCGCCGTGGTCGCCCCCGTGACCGAAGCGGTGGCCCCGGTCGTCGGCGCTGTGACCGCTCCGGTCGCGCCCGTCGTCGGTGCCGTGACGGCTCCTCTCGCCCCTGTCGCCGGTGCCGTGACCGAGGTCGCCGCGCCGGTTCTCGACGCCGCTGCTCCCGTGACCGCACCTGCCGCTGCCGTCGTGCAGCCGGTGGTGGACGCGGTACCCGGTGGCCGCGACGCCGCCGGCCCGGTGTTCGACGGCCGGGGTGACGGCGACGGTCAGGGCCACGGCGACGGACAGGGCCGTGGCGAAGGCTCCGGCCGGGGCGAGGGCAAGGGCCCGAACCCCGGACTGGTGGCCGACACGGGCCACGCGGTCGGCCAGGCGGTGGGCCACGTCGTCGCGCCCGTCGCGCAGCCGGTGGCCGACGCGATCCCGAGCGTCGCGGGCACCCTCGGCCCCATCACCGAAGGCACGACGCAGGCGTCCGCCGCCGTGCTCGACCCGACCCTGGTCCGTGGTGGCGAACTGCCCGGCCAGGCTCCGTCCGCACCTCAGGCCGCGGCCCCCGCCGCCGCTCCGGCCGCACCCGCTGCCGCCCCGGCGATGGGCGCGGCTCCGGCCGGTGGCCCGATCGGTGGTGCCGTGGGCGGCGCTGCCGGCGGTGTTCCCGTGGCGGCGTCCCAGGTCGGTGCCGTCGTGGGCCAGCAGGGTGCCGCGCAGGCCCCCGGCCAGCACGGCCAGGCGGGTCAGGCCGCTCAGCAGGGCCAGCAGGCCGCCAAGCCCGCGGCGGACGCGAAGGCCACCGAACTCAAGTCCGGCGAGGTCAAGCCGGGCGAGGCCAGGGCGGGTGCGCAGGCAGCCGCTGCCAAGACCGGTTTCTCAGGCGCGGCACCGGGTCAGGCGCTGGGCAACCAGCCCACCCAGTTCGGCGGCCAGACCGGAACCCAGCCGGGCCAGGTGCAGGCGCCGGGTCACACCCAGCCCGGCACGCAGGTCTCCGCCCAGGGGCAGACTTCGCCGGCGTCGGTGGCGGCCAAGGACGCCGCCGCCAAGGACCTGGCGAAGGACGCCGCGGACGCGCTGCTGGACGGCGACGTCGCGACCGTCGAGGAACGCGGCGAGCGCCAGGTCGGCGACACCATCGCGAGCCCGGCCGCTCCCGGTGCCGACGTCGACCTCGGAGCCCGCCCGACCGGTGGGACCACCACCTCGGGCCCGCTGGCGGCGGTGGAACCCGGTGGCTCGCACGCGCTGAGCGACCGCCTCGAGAACCGGAACGACCTGGCGCTGGCGAATCCCGGCATCGCCGGCGAGATCGCCCGCCACACCTACACGGCGGCCGCGGCCGGCAGCTGGTTCATGGCCATCTTCCTGAGCGCCGGACGGGCCCCGTCCCTCGCCCCGAAGCCGGCCCGCCAGCTCCCGCCGCCCCCGCAGGCGGAGGAGCAGGCCGTCCCGAGGTTCGCCCCGGACGACCACCCGCAGCCGATCGACACGTCGTCCGCCGGCGCGGCCCAGCCCGGCGCCGGTCTCGGCAGGGATCACCCGATCGTGCAGGAACTCCTGGCCGGTCACGACCCGCTCGCGGGCATGCACGAACGCGACTGGGAAAGCCTGTTCCTGCACGAGGACGGCACCCCGCGCTGGCCGGCGGAACGCGAGGGCGGCTACGAGGACAGCCAGCCGGAGATCCTCGAGGCAGGCGCCGAACTCGACAGGTTCGGCACGCCGGAGGGCCGGGTGCTGAGCGCGGCGGGCACTCCGTTCGCACAGCGGTCCCTGCCGCCCCAGGCGGCGGACGAGGGGTACCGCAGGTACCGCGTCACCAGGGACCTGCCCGTCCACCGCACGATCAGCGCGCCCTGGTTCGGCCAGCCCGGTGGTGGCAGCCGGTACCGCACCACCCACCCCGTCGCGGACCTCGTCGCGCTCGGCTACCTCACGGAGATCACCGCATGAACGTCGAGTCGCTGCCCGAGTGGCTGACCAGGATCGGCGTGCCCGACGACGTCGTCAGCATCGGTGAGGAGGCGGACCAGCGCTGGTGCCTCCTCACCGATGAAGACGGCAAGGGTCACGAAGTGTTCTGGCAGGAGCAGGGCAACCGCTACGACTGGGCCCGGTTCGACGACGAGAGCGTGGCGTGCCACTACCTCTTCGGCCGGCTCGCCTGGGCCCAGGTCGCGCGCGGAAGTCTCACCGTTCCAACAGCTTGAGCGCCGCCTCGTGCAGGTGGCCGTTCGACGTCAGCACGCTGCCGCCGTCGTAGCGCTCCTCGCCGTCCAGTGAGGTGAAACGGCCACCCGCCTCGGGCACCAGCACCTGGAACGGGGCGATGTCCCACGGGTTCGCCACGCACTCGGGCGCCAGGTCGATGGCGCCCTCGGCGACCAGGCAGTGCTGGTAGAAGTCGCCGAACGCGCGGCTCTCCCAGGTCGCGTCCACCAAGCGCAGGTACGCCTCGCGGGAGTGGTACTCGACCCACGACTTGATGTCCGTCGTCGACACGTAGGCGTCTTCGAGAGAACGCACACCGGACACGGAGATCGCGCGCTCACCGGAGGCGTCCGACGCGAACGCGCCACCGCCCGCGGCCGCCCACCAGCGGCGGCCCATGGCGGGCGCGGACACGACGCCCACGACCGGTACGCCGTCCTCGACCAGGGCGATCAGCGTCGCCCAGACGGGTACACCGCGCAGGAAGTTCTTGGTGCCGTCGATCGGGTCGAGGACCCAGACGCGGGACGCGTCCAGCGTGCCGCCGCGTTCCTCGCCCATGACGACGTCGTCCGGACGTTCGGACGCCAGCACGGCACGGACCGCGTCCTCCACGGCGACGTCGGCGTCGGTGACGGGTGTGCGGTCCGGCTTGCGCTCCACGGCGAGGTCGTGCGCGCGGAAGCGGGTCGCGGTGATCGCGTCGGCGGCGTCGGCGAGGCGGAGGGCCAGTTCGAGATCAGCATCGTGGCGTGACACGCGGCGATCGTTCCACGAATACGCTGAGCCCCGTGAGCGTGGTGTTGCTGGCCGAGGACGACCCGGCCATCGCGGAACCTCTCTCCCGCGCTTTGACGCGGGAGGGTTATTCGGTGCAGGTCGTCAATGACGGGCCAAGTGCGTTCGACGCCGCCATCGCCGGGGGCATCGACCTCCTGGTGCTGGACCTCGGCCTGCCGGGCATGGACGGGCTGGAGGTGTGCCGGCGGCTGCGCCAGAGCGGCAGGGGCGTGCCCGTGCTGATGCTCACGGCCCGGGCCGACGAGGTCGACTTCGTGGTCGGGCTCGACGCGGGCGCGGACGACTACGTCGCCAAGCCGTTCCGCCTGGCCGAGCTGATGGCCCGCATCCGGGCGCTGCTGCGCCGCCGCGCGCCGGGAACGCTGGAGGTCAACGGCGTCCGCGTCGACCTGGCCGCCCGCCGCGTCACCGTCGACGGCGGCGAGATCCAGCTCGCGAACAAGGAGTTCGAGCTGCTCAAGGTGCTGATCCAGCGCGCGGGCCAGGTCGTGAGCCGCGACGAGATCCTGTCCGAGGTCTGGAACGACCCGGACCTCAAGGGCAGCAAGACGCTCGACATGCACATGTCGTGGCTGCGCAGGAAGCTCAGCGACGGCACCCCGAACTCCGCCGAGAAGCGCATCGCGACCGTGCGCGGCCGCGGCTTCCGCTTCAACGCCGACTAGTGCGCCGCCGGATCCTGCGGGCGATCCTGCTCGCCGTCGCCGTCACCGGGATCGTGCTGGGCCTCCCGCTCGGCTACACCGCGCTGCAGCTCGTCGAGGACACGGCCCGCGCCGACCTGAGCGAAAGCGCCCAGCGGATCGCGACGACGTTCGACGACCAGCTCGCCAAGCAGCAGAGCCTCGACATCGAGGCCGTCCGGGTCGCCATCCCGACCGACGGCCGTCTCACCGTCGTGTCGGCGGGCACCACCAAGTCCACCGGCCCCTCGCCGGGCGACGACCCACTGACCGTCGAACTGCCGATCGCCCAGCAGGGCACCGTCCGCCTGGAGATCCCCTCCGGCCCGATGCACACCTCGCAGGCCCAGGTGGCAGGCCTGGTGCTGCTCCTGCTGGCGCTGTCCGTCGGCACCGGCACCGTCGTCGCCCTGGTGACGGCGCAAACGCTTGCCCGCCCGCTGGGCCACGTGGCGGCCCGCGCGTCCCGGCTCGGCGCCGGCGACTTCCGCGCCGACGAGCAGCGCTACAACATCGAGGAGCTCGACGCGGTCTCCGACGCCCTCGACACCTCCGCCACGGCCCTCGCCCGCCTGGTCCAGCGCGAACGCGAACTGGTCGGCGACGTCTCCCACCAGCTGCGCAGCCGCCTCACGGCACTTCAGCTGCGCCTGGAAGCTCTCGCCGAGCACCCGGAACCCGAGACGGCCACCGAGGCTCGCGCGGCCCTGGAACAGGCCGAACGCCTCGCCGCCGTGCTGGACGAACTCCTCGCCGCCGCCCGCGCGGCCCGAGCAGTCGGCGCCGAACCGCTGGAACTGCGGCCCGCGCTCAACCTGATCGCCGACGAGTGGCGCGAGCAGGTCAAGGGCCAGGGACGGGCGCTGCGCGTCCGCGTCCCGGACGGCCTGCTGGCCCGCGCCACCCCCGCCCGCCTCCGCGAGGCCATCGGGGTGCTGCTCGACAACGCCCTGCGCCACGGCGAAGGGTCGGTCGTGGTCTCCGCACGCAGCGAGGAGGGCACCGTCGTCGTAGAGGTCAGCGACGGCGGAGCGGGCGTGCCGGACGAACTCGCGGCGCACATCTTCGAGCGCGGCGTCTCCGGCGGCGGCTCGACCGGCGTGGGCCTGGCGCTCGCACGGGCGCTGGTCGACGCGGACGGCGGCCGGTTGGAGCTGTCCACGGCGCGGCCGGCGACGTTCGCCGTGTTCCTGCCGGTGCCGAAGGCCCAGGACGTGGTGGGGATCTCCTGGAAGAAGCCGAGCACACCCCGCTAGGGCGTGTCCCGTAAGTCCGTTCGATGAGAGTCACGGTCGAGAGTCCCGGAGGCGGTGCCGCCGCGATGCCCTCATACCGGGCGTATTCGGGCTTTGCGGCGGTGCCGTCTCCGGGGCCCTCGGCCGCGACTATCGCGGACGCGACTTACGGGACACGCCCTAGGAGTGGCCGAGCTCCTTCTCCTCCTCGATCGGCCGAGGGTTGCGGAAGTTCTCCTCGGGGAAGACCCAGTTCTTGTAGCCGTACCAGCGGAACGCCATCGCGATGAGCGTGCCGATGATCTGCGCGCTCAGGAAGTCCGAGATCTCCTCGGTGAGGCGCGACACGTGCGGCTCCTGCAGGTGGAACGCGTACCGCGCGATGTACAGCGGTGCCGAGTTCAGCACGATGCCGATGCCGTTGACGAGGAAGAACAGCAACGCCTCGTGGTGACGCTCGCGGCCGCCGCGCGTCCGGAACGACCATTCCCGGTTCAGGATGTACGACACGATCGTGGCGACCAGCGTGGCGATGATCTTCGCCGTGACCGGGTTGTTCGGCAGGACGACGATCTTGATCCCGAAGAACAGGACCGTGTCGATCACGAAGCAGGTGCCCCCGACCAGGGCGAACTTGACTAGTTCACGATGCTTCAGCGCGATCGACCGGATCGGTTCCGGGAACCGGGAGACCACTGTTTCGGCTAGAGACACGGGACGAGTCTACGGAGATCGGGTGAACACGCCGGTCCGGCCGAGCGCCCGCGTCGGGGAAGACCCAGCGGCGCATCGCCCAGAACTTGAAGCCGGTGGCGAGCAGCATGCCGAGGATCGAGCCCGAGACGAAGTCCGCGATCTCCTCGGTCATGACCGAGACGAACGGGGCCTGCAGGCCGAACAGGTGCCGCGACAGCCACAGCGGGGCGATGTTGATCGCGACGCCGATGCCGCTCACCAGGAAGAACAGGGCGGCCTCGTGGTGACGTTCGCGGCCGCCGCGGGTGTGGAACGACCACTCGCGCGACAGCACGTACGAGGCGATGATCGCCACCAGCACGCCGATGACCTTCGCCGTGACGACCTTGTCGGTCAGCACGGTGAGCTTGAGCGCGTACCAGACGCCGTTGTCGATGAGGAACGTCGTGCCGCCTACCAGCGCGAACCGGATCACCTCGCGGTGCTTGTGCATCAGGAACTGGACCGGTTCCGGCAGCCGGCTCATGGCGCGGCGAACGACTGGCAGCACCGCGCCAGCTTACGGATCTAGATCACGACGCCTGCCTCCGGGTGTTACCAACCGCGACACAGAGGTGCGTGACCTGCACGTTCAGTGACGATGAAAGATCAACTTCTGGTCAGCTTCGCGGCGGTTCGCAGGAAGGCTGCCCCAGCAGGCCGCCGATCAGCCCCGGAATCAGGCCGCGCGGCGGTACGCACGGCTCTTCCGTTTTCGGTGGTGGCGTGGTCGTCGGCGGCGTCGACGGAGGCAGGGACGGTGGCTGGGTCGTCGACGGCGGGGTCTCCGGCTTCGAGGGCTCCGTCGGCTGGGTCGGCACGGTCGGCTTCGTCGGATCAGTGGGCTGAGTCGGTTTCGTGGGGTCGGTCGGCCGCGTCGGTTTCGTGGGCTCGGTGGTCGTGGTCGTCGGCGGCACCGTCGTGGTGGTCGTCGGCGGGTTCGGCGGTTGCTCGCCCGGCGGGTGACCGGGCCATCCCCGCACCTTCGTCTTCACGGACTCCGTCACGTTGCCCAGAGTGGCGGTGATGGTGACTTCCCCGCCCGCGCGCCCGAACGCGAAGAAGGACATCCGGAACTTGCCACCCTTGTCCAGGTCGGCGACGCAGCGGATCGACTTCTTGTCCTCCGCATGGGAGCACTGGCGGTAAGGCGTGTAGATCGACACGTTGTCCGCCGTCGAGATGTCCAGCTTCAAAGTGCCCGCACGCGGGCCTTTGTTCCACACGCCGACGTCGGTGCGCGGGGGGTACCAGAACACCTGGTCCCAAGTCTTCACGAAGAGGTCGATCTCGTCGTTCACCGGAGGCACGTTGACCTCGACGCTGATGTCGACGGAGATCGACGTGCCCGCGCTGATGACACCGGTGATCGTGCCGGGCACGGCCGTGTCGGTCGCCCTCAGCAGGAAGTGGAACGTCGCCTGCCCGCCCGGCGCGATGCCCTGCGGCGTCACGCACGTGATCGTGCCGGTGCCGGCGGGGCAGTTCACCGTCTGGTCGGCAGCGCCGTCCGGCTGCAGCAGGCGCGCGGCGCCGAAGCCCGACGGCCCGCCCGTCGACACGACACCCGGAGGCAGGTTCAGCACCATGCTCGCGGGCGGTGCCGCGGTGCCGCCGATGTTCCGGACGGTGATCGGGAAGTCCTTGGGCTCCTCGCCCGGCGTCAGCGAGAACCCGCTCGGCGTGGTCGGCGTGAGTGCCGGCGGCGCGGGCGCGGGCGGTTGGGGGGCGGGCGGCTCCGGTGCCGGTGCCGGTGGGGCGGGCGGGGCCACCGGGGGCGGCGGCTCCGTCGTGGTCGTCGGCGGTTCCGTGGTGGGGGTGGGAGCGGGCGGAACCGGCGGCACGGGCGGCCTCGGCGTCTGGACCTGCGTCTGCGCGGGCGGGGGCGGGACGGCCTGCACCACCGGCGTCTGCTGCTCACCGCCCCCGGCGGCCAGCGCGATCACCACGGCCGCGGCCACGGCGGCCGCGGAACCACCGACCGTGACGAGCTGGCGGGGGATCGCGGCACCCACGGCGCCCGCGCCACCCGCGGCCGCTCCGGCGCCGACGACGGCCGTCGTCGTGCCGGCGGCCAGCAGGTACGTCGTGGCACCGACGCCGAGCACCAGCGGGGCGACGAAGATCCGCAGCGCGCCGTTGACGTCCGCGAGTTCGGCGGCCAGCGCCCGGCACCGGCCGCACTCGTCGAGGTGCGCCTCGACCTGGGCCGCCTCGCGCTTGGACAGGCCGGCGCGGGTCCAGGCGCCGAGCCGGTCGACGGTCGCCTTGCAGCGCTCCGCCTCCGTGTCGGCCAGGTGCATCTGCAGGTACTGCTGCTTGAGGCCCTCACGGGCGCGGTAGGCGAGCGCGGACACGCCGTTGGCCGTCAGCCCGAGCAACGGGGCGACCTCGGCGGGCGACTGGCCCTCGATCTCGGTGTGCCAGAGCACCATCTGCCAGCGCTCGGGCAGGGCGGCGAACGCGCGGGCGGCCAGCGACCGCTCCAGCCCGGCCACGGCGGTGTCGCTGAACTGCACGGCCGGCGCGACGTCGGTCATGTCCTCGGTGAGGTCGACCTTCTTGTCGCGGCGGGTCTTGTCGTACGCGGTGTGGCGCAGCGCCGTGAGCAGGTACGCGCGGAACGCCGAGTCGGGGCCGCGGCCGCCGCGGAGCGTGTCCAGGACCTTCGCGAACGCCTCGGAGACGAGGTCGTCGGCTTCCGCGGCGGAGCGCGCCAACTGGCGAGCGAGGTTGTAGGCCGCCGAGACGTGGCGTTCGTACAACTGGCCGTAGGCGTCGATGGTCCCGCCGCGCACGGACTCGATGAGTTCCGCGTCGCTCGGTCCCTGGACGTCTGCAGGAACGATCGCCACAGTTTTTGTTTCCCTCCCACGCGGCGCCCAGTGTGACTTACGGCGCGTGGCGCAGTCATCTCAATCCCCCGCGCGGGTTGCGTCACGAACGAGCGACGGCTGCGTCTCCCACCTGGAATCGGGCGAACTGAAGGGAGACCGGGTGGGTGTCGCACAAGCGGAACGCCTGCTGAAGTCGAGGTGGCGGACCGCCACCATGGCCGCAGGCTGGGCGTTCCCCGCAGACTGGCCGCTCGCCGAGGTCGACGACGTGTGCGCGGCGATGCTGGAGGACACCGACCCCGCCGACGCGCTGGTCCGGCTGGGCCGTGCACGCGCCGAGGCCGGAGCGGGCCTGAGCGAGACGCTGCTGGACCTGGCCGCGCTGCACGCCGTGCTGACCGACGCGTCGCACGCCGTGTCGCCGGACGTCGACGCGCTCCCTTCGCGGATGGTGCGGATGACGGCGCTGGGGTGGGCGGACGTGGTGACGAAGCAGGCCGGCGACTGCGCGGCCGAAGACCCGTTGACCGGCCTGGCGACCGGCGCCTACCTGCGGACACGGCTGGGCGAGGTGTACCGGGAGACACCGGTCGCGTCCCTCGACTACGCCCTCGTGCTGCTGCGGCTCGACGTGCACCGCGCATCGGGCTGGTCCCGCGTCGTCGCGATGACACTCGTGTCGGACGCGTTGCGCACCGTCTTCGACGGCGGCGAGACGCTGGCGACCCTCGGCCCGTGCGTGGCCGCGGTGCTGGTCAGACGCGACGGACTGCTCGCGCGAAGAGTGTCGAACCTCAGGGTCCTGGCGGCCGACCGGCTCGCCGACGACCCCGACGTCCGGCCGGTCGGCCCCGCCGAGGTCTGGGTCGAACAGTTGCCGGACACGCACGCCGAGGCGCGTGCGCTGCTCACCTCGCTCGGGCGCTGAACCCCCTGTCCCGCGCCCGGCGGCCCTCCCCGCGTCCCCACCGGGGTCGCTTCCCAACACCCGCAGAAGTGTTCTATTGTGCTAGTTGACTAGAACAATCTGGGGAGCGTGCGTGGTCGAGTTCCACGTTGACCGCGGCAGCGGTTTTCCCGCGTACCTGCAGCTGGGGCAGCAGGTCAGGGAGGCTTTGAGGCTCGGCTGGTTGCAGCCGGGTGATCGGCTGCCGACGGTCCGCGACGTCGTCGCCACGAGTGGCGTGAACGCGAACACCGTGCTCAAGGCCTACCGCGAGCTGGAGCTCGCCGGCCTCGTCGAAGCCCGTCAGGGCTCCGGCACCTTCGTCAAGGCCTCCTTGGGGTCCGCCGCCCCCGAGGACCTGGACCCGTTGCGCGCCAAGCTGGCCGCGTGGGTCGCGGAGGCACGCTCCGCCGGGTTGGAGGACGAGGACATCAATGCGCTGATGCGTGAGGTGCTGAGTGGGGGAGCGCAATGAGCGTGGTTGCGGCCGGCGTGTCGAAGTGGGCTTTACGGGACGTCTCGTTCGAACTGCCGCCGGGCAGCGTCACGGCGATGGTGGGATCCAACGGCTCCGGCAAGACGACGCTGCTCAACGTGCTGGCCGGGCACCTGAAGCCGGAATCGGGCCACACGTCGATCGCGGGCCGGATGGCGTACGTGCCCCAGCACAAGCCCATGTACAAGTCGTTCAGGGTCAAGGACGTGCTGGAGTTCGGCCGCCGCATGAACGACATCTGGGACGCCGACCGCGCCGAGCAGTGGCTCAACCGGTTCCGGATCCCGCGCAAGCTCCAGATCGAGGACCTGTCCGGTGGTGAGCGCACGCACGTGGTGCTCGCGCTGGCGCTGGGGTCCCGCCCGGACGTCCTGATGCTGGACGAGCCGCTGGCCGAACTGGATCCGCTGGCGCGCCGGAAGGTCATGCGGGAGTTGCTGACCGAGGTCAACGACAAGGGCATGACGTTGATCTTCTCCACGCACGCCGTGGGAGAGATCGCGGGTGTGGCCGACCGGCTGCTGGTGCTGTCGCACGGCCGGCTGCTGGTGGACGGCGATGCCGACGAACTGCTGGAAGAGCACGTCCTCTACACCGGCCCGCACGCCTCGAAGTCGCCCGTGGAGGGGCACGTGGTGCTGGCGAAGCACGGCAGGGCCCAGTCGTCGTTCCTGGTGAGGTCGGGCGGTCAGCGGATCGACGAACCCTGGACAGCCCGGTACGTGACGCTGGAGGAGCTGGTCGTGGCGCACCTGGAGCGTGACCTGTGAAGCTGAATTCACTCATCTGGCTGACCTGGCGGCAGCACCGCTGGCCCATCGTCGGGCTCGGGCTCATCGCCGTGTTCGCCATCCTGAGCCTGTGGTCGATCGAGGCGCTCGACTTCTACATGAACACGTCGATGCCGATCGCCGGCTTCTACGCGCTGATGGTGCAAACGGGGTTCGGTGCGCTGGTCGGCGCGTTCTGGGGTGCTCCGCTGATCGCCCGCGAACTGGAGGAACGCACCTATTTCGTGGCGTGGGGCCAGGACGTCACGCCCGTGCAGTGGTTGCGCGGCAAGCTGATCGTGTTCGGTGGCCTGGCCGTGCTGCTGGGTGCGCTCATCGGCAACGGTGACGGCTTCACCGGTTCGGTGCGGACGTGGAACAGCTTCGAAGCCAACTCGCTCCTGCAAGCCGGATACGCCGCTCTCGGGCTCGCGATCGGCGTGCTGATCGGCCTGTTGAGCAGGAACGTCGTGACAGCGATCGCGGTGACGATCGTGCTCTTCGTGGTCGTGCGCGTCGTCCTGGCCGTGTGGGTGCGTTCCTTCTACTGGCCACCGGCACGCGTGATCGCCCGTTGGGAGGAAACGCCGGTAGTGCCCGATCGAGGCTTGGAGCTCGGCCACGGCTACGTCGGGTCCGACCTGCAACCGGTGCCCTCCCGGGGCGACTGCATGACGGCCGTCAGCGAGACCAGCTGCATGCGCCGTGCGAACGCCGCCATCGGCACGTACGTCGACTACCAGCCGATCGAGCGCATGGTGTGGTTCCAGATCGCCGAGTTCCTGGTGTGCGCGCTGATCGTGGCGGGCTTGCTGGCCGTGGTCTTCCGGCTGATGCGCAACGGCGGTGGGTGGAAGCCGTCCCGTGCGCACCGCCGCCTCGGTCCGCCGGTGCCCGAGCCCACGCCGGACCTTCCGGCTCCGGAGACCACCGCGACGCCGGAGCCGGACGCCGACCCGGTCGCCGAGACCGGCGAGGCCTCGGATCCCGCACCCCAACCCGTTTCCGAACCCGCCCCGGGCGAGCAGGCCACGTCCGGGACCGCCACAGCCAAGACCGAGGGGTAGCGCTCACCACCGGCTGGACGGCTTCGCTGGGGGTGAGGCCGTTCAGCCGGTGGTGAGCGCGGGAGAAGCCGCAGGTAGGATGCCTGAACCGTGGACTCTCGTACCCGTCTCCCCGTCGTCGGAATGATCGGCGGCGGGCAGCTCGCCCGCATGACGCACCAGGCCGCGATCCCGCTCGGGCAGTCGCTGCGCGTGCTCGCAGTCTCCGAGAACGACCCCGCCGCGCTCGTCGCGCGCGACGTGGTGCTCGGCACGCACACCGACCTCGACGCGCTGCGCTCGTTCGCGAAGGGCTGCGAGGTGGTCACGTTCGACCACGAGCACGTGCCGCAGGAACACCTCCGCGCGCTGGCCGCCGAGGGCGTGAAGGTGCACCCCGGTCCGGACGCGCTGCAGTTCGCGCAGGACAAGCTGAAGATGCGCGTGCGGCTGGCCGAGCTGGGCCTGCCGGTGCCGCCGTTCGCCGAGGTGCACGAGGTGCGCGACGTGCTCCGGTTCGGCGCGGAGAACGGCTGGCCGTGCGTGCTGAAGGCGATCCGCGGCGGCTACGACGGGCGTGGCGTGTGGATGCTGAACACCCCGCAGAGCGCCGAGCGGGTCGTCCCCGAGCTGCTGGAGTCCGGCACGCCGCTGATGGTCGAGCAGTGCGTGCCGATGCGCCGTGAGCTGGCGGCCGTCGTGGCGCGCTCGCCGTTCGGGCAGGGCGCGGCGTGGCCGGTCGTCGAGACCGTGCAGTCCGACGGCATCTGCGTCGAGGTGCTGGCACCGGCTCCCGCGCTGGACGGAGCCGCGGCCCAGGAGCTGGCGCTGAAGGTCGCCGACGCGCTGGGCGTCGTGGGCGTGCTGGCCGTCGAGCTGTTCGAGACCGCGCACGGCGTGGTCGTGAACGAGCTCGCGATGCGCCCGCACAACTCCGGCCACTGGTCGATCGAGGGCGCGCGCACGTCGCAGTTCGAGCAGCACCTGCGCGCCGTCCTGGACTACCCGCTGGGCCGCACCGACCTGATGGCGCCCGCCGTCGTGATGGCCAACGTCCTCGGCGCGACCGACACGCCCGCGATGGGCCCCGACGAGCGCGTGCACCACCTGTTCGCCCGGTTCCCGGACGCGCACGTGCACCTGTACGGCAAGGAGGAACGGCCGGGCCGCAAGATCGGGCACGTGACGTTCCTCGGCAACGACATGACCGAGGTCCGCCAGCGCGCGCGGCTCGCCGCGGACTGGCTGTCCACGGGCATCTGGTCAGACGGATACGACATTCACGGGAGTGCGGAGTGACTCAGGTTGGCGTGATCATGGGCAGCGACTCGGACTGGCCGGTGATGAAGGCGGCCACCGAGGCGCTCGCCGAGTTCGACGTGCCGTTCGAGGTGAGCGTCGTCTCCGCGCACCGCACCCCCCAGCGCATGCTCGACTACGCGACGTCGGCTGCCTCACGCGGCCTGCGCGTGATCATCGCGGGTGCCGGCGGTGCCGCCCACCTGCCCGGCATGGTCGCCTCCGCGACAGTGCTCCCGGTGATCGGCGTTCCGGTGCCGCTGAAGTACCTCGACGGCATGGACTCGCTGCTCTCGATCGTGCAGATGCCCGCGGGCGTCCCGGTCGCGACGGTCTCAGTCGGTGGTGCGCGCAACGCGGGCCTGCTGGCCGTGCGGATGCTGGCTTCCTCGGACGCCGGGCTGCAGGAGCGCATGGCCCGCTTCCAGGCAGAACTCGAGCAGCTCGTACTAGACAAGGACGCGGCCCTGCAGAAGTCCCTCTGAGTGCTCAACAGCACAGCGGCGCCCGACGTGAACGAGCGCTAACATCGTGCCGAGTACTCGCTACTGGGAGGTAATAAGGTGAACCCGAGCTTCGGCACCTATCAGCTCGCCGAGGAGCACGAGGCGCTGCGAGAGGCCGTCCGCTCGCTCGCCGAGAAGGAGATCAAGCCGTACGCGGCCGAGGTCGACGAGAACGAGCGCTTCCCGGTAGAGGCACACAACGCCCTGGTCAAGGCGGGCTTCGCGGCCGTGCACGTGCCCGAGGACTACGACGGCCAGGGCGCCGACTCCGTCGCCACCTGCATCGTCATCGAGGAAGTGGCCCGCGTCTGCGCGTCCTCCTCGCTGATCCCCGCGGTGAACAAGCTCGGCACCATGCCGATCCTGCTCTCGGCCTCCGACGAGCTGAAGCAGCTCGTCATGCCGTCCATCGCCTCGGGCGAGGCGATGGCGTCGTACGCGCTGTCCGAGCGCGAGGCGGGCTCCGACACCGCGTCGATGCGGACCAGGGCCCTGCTCGACGGTGACCACTGGGTGCTCAACGGCACCAAGTGCTGGATCACCAACGCGGGCGAGTCCACCTGGTACACCGTCATGGCCGTGACGGACCCGAACGCCCCGAAGAAGTCGCAGGGCATCTCGGCGTTCGTCGTGCACAAGGACGACGAGGGCTTCTCGGTGGGCCCGAAGGAGCGCAAGCTCGGCATCAAGGGCTCGCCGACCCGCGAGATCTACTTCGAGAACTGCACGATCCCCGCCAACCGCATCATCGGTGAGCCGGGCACCGGCCTGAAGACCGCTCTGCGGACCCTGGACCACACCCGCCCGACCATCGGTGCGCAGGCAGTGGGCATCGCGCAGGGCGCGTTGGAAGCCGCGGTCGAGTACGTCAAGGACCGCAAGCAGTTCGGAAAGTCCATTTCGGACTTCCAGGGCGTCCAGTTCATGCTCGCCGACATGGCGATGAAGATCGAGGCAGCCCGCCACATGGTCTACGTCGCGGCCGCCAAGGCGGAGCGCGGCGAGCCGAACATCGGCTTCATCACCGCCGCCGCCAAGTGCTTCGCCTCCGACGTGGCCATGGAGGTCACGACGGACGCGGTGCAGCTCTTCGGTGGCGCCGGCTACACGCGTGACTTCCCGGTCGAGCGGATGATGCGGGACGCGAAGATCACGCAGATCTACGAGGGCACGAACCAGGTGCAGCGCGTGGTCATGTCGCGCGCCGTGCTCAACGGCTGAGGCTTGGGGTCATCGTCCCGCTCGGCTCGTCGAGCGGGACGATGACGCAGCCGCGCAACTCGCGGATCAACGCGGAGGCGAGAACCCGGCGCACCGCAGGATCGTCGTAAGTGAAGTTCCCCGCCTTCGTCGCAGCGGGCGCCAGCACGCTTCGCTGGTAGAACACGCCCCGAACACCTGCGACAGGGCAGTCCCTCACGCGGACCGTCACAGCTCCCCGTTGCAGCGCAGGGCACATGCGCCTTGCGACTGGCACGCACGGCACGCACACCGGCGGCTCCACCGAAGCCATCCCGTTCGGCCACTGTGGCCAGTCGCCGCGGTGATCGCGTTGCAGCCACAGGACACCGTCGTCATTGCGGTCCGCCGGCCCGCCACAAACCTGACACAGCAACAGTTCCATCGCCCGCCGCTGTCGCAGCGGATGGACCCTGGCGAACTCGGGCCGTCCGATTCGGTGGCGTAGTGCCGTCTGGCGCCACAGCACGCCATGCCGATCGCGATCGCTGAGCAGTTCGTTCGCGTAGCCGATGCTGTGGTCAGGCCGCTCCACGAGCGCGCACGGCAGGTCCTGCTCCGCACTCCAAGCGGTGATGTACGGCGCGATGATGCGCGACATGTCGACGCCCGATCTCTATATAGAACTTGGCTTCGACAGTGAAGCGTAGTTCTATATAGAAGTGCAAGTGTCAGTCCTGCGACGTGAACTTGTACTCGAGGACGTACGCCGCCGAGTCGAGGACCATCTCGTTGACCTCGACTGGCTGCTCATCGGCCGTGTACGCCGTCCGCACGATCAAGATGATCGGGGTGTCCTGAGTGAGGTCGAGAGCCTTGTGTTCGGCTTCGCGCGGCATGCGGACCCGCAACTCTTCGCGGAACCTGACTGGCTCGTGGCCCAGATCCTTGAGTCTGGCGTAGGCCCCGCCCTCGCCCGTGTTGATCTCGCTGATCGCCGATCCCGCGACGAGCGCTTCTGGATAGTAGGACGTCGCGAGCTGTACCGGCTTGTCGTCGACCACATAGGTGCGGCGTCGGACGACCACGCGGGTGCCGTCGTCGATGCCCAGCACCTTGGCGATCGAGACGGGCGGGAGTTCGATGTCGACGGTGACGTTCTCCGTTCGCGGGCGCGTGCCGACGTCAGTGGTCCAGATCGGCTGGCCCGAGCCCCACGAGTTGCTCGCCTGCAACCGGTCTGGCGACACGCGCCTGATCGGCTTGAACTCGCGAACGAACGTTCCAGACCCGCGCTTCGCGATGATCAGGCCTTCGGACTTCAGCACGTCAAGAGCATGTCGAGCGGTCAGATGCGCAACGCCGTACCGGCTCGTGAGGTCGTTCTCGCCCGGAACCTTGCTGCCGGGCTGAAGTTCACCCGAGTCGATCTGCCGCCGGAGGTCGTCCGCGATCTCGCGATAGCCAACTCGCCCAGGCTGGGCGTTGTCGGTCACGAGCTACCTCCTCCGCGGATGCTGCTTCTGTACAGCGACCAAGCTACCCGGAGCGAGCGAGACGGCTGCGAAGCAGCCCGATCAGTGTTCGTCGAGAGAACCGGCGAGCCCGCCTCCCGGGCCGATGACGCAGCCGCGCAACTCGCGGCGACTCACAACCCCAGTCGCGCGGCGTTCTCCGGCCTGTAGACCACAACGGTCGCGTCCAGCGGCCCGAGCTTCGCCGTGATCAACGGCTCCACGTCGGCCCACGCGAGCCCTCCCAGGCCGGCCCCGAGCGGCGGCACCGCCACCGACCGCAGCCCGAGCGAGCCGATCACGCGGACCAGGTCGTCCAGCCCGGCAGCCACGTCGGACAGCTTCGAGCGCGACCGGAAGTGCCCCTTGGTCGGAAAGCTGATGAAGCACCGGTCCAGGGACACCACGTGCACGCGTCCCAGCCGGACCTCGCCGGCGGCGCAAGCGGCCGCGTAGGCCTCGAAGTAGGCGGGGAAGCGCTGCTTGAACTGCAGCGCCAACCCCTTGCCCATCACGCCGACGCAGTTCACCGCGTTCACCAGCGCGTCGACGTCGGCGTCCAACAGGTCGCCGGAACCCTGCACGATCATGAGCGATCCCCCCGGTGGTGTCCCGAAACCGCATCATGCGGGACACCACCGACAAGATCACCCGATCAAGCGGCCACGCAGGTGCCGATCGCCTCGCCGATCGCTCCCTTGGCACCCAGCACGCACGGCGAGGTGGGGGTGAGCGACTTGTCGGAGAGCTGCTGCGAGAACGCGATGGCGACGTTCGCCATCCGCGTCAGGCTGCCGCTGTCCCGGGCAGCCTTCACCGCCGCGGAACGGGCTTCCTCGGTCGTGCACGACAGGTCCGTGCCGGCCTTGTCGACACGCGGCAGCCACAGGGCCTTCGTGCCGGGCGCGCACGGCACGATTTCCCAGCGGGTGTCCGGGGCTGCGTGAGCGAGGGGAGCGGAGAGCACGGCGAACCCGAGCATGATGGCCAGAGCCACGAAGAAACGTCCCATGCGCCCGAAGGTAACCACGAATCCGGGACCCGACCGGGCGAAACGTTGCCACCAAGGGTGGTTACGCTGGGGAAGCAACCACAGTGGACTGTCCCGCGAGGTCAGAGCGTGGCCAGGACCTCGCCCAGGCGCTCGTAGGAACGCCCGGCGCCGTCCGACATGCCGGACGCCAGCACGGCGTCCCGGGCTTCCCGCGACACCAGCTTCATCGTCGTGGTCATGATCGTGCGGCCGTCCTCCTCGACGAACGTCACCGTCGACTGGGCCGGCGGGTTGTCCTCGAAGATCTCCGTGTTCGCGAGGCGCGAGTGCGGGGTGACCTCGGTGTACTCGCCGTGCATCTCGAACGCGCCGGAACCGTCCGGCTGCGCCCAGCCGTAGCGCCACTTGCCGCCCACGCGCAGGTCGACCTCGCAGATCGGCATCTCCCAGCCGTCGGGGCCGAGCAGCCAGCGCCGGAGCAGTTCCGGCGTGGTGAAAGCCTTCCAGACCAGCGAGGCCGGGGCGTCGAAGGTGCGCGACATCGCGATCTCGGTGTCGGACGGGAGGGTCACGGTGGTGCCGAACTTGGTGGTGGTGCTCATCAGTCTGTCTCCTTCATCTCGGTCAAGAGTGCGTCCAGGCGTGCGTAGCTCGCATCCCAGAAGCGGCGGTAGTTCTCAGCCCACACGGCGACCTCCTTCAGCGGTGTCGCGTCGAGCTGGCAGGGACGCCACTGGGCCTCCCTGCCGCGGGTGATCAGGCCTGCCTTCTCCAGCACGCGCAGGTGTTTGGAGATCGCCGGGCCGCTGATGTCGAACGGCTCGGAGAGCTCCTTCACCGTTGCCGGACCCTCGGTGAGCCGCGCGAGGATCGCCCGGCGGGTCGGGTCCGCCAGTGCGGCGAAGGTGGAGCTCAGCTGGTCCATCTCATACCTAACCACTTGGTTATCTAACCTCTGGGTTAAGTAGAGCGCCGGACGCGCTGCCTGTCAACCCCAAGTTCAAGATCGACTGACTGGATAGCGCTTTCCGATGCGGCTCATTAATGCGGGAAATGACCCGTACGGACGCCTTTCTAAAGGCCTTGGAATTGGTGCGGGGCCGAGTGGAGCAATTTCTGGGAACTGCTGGACACCAGGTCAGAGGCGTCGCTACGTTCGCAAAGCCGCAAGTCAACCTCGCTTAGTGAGGTATTCCGAATGAGTGCAAAAAGAACCGTATCTTTAGTGTTCGGATTTGTGCTGGCTGCTTCCGTTTTCGTGCCGACCGCGCAGGCGGCACCGAACGGCAGCGCTGCCAGCCAGGCCAGAACCTCCGACAACAAGATCCAGTCGGCCGCCGCGGCCGAGGCGTACTGGACCCCGGAGCGCATGGCCAACGCGATCCCGGCTCAGGCTCCCGCCACCGTTCAGGCCTCGTCCCCACGCCAGCCCTCGGGTCGTGCGGGCAGCATCGAGGGCGTCGCACCCTCGGTGAAGGTCAAGACGGAGCAGGCGCAGGGCATCGGGGCGTTGCTCAACGAGTCGCAGACGGTCGGAAAGGTGTTCTTCACCAACCCGGTCAACGGCCTGAACTACGTCTGCTCCGGCGCGACCGTGAGCAGCACCAAGAGGAAGCTGGTCCAGACGGCGGGGCACTGCGTGCACGGCGGTGCCGGCGGCCAGTGGATGTCCAACTGGGTGTTCGTTCCCCGCTACCGTGACGGTGTGCGCCCGTTCGGCACGTGGAGCGCGTACACGCTCACCACTCGCACCGCCTGGATCAACTCCAGCAGCAGCGACGAGGACATGGGCATCGTCGTCATGAACACCCTCGGCGGCAGCTCGATCGCCAACGTCGTGGGTGGCAACGGGTTGCGCTGGAACTGGGGCTACTCGGTGTCCGTCACGATCCTCGGCTACCCCGCGGGTGCGCCGTTCACCGGTGAGCTGCAGTACTTCTGCCAGGGCACGACCTGGAACGGTCACGGCCAGCAGGTGCGGGCCTGGTGCAACATGACCGGCGGATCGTCCGGCGGTCCGTGGCTGCAGGAGTACAACGACCAGAACGGGCTGGGCTACATCAACAGCGTGGTCAGCCACCGGCACGCCGACGCGAGCCAGATGGACGGGCCGTACTTCGACAACGACATCAAGAGTCTCTACGACTTCGCCGAGTCGCTGTCCCCGTGACGTCGAATCTTCCGTTGGCCGGGCGCGGAGATCCCGCTCCCGGCCTTCGGGCAACCTCAACGCCACGACGTTCCGTCCTACGCACATGAGCAACCGAATCGTCCTCGCCGTCCTGCTCCTGGCCGTCACCGCGGCCTGTGGCAGTCCTTCCGCGGGCCAGGGCGCCGACCTGCGGGGCAAGGTGTTCGTCTCGTCCTCCGTCACCGAAAAGGGCCAGCCGCGCGCCATGGTCGAGGGCACGCGGGTGGAACTGAGATTCACCGACGACGACAGGCTCATGGCCACGGCAGGCTGCAACCAGATGCAGGGTCCGGTGAAGACCGAGGGCGGCAAGCTCTCCGTCGCCGACCTCGGCATGACGGCGATGGGCTGCCCCAAACCCGAACTGCACCAGCAGGACGAGTGGTTGTCGAAGCTGCTCGGAGCGACACCGTCCTGGCAGTTCGACGGCCAGAACCTCGTGGTCACCGGCTCGAACGCGGAGATCGTCCTCGCGCCGGAACAGCCCGCCACCCTGGAGGGCACCTGGACCGTCAACGGCCTCGTCACGCGGGACGCCGTCTCGTCCGTGCCCGCGGGGGTAAAGGTCACCATCGCCTTCAAGGACGGCAACATGATGGTGGACACCGGCTGCAACATGAGCGGCGGCGGGAGGCCCTACCGACTGGACGGCCAGACGATCAAGACCGAGATCGGCCCCACCACCCTGAAGTCGTGCGGTGCCGTGGACGAGGTGGAGAACGCCGTCCGCGCGACCTTCGAGAACGGAGAGGCCACCCACGAGATCGACCGCGCCACGCTGAGCCTGACCAACGCGTCCGGCGCGGGCCTGAAGCTCGGAAAGTAGTGCCGCGCATGGGTTCCCGGCTCGTCGTCGCAGTGGTCCTGCTGGCCACCGCGTGCGGATCTGTTGGAGGAGGAGGAAACGGCGTGCAGGGCAAGGTGTTCACGTCCACGTCCGTCACCGAACAGGGCCAGCCGCGCACCCTGGTCGAAGGCACGAAGGTGGAACTGAGGTTCACCGCGGACGGCCGGCTGCTCGCCAACGCCGGCTGCAACCAGATGCAGGGCCCGGTGAACCTCGACGACGGCAAGCTCACGGTCACCGACCTCAGCACCACCGACATGGCCTGCCCCACCAATGGCCTGCACGAGCAGGACGAGTGGTTGTCCGGACTGCTCGGCGCGAAGCCGTCCTGGAGGCTCGACGGCCCGAACCTCGTGCTCACGGGAGCGAACGCGGAGATCGTGCTCGCACCGGAACCCCAGGCGCCGCTGGAAGGCGTCACCTGGACCGTCGACGGCATCATCACGAAGGACGCCGTGTCTTCGGCGCCGGAGGGCGTGACGGGCACGATCTCCTTCAAGGACGGCCACATCTACGTGCAGGGCGGCTGCAACAGCGGCTCCACGAACGTCACCGGCGCCGAGAAGTACGAAGTGGACGGTCAGCGGATCACGTTCGGCAGCAGCCTCGCCATGACCTTGATGATGTGCTCGGAGGACAAGATGAGGGTGGAGGGCGCCATCCTCGACACCCTCGAACTGGGCGAGGTCACCTTCGAGATCGACGGCGACACGATGACCTTGATGAACGCGAACGGCGCCGGCTTGAAGCTCAGGAAGTGAAGGAACCGGGCCGGGCGGAGTGCCCGGCCCGGTTCACGGGGTGGATCAGGTGCCGTCGCGCTTGCGGACTGCCTCGACCCGGCGGGCCTGGGTCGTCTCGAAGCGCGTGGCGTCCTCTTCGCTGATCTCCACCACCTCGTAGCCGTCCCGGCCCGTCCTGATCCGGTCCAGCAGATCGGTGCGGTCCCAGTCGAGGTTGGTGGTGAACCCCTCGGGGAACTCACCGCCCACGCGCACCACGGTGAACGGGTTCTCCAGCGTGTACTGGTAGCCGATCAGTGCGTAGTACCTGTATTTGCCGGCCATCGCGGTTCCTCACCTACTTCGGTTTTCCGACCCATGTGAACTCCGGGATGTTCAGGTACGCCGGCAGGACCTTGACGTCGGCGAAGAGCAACGCGGACTGAGCCCTGGCGAAGTCCGCCTCCAACTGGGTGAGGCCGGGAACACGGGTCAGTTGGTACCACGGGTGCTCGATGGTCTTCGCGAGGAGGCTGCTCTCCGTGTGGAACTGCATCTCGAAGAGGTGGCCGGTCACGCGATCGCGCCACGTGGTGTTGATTCCCTTGTACTCGTTGACGCCCGCGCTCTTCAGCCAGGCGTTCTTGACCTCCACCTTGTCGAAGACCGCCTCCATCTTCGTGATCGCCGACTCGACGCCCGTGACGTAGGCGGCGTCGTCCAGCACGATGGTGTACCGGACGCTGTCGTTGATCCACGGAAGGATCTGGTTGACGTCCGGCTCGAAGGTGATCTTGCCCGCGACCTTGCGCCGGAGCGAGTCGAGCTCCTTGACGCTCTTGCTCAAGCCTTCGAGCCGACCGGTCGGCACCTCCTGGACGAGGTCCTTCAGCTTCTCGGTGATCTTCACCTCGGCCTTGACCGCGGCGTCGCGGAAGACCTTGGTGGCGTCGGTGGCGACCTTGTCCAGCCGGAGCTGCTTCCCGAACTCCTCCGCCGTCCAGACACCGGTGGCCTCGTCCACGACGCCGGCCTTGTTCTCGGTCAGCGTCGGCGGTTCGAGCTTCTCGATCTTCTCGAACTTGAAGGTCGCGCCCTCGATCTTGGCCAAGCCGTTCTCGAGGGTGATCTGGAGCTGGGCCGCGTCCTTGTGCTTCTCGATGCGCGCGACCGAACCGTCCAACTTGGACAGATCGCCCTCGGGTGCGAGCTCGACGTCCTTGAGCTTGTAGAGCCTGCCGTCGAGGTGCACGAACCCGCCGGTCAGCTTGGCCACGCCGTTGCTGACGCTGACCCGCAGCCGGTTGACCTGGGCGAAGTCACCGGGAAGCCGGTTCGGGACGTTGTCCGAGACCTTGATCAGGAACGTGCCGAACTCGCCGACGTCCTTGGCGATGATGGCGGTCGCGCGACTGATCGTGTTCCGGACGACGTTGAGCGCGCCGGACAACGCGTTGCCGCCCAGCGGACTGGTGACGACGGTCGCCAGCACGTCGAACATCGACAGGCCGAACGCCTTGCCGGGGTTCTCGTGCCAGACGTCGAGGTGCACCAGCTTGTACGGGTTCTGGGCGACGTCCTTGAGACCCGCGACGATCTGCGCGCAGGACGCGACCATCGCCTGACCGCCGATGTTCAGGCAGTTCCCCAGCGTGACGATGCCCTGCCAGGTGTTCTTCGCACCCTCGACGAAGCCGTCGACGGCGTTCTTCGCGAACTCCCCGATCTTCCTGGTGGCGTCCTCGAAGTCACGGCACGCCTGCTGGTCGCCGCCCTGGCAGCGGACGCCCTTCGCGATGTAGTCGCCGGTGCCGTTGATGCCGTCGAGCCAGAGCTCGGCGTACCGCTTCTGCATCTCGATGCAGCCCGGCGCGACCGGCGAGATGCCGCACTGCAGCAGCTTCCCGAGGCCGTCTTTGAACTGCGCGTTGAGCTCGTCCTGCTTGCGCTGGGCGTCCTCCGCGACCTTCTTCTGCGCTTCCTCCGCGCGCTTCTTGAAGTCGTTGAACTGGTCGAGCGCCGTGCCGACCTCGTCGCTGAACTTGTGGATCGCCGCCGTGGCGTTGATCGCCCACCGGTGGATCTGCTCGGCGGCGGCCGCGGCCTGGCCCGCCGTCTGCGCGGCACTCGTCGCGACGGCCGCCGCGCTCGCCGCACCGACGGCGTCCGCACGCGCTGACGACGCGTGCTGCGACGCCGTGTTGGCGGCGGCGTGTGCACCGGCCGCGAACTGCGCGGCCGCGTTCGCCGCGGTGGTGGCGGCGACCGCGTCCTCGGCGGCCTGCTGTGCCGACCTGGCGGCACGGGCGGCGGCTTCGTAGGCGGGCTTGACCTCGGCGATCGCCCGGTCCGCCGCGAGCGTGGCGTCCTGGGCCGCCTTCTGCGCCTCGGCGGCCTTCTCCTGCGCGGCGCGGGACTGCTCCTCGCCGATCAGCAGGGCCTTGGCGGCCAGCGCCAGCGCCTTGCGGGCGTCGGCGTTGATCCCCGCGTACGGCCTCGCGACGAGGTCCGTCATCCGGGCCGGGTCGATGATCAACGAGGCGGACGCGGCCGCCGCCGCTGCCGCCCGGTCGGCGATCGCCGACTGCCAGACCGCCGAGTTGGCCTCGGAGATGGCGGCCTCTGCCTCGTACTGCGTCTGCTCGGCGGCGGCCATCGTGGCGATGGCGACGTTGGCCGCCTCCATCGCCAGCCGGTTCGCGTCGTCCGCGGCACGGCGGGCGGTCACGGCCTCCTGCTCGGCGCGGTTGGCGGCCGCACGGGCGTCCTGGGCCGCCCTCGCCGCCCTCTGCGCCTCGGCGGCCGCGGCCGCGGCCGCCGACTGGGCACGGCTCGCCCACGCGGCGGAGGCGTTGGCCTCGGCACGGGCCCTGCCCGCCGCCTCCGCGATGTCCTTCGTCGCCTCGTCGGCGTCCTTGCCCGCCGCGATGGCGTCTTCGCGTGCCTTCTTGAGGCCGGCCTCGGCCTGCTCGGCGAAGGTCATCTGGCCTTGGCAGACCGAGGTCGCCGTCTTGAGCTCTCGGCCGATGCGCTGGACGGCCTCGATCGTCTCCTGCTCGCGCACGCCCGCCTTGACCGCGTCGTTGCGCGCGGCGACGGCGGCCTGCGACTTGCTGACCGCGTTCGCCGACGCGGACTGCGCGGCGAGGCGCTGGTTGCGTGCGTTGACGGCGTGCTGGCGCGCCTTGGCCGAAGCGGCCTCCGCCACCCGCTTCTGCTCCGCCGCCCTGTCCCGCGCGGCGGTCGCGACGCCGAGTTGCACGCGGGCCGCCGTGGCGAGCGCGGCGGCCTGTTCGGCTCCGCGTTCGGCTTCCTGCCGGTACTTCTTCGCGTTCTCGGCGTGCTCCTGCGCACCGGCGTTCGCATCCAGCGCCCGGCTGTCGGCCAGCGTGGCCTCGGCGGCGTGCTGCGAGGTCTCGGCGGCCCTGGCCGCGGCCTCCACGGCGGCACCGATGGCGATGGTGACCTTGGCCCAGTCCAGGCCGTTGGTCAGGCCGGTCTCGACCAGTCGCACGCCCGCGTTCTGCGCACGGGCGGTCGTCCCGGCGGAGTTCAGCGCGGTCCGCGCCGCCCTGGCCGCCCAGTCCGTCGCCTCGGCGCGCAACGCGTCGATCTCCGCCGCACGGCCCCGCTGTCCGTGCGCCCGGCCGGGCTTGTCGTCGCGGTGGATCTCGTCGGCCTTGTGCGCGGCCCTGGCGGCCAGGTTCAGCGCCAGCGTCACGTCGTCGAGGTTCTTGACCGCCTCGATGTTGGCGCCCAGGATCTCCGCCCGCGCGTTCGCCGCCTTCTCGGCGCGCCTTGCGACCGCCTCCAGGTCGGTGATCGCCTTGTTGCGGTCGATCAGCGCCTGCTCGATGACGGCCTGGAAGTCGTGGTCGCGCTGGTTCGCGACGTGGTACCCGGTGAGGTAGAACTCGCGGATCAGGGCGTAGTCACCGCGCAGGAGCAGCGGCGTGCCCTCGATCTTGACCTGGGGGCCGCCCATCTCGACCATCATCCTGACGCGGGCGATGATGCGGTCCTGCTCGGCCTTGTCGTCCTCGGCCTGCTGCCTGTCCCGCTTCAACGCGATCTCGTAGCCGTACGCCACGAAGTCGTTGATCGCGCGATCGCCGGCGTTCAACGCCGCTTCCGCGCCCGCCTTGACGTTCGGACCGCCCGTGCGCGCCCACTCGACGACCTTGGCGCGGTTCTGCGCGGCCTCGACGCGCTTGCGCTCGTCGGCCTTGGCCCTCGCCTCGGCCTCGCCGTGGTCGAGGAACCAGAGCAGTTTCTCCTTGGTGCCGAAGGCAAGCGCCGCCGCGGCGGCCTCGCGGACCTCGACGTCCTCGGCGTGCTCGGCGATGTCCTGCACGAGTTGCTTGTAGAACTCGTGCTCCTCGTCCACCGGATCAGCCGGCGGAGGGTCCTGACTCTGTTGCGTGAGCACCGGCACAGGTGCGGCGACGGCGGGTGCGACGCCTCCGACCAGCGCCAGCAGGACCGCGACGATCACGGCCGTGCCCGCTCTGCGCCGCCACCAGGCAGCGCTGAACTCTCTTGCGTCTCTCACTCGTCACTTCCCCCAGGCAGGTGCGGATCACGGCACGCTGAGGGAACGGCTGCCGGCCGCGGACGTGCGGGCACGCGCGGTCGACGCCTCATGAATCCCCCCAGGACCACGATGTGGCACGCGTTGTTTAACACGCATCACACCTGGCCTGTTCAACTGCGTCGGCTGTGGCGGACGGGACCGCGCCGCGCGCCGCCGACCTGCGAACCTAAGGACTCGCTGTTGGGTTCCTGTCGAAATCATGAGGTCGTTCAAACTTGCACTACTTTTGGTTCGAGGCTGAACGACCTACAGCCGAACGACAGGATCGGGGAGCAAACATCATGGTCAAGGACGTCGCCGCACTCATCGGGCGCATCGCCGTCGGCATCGTGTTCGTCGCGCACGGCTGGCAGAAGTTCACCGAGTACGGCATGGCCGGCACCGCCGGGTCGTTCGAGAAGATGGGCGTGCCGCTGCCGTCGGTGTCCGCGTGGTTCGCCGCGACCGTCGAGCTCGCCGGGGGCCTCGCGCTGATCGCCGGTCTGGCGCTGCCGATCGCCGGCGTCCTGCTCGCCGCCAACATGCTCGGCGCGTGGCTGCTCGTCCACCTGCCGAACGGCCTGCTCGGCGAGGGTGGTGCGGAACTGGTGATCGTGCTCGGCGCCGCCGCTCTCGCGCTCGGCTTCAACGGTGGTGCCTACGCGCTGGACCGCGTGCTGTTCAAGAACAACAAGGTGCTCAACCCAGCTGCCGCGTGACCTTCTCGCTCTCCCGGCGCGCGGCCAGCAGGCCCGCGTCGGGATTGCTCACCTGCACGAGTGAGCCACCGGCCGCGAGCACGGCCAGGAAGCCTTCCAGCACAGCGGAAGGCGAGTCCCACTCCAGAGTGGACAGCACGCGCGGTTCGGAACCGAGCGCGGCTCCCAGCTCGCGTGCCCGAGCGACGACCTCATCCACAGTGGACTCACCCAGCGCGGGCGTCGAACCCGCGACCGGTTCCCACGGCATGAAGTCGTCACCGTGCACGCGCACGTCGTCCGCGTAGTCGACCGGTGCGCCGGAGCCCAGTCCCATGGGGTGCAACGAGGCCACCGCCACGACGTCCGCGTCCGCCGTGCCGCCGGGCGGCACCACGGCCACCTTCGCGTCGGAGAAGCCCGCACCGACCACGCGGGCGCCGCACCACCAGGCGCCGAGCAGCAGGCCCACGGTCTGCCAGTGCGCGGGCAGCAGCACCGCCACCGGGTCACCGGGCTCGACGTCGTGCTCGTCCCGCAGCCAGTTCGCCGTCTTCGCGGCCCAGTTCTTCACGGTGGCCCGCGAGAGTTCGATCCGCGTGCCCGCCGCGTCGTCGTAGTGGGTGATCAGCGGACGACCCGGATCGGCCTTCAGCAGGGGCGTGAAGAGGATCTCGGTCACGCTCACGCGGCACTCCTAGTCGACGCAGGGCACATCCTGTCGGGCGGCTGCGACGGCGTGCGCGCCGTCCAGCGAGAGCAGCTTTTCAGGACCGAACCGCGACGGGGTACCCGGGGTCGGCGCCACCGGCGACGGTGCGGGCTTCGGGGTCTCGCCGATCTGCTGGGCCACCCACGCCTTCACCGCCTCGCGGTCGACCGTCACGATGCTCTGCCCGCGCTCGTTGCGGCCGTCGACGCTCGTCACCGGGATCGTGGCGAACTCCACGTTGCCCGACGCGAGGCCCTGCGCCTGCGTCGCCAGCGTCGCGAGGTCGAGCTTCTGGTCCACGACGACGGACTTCGACACCGCGTCGAGCAGCCCGCTCATCTTGCCCGGATCGGTGAACGTGCCCGCCGACAGCAACTGCTTCATCGCCTGCGACATGAACACCTGCTGCCGCGCGATGCGACCCAGGTCACCACCGGGCATGTTCCGCTGCCGCACGAACGACAGCGCGTCGCCGCCCGAGATCGTCTGCGGGCCCGCGCGGAAGTTCGCGCCGGAGTTCGGGTCGGACGTGCCCGCCTTCAGGCACACCTGCACGCCGCCGATCACCTCGGTCAGCAGGTAGAACCCGTAGAGGTTGATCTCGGCGTAGTGGTCGACGCGCATTCCCGTCAGGTCCTGCACCGCCTGCACCAGCGCCTTGCGACCGGCCTCGTCCGATTTGCGCTCGCGTTCCTGCTGGTCGTTCACGCCCTCGGCCTGCAGCCGCTCGGCGGTCAGGAACTTGACCGCGCCGTACGCGGAATTGATCTTGTCCTCGCGGTAGCCGGCGATCGGGACGTACGTGTCGCGCGGGATCGAGATGGCGCTGGCCTTGCCGCCGTTGCGGGGCACGCGCATCACGATGATCGTGTCGGTGTTCACCGTGTCCGTGCCCTCGGTGCGCAGCTTGCGCAGCACGTCCGCGGGAAGTGGCCGGCCCTGGGCGTCCGTCCTGCTGTCGCTGCCGACGAGCAGGATGTCGATCGCTCCGTCCTCGACGGGCGGCGAGTTCGGGATGTCCTCCAGCACCTGGAGGATCTGCGTGGTGTTGGTGTTCTGCTTCACCAACCGCAGCGCGGTCCAGAAGTAGCCGGAGAACGCCAGCGTCGTCACGGCCAGTAGCGCGACCACCACACGGCCTAGAACCCGTGCGGTTTTCTTCGCGCGTGCGGCAGTGCTCAACGTCTGACCCTTCGTGGACTGGATTTGCGTGCTCAGCGTAACTATCGGAAGAGCGTTACGCCGGGGTTTCAGTTCACGCAGACCAGTCCGCCCGCCGTGATCGGCGGGGTGCTGCTCGAGCTCGCGGCCGCGGACGTGCCGGGAACGCCCTGGGGGTCGACGTCCTCCGAGTCGTCCTGCGCCCGGTAGTCGGAGCCGACGACGACCTGTATCTGTCCCTTTCGGACGGACGCGTCCTCCTCGACGGCCACGCCGGGGCCGAGTTCCGCGGCGACCTTGCGCGCGGAGCCCTCCTCGCCGGCCGCGTACCGCACGACCGTGGTGTCGCTGTTCTGCGCCGCCGACGCCACCGGGCCGCGCTGGAAACCCTTGGCCGCCAACGTGTTCATCACCTGCGCCGCGCGACCCTGCACGCCCGTCGCGTTGTAGACGGCCACGGTGATCGCGGAGTTCGGCGGCGCGGGCAGGTTCGTGCTCGTCGTCGGCGGGGTGCTCGACGTGCTCTTGTCCGAGGCCAGGCTGGTGAGGAACTTGCGGACCTCCGCCGGGTTCACGGGCAGCACGTTGCCGTCGCTGTACGTGTCCGTCGGCTCGCCCACCGGAATGGTCTTGAACTCGATGTTGCCGCCCACGAGGCCCTGCATCTGCTCGGCGAACGTGGTGATGTCCCAGCCGGAGCTGAGGATCACGGACTTCTGCACTGCCTCGACGAGCCCGTTGAGCTTGCTCGTGTCGGTCAGCGTGCCGGTCGACAGGACCTTCTTCGCGAGGGCGCCGATGAACACCTGCTGCCGCACGATCCGGTCGAGGTCGCCGCCGGGGAGGTTCTGGCGCTGCCGCACGAACGACAACGCGGCCGCACCCTCGATCGTCTGCGGGCCCGCCTGGAAGTTGGCGCCGGAGTCGCGGTCGGAGGTGGGCTCCTTCAGGCACACCTCGACGCCGCCGATGGCCTTGGTGACCTCGTAGAAGCTGGCGAGGTTGACCTCGGCGTACCGGTCGACGCGCACCGCGCCACCGGACAGGCCCTCGATCGTCTTGATCAGCGTCTTGCGGCCGGCCGCCATCGACTCGGTGCGGATCCGCGCCTCGTCCGTCACGCCCTGTGCGCGCAGCTCCTGGTCGACCGTGTTGCGCTGGCGGGCGAACGCCGAGTTGAGCTTGTGCTTGCCGAACCCGTCCGCCATCTCGACGTAGGAGTCGCGGGGGAACGAGATCGCGACCGCGCGCGTGCCGTCCACCGGGATGTGCACGAGGATCATCGTGTCGGTGTTCTGCTCGCCGTCGGCGATGCCGCCGTTGAGCATGGCCAGCACTTCCTGCGACAGCGGGTTGCCCTGCGCGTCCGTGCGGCTGTCCATGCCGACCAGCAGGATGTCGACCGCGCCGTCGAGCGGCTTCGGGCCCTGCTTGGTGAGCTCGTCCGAGATGACCTCGGTCTTCACGATCCCGTCGTTCGTCGTGCGCAGCTTGTTCCAGCCGTACGACGTGACGAGAAGCACAGCGGTCGAGACGAGGGCCACGAAGATCTTCCCCGTCATCAGGAAAGCGCGAAGGGCCGCAGATGGCCGGTTCACGACCACTCTGACGGGCAGACTCCTGCCTTCCACAGCCGTTTCCTCCCCCACCACACTGAGTTTAGTCGTTTATAGGTCACACGACGTGACGTTGCTGTGGGTTGCAGCGATCAGGTAGGTGACAGACTGCTGTCGGGGTACACCACGGGAGGAAATGGCATGCGCGTACTGGTGACAGGTGGGGCCGGTTTCATCGGCTCGCACTACGTGCGGGAGTTGGTGAGCGGGTCCTACCCGGCGTTCGCCGGTGCCGAAGTCGTGGTGCTCGACAAGCTCACCTACGCGGGCAGCGAGACCAACCTCGCGCCCGTCGCGGGCAAGTTCGAGTTCGTCCAGGGCGACATCTGCGACGCCGCCGTGGTCGCCGAGCAGATGCGCGGCATCGACGTGGTCGTGCACTTCGCCGCTGAATCGCACGTGGACCGGTCCATCACGGGCTCGGCGGACTTCGTGCTCACGAACGTCCTCGGCACGCAGACGCTGCTGCAGGGGGCCCTGAACGCGGGCGTGGGCAAGTTCGTGCACGTCTCGACGGACGAGGTCTACGGCTCGATCGAGGAGGGCTCCTGGACCGAGACGCACATCCTTGAACCGAACTCCCCGTACTCGGCCTCCAAGGCCTCTTCCGATCTGCTCGCCCGCGCGTTCCACCGCACTCACGGACTGCCCGTGAGCATCACACGGTGTTCGAACAACTACGGGCCGTACCAGTTCCCGGAAAAAGTGATCCCGCTCTTCGTCACCAATTTGATCGACGGCAAGAGCGTGCCTCTCTACGGCGACGGCCTGAACGTGCGTGACTGGCTGCACGTGGCCGATCACTGCCGCGGCATCCAGCTCGTCGCCGAGGGCGGCCGGCCGGGTGAGATCTACAACATCGGCGGCGGCACGGAGCTCACCAACCGCGAGCTGACCGAGAAGCTGCTGGAGGCGACCGGCCGTGACTGGTCGGCCGTCGAGCCCGTGCAGGACCGCAAGGGTCACGACCGCCGCTACTCGGTCGACATCTCCAAGATCGCCTCCGAACTGGGCTACGCGCCGCGGGTCGACTTCACCGCCGGTCTCGCCGACACGGTCGAGTGGTACCGCGAGAACCGCGCCTGGTGGGAGCCGCTCAAGGAGCGCGCCGCGCTGGTGAAGGGCTGATCCGTTGATCCTCGTTCCCGGTGGTCGTGGCCAGCTCGGCCACGACCTCGCCGCACTGTCCGCCGACGTCCGCGCGGTGTCCTCCGCCGAGCTGGACATCACGGCGGTGACGGCCGCCGATCTGGCCGGCGCCTCCGCGGTGATCAACTGCGCCGCGTACACCGCGGTCGACGCCGCCGAGACCGACGAGGAACGCGCTTTCGCGGTCAACGCCGTAGGCCCCGGTCTGCTGGCGCGGGCGTGCGCTTCCCTTGGCATCCCGATGATCCAGGTCTCGACGGACTACGTGTTCTCCGGCGACGGAGTGCGGCCGTACGAGACGACCGACCCCGTCGGCCCGAAGTCCGCTTACGGCCGTACGAAGCTCGAAGGCGAACACCGCGTGCTGGAAGCGGGCGGTTACGTCGTGCGCACCTCGTGGCTGTACGGCGTGCACGGCTCGAACTTCGTGAAGACCATGGCGGCACTGGAGTCCTCGCGGCCGACTCTGTCCGTTGTGGACGACCAGGCCGGTGCGCCGACGTGGTCGCACGACCTCGCCGCCGGGCTCCTCGAGCTCGTCTCGGTGCTGCCCGCGACGCGTCTGCTGCACGCGACCGGTGGCGGCCAGACCACGTGGTTCCGGTTCGCGCGGGCGATTTTCGAGGAGCTTGGCGCCGACCCGGCACGGGTGCAGCCGTGCACCACAGCGGAATTCCCGCGCCCGGCTCCGCGACCCGCCTACTCGGTGCTGTCGGGTGCGGCGTGGGCCGCGGCGGGACTACGCCCTTTGCCGCACTGGCGCAGCGCCCTTTCGGAGGCCTTCCGCGCAGGGGTGGTAGCTCCCCGTACCGGTGCTGCGCCATTGGAGTGACCGGTCTGGCCCCGTAGTTCCGAGTGCGGGACCCTTTTCGGCATGTTCGATTCCGGGCGCAACCCTCAGCGTCCCGCGACAGAGGATTCCGATCGGCAGCGCTTCCTGAAGTGCGTTGCTGTTGTCACGGGTTCGCGGCAGGTGTCGATGAGCCAGCTCGACAAGCGTTCACCGAGGCCGCACTCTCGGTGAAGTCGTTGGGGCGTCAGGGTTTCCTGACGCCCTCCAGCGAGCACGTCAGGCGCGGCTGCGCCGGTAGGCCTCGACCGTCTTCTCCGCGCACCGCCGCCAGGTGAACCCGGACGCGTACGCACGCCGTTCGGACTGCGCCTCGGGGGTGGTCGGCGCCGCGACGGCCCGGGCCAGGCCATCGGCCAACGCCTCGACGTCCCCGACCGGCACGTGCAGCGCGTGACCACCGGCGACCTCGCGCAACGCGGGCACGTCCGAGCACACCACCGGAACGTTGCAGGCCAACGCTTCCAGCACCGGCAGCCCGAAACCCTCGTCCCGTGACGGCAACACCAGGGCCGTCGCACCGGCCACCACCGACCGCAGGTGGACGTCCGACAGGTAGCCGGTCCGCAGCACCCGGCCCTCCACGCCGGCCCGGCCCGGCCCGACGATGACGAGCGGCGGCAGCGAAGGATCGGACGCGTGTGCCTTGACCAGGTACTCGAGGCCCTTGCGCGGTCCGTCCGCACCCACGAACAGCAGGTACTCCGAGGCCAGGCCCAGCCTGCCGCGCAACGTCGGCGACGGCGGTCGCGAGGCGAACCAGGCGGGGTCGACGCCCAGCGGCGTCACCACGATCTTCTCCAGTGGCACCGAGAACCGGTCCGCGACGACCGAGGCGACGGCCGCGGTCGGCGTGCAGATCACGTCCGCGCGCTGAGCCGAAAGCCGGACGAGCTCCGGCAACCGGCGATCCGAGTGCGGGAGATCACCGGGCGCGTCCAGGAACGCCAGGTCGTGGATGGTGACGACCTTGCCCGCCCGGATCGTCGGCGGCAGCACGAAGTTCGTGGCGTGCATGACGTCGGTGAACCCGGCCAGCATCTCGACCGTGGGGAACGGGGCGCGCAGCCACATCTGGCGCAACGCCCGTGCCGCTACGGGAAGGCCGCGCGCCGTCACGTCGTGCGGCAGCACCGTCCGCAACGCGCGCCAGCCGCGCAGGGTGAACGCCACCGCCCGCACGTCGACGTCGTCCGCCATCGACGCCAGTTCTTCGGCCAGCGCCGCTGTGTAGCGGCCGATTCCGGTGCGGTTTCCGAGCAGGGGGGTGCCGTCGAGCAGCACCTTGAGGGGTTTCGGGGATCTCGCCATTTACCTGCCACCACGCGCGATCTTGCGCAGACGCCCCGTCGCCCGCTTGGCCAACTCGGTCGGGCCACCCGCGTCCAGGTACTCGCGCACCAGGTGCAGGTCCCGCTTCACCTTGTCCGCCGTGCTCAGCCCCGGTGTGCGCACCATGGGGGCCGAGCCGGGCAGACGGTCCGCGGCGGGCCTGGGGTTGCGGCAGAACTCGGCCAGCGGCGCGAGTGCCGTCTCCCAGGTGAACCGTTCGCGTACGACGGCGATGCGCTCACGGCACGCGGCCGCGAACTCCTCGTCGTAGAGCACCTTCTCCAGCGCGTCGGCCAGTGCCTCCGGGTCCTCCGGGGGTACGACGACGCCCAAACCCTCCCGCAGCACCAGGTCCGCGAACGAGTCGCCGGAGGTGGTGACGATGGGCAGTCCCGCCCACAGGTAGTCGAGCACCCGCGTGCGGAACGCGAACGTGGTCTCCACGTGTTCGTAGTGCGTGGTGACACCGCAGTTCGCGTCGAGCAGCCAGTTCTGCCGCTCGGTGTAGGGCACCCACCCGTCGTTGAAGAACACGGTCTCGCCGGTCAGCCCCAGCTGCGCGGACAACGCCCGCGTCTGGCCGGCGATGTCCATGTCCGGGACCTCGGGGTTCGGGTGCTTCATGCCCAGGAAGTACAGCTTCGCGGACGGCTGCCGCCGGCGCAGGTGGTCCATCGCCTCGATCAGCGACAGCGGGTCGAACCAGCTGTAGACGCCACCTGCCCAGATCACGACCTTGTCCGCGTCCGTGACGCCCGGCACGACACCCTTGATCGCCGGACCGGTGCGCTGCGGCGGCTTGCCCGACAGTCCGAAGGGGACGATCCCGAGCAGCGACTGCGTCGTCGGGTCGTTGTCGTACAACGTCGGCGTGAGCCGGCCCAGCGCCGCCAGGTGGCCCAGCCAGAAGTGCCGCTGCCGTTCCGACGCGCACAGGAAGAAGTCGCCGCGTTCGAGCTGCGTGTTGAGCACCTTCGTGACGGCGGCCAGGTCGAGGGCGCGCTTGTCGTCCGGCTTGTCCTTGCCCTGTTCCAGCATCTCCAGGTGCATCGGGTCGTACATGTCGCAGACCACGATCTTGGTCGACGACTCCTTCTTCAGCTCGCCGACCATCTCCAGCCCGTGGCCCTGCAGCACCACGACGTCCGCCCAGGCGACGTGCGGCGGCAGTTCCTTCGGCCGGGCGCGCTCGATGGCGAACGGGGCGTCGGGCGGCGCGCACAGCGGGTTCGTCGTGACCAGCCGCACCTGGTGCTCGCCGGACAGCACGTCGGCCATGTGCCAGGCCCGGATCGCGGGGCCCGCCATCCGGTCCGAGATCGCGTCGCCGGTGATCACCAGGATCTTGCGCGGCTTGCCGAACACGTCGTCGAGGCCTAGGACGTCTACGAGAATGTCGTGCGCGGCCAGGTAGCGCGGCAGGGGATAGGCGGGCTCCAACGCCTTGCGCATCAACGGAACCAGGTCGGTGTCCGACATCCGGCGGGCGGCCTGCTCGACCTTGCGCGACTCGGCCAGCGACGGCATGAGCTCGACGAACTGGTCGATCGCGAGGAACCCGGCGAGCGCCTGGCGGGACACGCCGACGGGCTCGCGATCGGACGCGGGGTCGGCCGGGCGGCGGGTGATCTCCAGCTGCGTGGGATCGATCTCACCGCGTGCCGTCGCCCGGCGCACGCACAGCGCGAGCGCGGCCGGCAGCACCTTGGCCAGCGTCTCGTCCGAGAAGTTCTTGTACAGCGACATGAGCGCGTTGCGCTCCAGCAGGTACAGCTCCCGGCTCTCGTGGATGGAGCTCATCGACGCGTGGTGGCGGTGGAACGTGAGCGACGCCGGTTCGTAGCGGACCCGCCAGCCGCGCAGGTTGAGCCGCCAGCCGAGGTCGACGTCCTCGTAGAACATGAAGAACCGGTCGTCGAACCCGCCGAGCTCGCGGTAGACCTCTGCCCGCACGAACATCGCCGAGCCGGTGCCGAACAGCACGTCCTTCGGGCCGTCGTGGCTGCCGTCGTCGTCCTGCCCGGCGTGCCGCTTGTAGCCCATGCCGAACCAGGTGAGCCCGCCGTCGACGAAGTCGATCTTCTCGCCGTCCCAGTCGAGGACCTTGCTCGCGACCGACGCGACCGCCGGTTCGGAGTGGAACACCCTGATCGCGGCCTTGATCCAGTTCCGGTCCGCGCGCGCGTCGTTGTTGAGGAACGCGAGCACCCCGCCCGTGGCGTGCTCGACGCCGAGGTTGCAGCCGCCCGCGAAGCCGAGGTTCTCCGGCGAGGTGACGATCTTGACGCCGGGCAGTGCGGCCTGCAGCCGCGCGGTGTCGTGCGCCTCGTTGTCGACGACGATCACCTGGAGCAGCTCTGCCGGGTAGTCGACGTCGGCCAGTCCGCGCACGCAGGTGATGGTGTCGTCCGCACCCCGGTAGTTGACGACGACGACGGACACGACGGGCAGCGAGGCTCGATCCACGCGCTAAGCCTGCCTCATCACTCTGCGCGCCCGCAGTGTGGTTGCACAGATCAGGAGCAAAGCGACAGCGAGGGGCACCCCGAAGACCCACTCCGCGGACCAGTCGTTGCGCTCGGCGAGCAGCGGCCGCATCAGCGGGTGACGCAGGACGGTGGCCGGGCCGGGCTGCATCCTCTTGTCCTGCTCACCCCGCACGACGATCCGCAGCGCGGCGCCGTCCGGGCAGGTGACCTGGTGCGCGAAGACCGGGTTGTCCGGCCCCGGCACGTCCTCGACGCTGGTGATCACGCACGTCTGGGGCGTGGCGAGCACGTCCATCAACGCGCGATGACCGTCGCCCACGAGCACCGCTGTGCCGGGGATCACGACCATGAACGCGGGCAGCACGAGCCACGCCGGCCCGAGCTTGCCGACGCCCCACGCGAACGCCAGCGACAGCAGGCAGCACGGCACCAGCACCGCGAGCTCGTACTGCTCGGGCACGACGGCACCCAGCAGGACCGCGGCGGCGACGGCGACGAGCCCGATCACGATGAGTGGTACTGGCCGCCTCACGGCTGCTTCCTGAGCAGCCACGCGACCGGAACGAGAAGAGTCATCGCTCCGGGGACGCTTGTGACCAGGAGGAGGTTCCATCGGGTGTCGTCCGCGAACATCGGCCGCAACGGCGGCCCGGTCAGGACGTCGGCTTCGGACGTCTTCAGGCGGTCGTCCCAGTCCCGGTCCAGCTCGATCTCGCCGCTGGGGCAGGCGAGCACGTAGTCGACGCTCGGGTACTTGGCGAACGGGTGCTCGTCGGTCGCGGTGACCACGCACCGCTCGACGTGCCCGATCCGCTGCATCAGCACGCTGTGCACGCCGAACGTCAGCACGAACGGCGCCATGAGCCCGAGGACGAACGCGGGCAGCGCGATCCACTTGCGCTGGGAGAGGCCGCTGACGCCCAGGGCGTAGGCGAGGCCGCCGAGCAGACCGACGAACACCAGCCCGTAGGTCAGCGTGATGCTCACACCGACGCCGAGCACCAGCGCGGTCAGCCCGCCGGCGATCAGCAGCCAGGCCGGCCTCACCGGCCGGCCCAGTCCTGCCAGACGCTCCGGCGGGAGACCGTCGTCCTGATCATGAGCCGCTGGACGAGCGTGGCGGGGAGCCTGAGCAGCACCTCCGCCAGCACGCGGATGCGCAGTCCGAACCGGAAGTTGGCGGCGTCCGGGACGTTCCCGCGGAACGGCAGCAGCGCCGTGATCACCAGGAACCGGGCGAGCTGGGTGAAGGCCGCCGACGCGGGCGCGCACCGCAGCAGCATCAGCAGCCGGTTGCGTTCGTTCCAGCGGTGGAAGAGCACCGAACCGGGACGCGTGCTGGCGCCGTGCCGGTGCCGGACCCGGGCCGGCCCGACCGAGATCACCCGGTGGCCGGCCAGCCGCAGCCGCCAGGCCGTGTCGGTGTCCTCGTAGTAGCAGAAGAAGCTCGCCGGGACGCCGCCCACGGCCTTGAGCTCCGCGGTCCTGAGCAGCGCCGCGCCACCGCAGAACCCGAACACCTCGCGGCCTGCCAGCACGACGTCCTTGCCGTGGCCGTCCGCCGTCAGCGCCACGCCGACGGACTGCGTCGAGCCGTCCATGAGCAGGATCGACGAGGTGGCGGCCGCCGCGCCGGGCTCGCCGTCCAGAGCGCGCTCCAGTTCGGAGAGCCACGACGGGTCCGGTGCGGCGTCGTCGTTGAGCCACGCGACGTACGGGGTCTCGACCAGGTCGAGAACGGCGGCGAGCCCGCCCGCGTAACCGCGGTTGCGGGGCAGCCTCACGACCTCGTGTCCGCTGATCAGCTCGGCTGTGCCGTCGTCGGACGCGTTGTCGACGATAATTGTCCTATGTGGACTCTTCTGGGCCTCGAGGGCGTCCAGGCACGCCGTGATGTGGTCACGGCCGCGCCACGTCACGACCACCACGGTGCTGACTGCCGACACGGCGTGAGACGGTACGCGACGTGCCCGAGCTAGTAGTGCTGACCGAGCAACTGAACGCCCCGGTCCCCGGCGGGACCGGCCGCTACACGGCGGAGTTGCTCGAGGCGTTGGGGGAGAACGCCCCTCCCGGCTGGACCGTGACGACCGCGGCGACGGCCCGTGCGGACCGCGTGATCAGGGTGCCGCGCCGGGCGCTGGTGGCGTTGTGGGAACGCGGGCTGCCGCCGAAGCTCGGTCCGCACGTGCACGCCCCGACGCCGCTCGCGCCGCTGCCGGGCGCGGTCGTCACCGTGCACGACGTGGTGCCGTGGACGCACCCGGAGACGCTGACTCCGCGCGGGGTCGTCTGGCACCGCAAGGTGATCGCGCGTGCTGCGCGTGAGGCGCGCGCTCTGGTGGTGCCGACGCAGGCCGTGGCGTCCCAACTGGCGGAGTGCGTGCGTGTGGACGTGCCGGTGCACGTCGTGCCCAACGGCGTGACGCGGCTGGTCGGCTCACCGGCCGATGACCTGCCCTCGTCGTACGTGCTCGCCGTCGGCACCGTGGAGCCGCGCAAGGGCTTCGGTTTGCTGGTGCGGGCGACGGAACGGCTCCGGGTGCCGCTGGTCGTGGTCGGTCCGCCGGGATGGGGTGACGTGGACCTGCGCGCGCCGCACGTGACGTTGCTCGGCAGGGTGTCCGACGCGCGCCTCGCGTCGGTGCTGGCCGGTGCCTCCGTGCTCGCCGCGCCCAGCCTGGCGGAGGGTTTCGGGCTGCCGGTGCTGGAGGCGATGGCCGCGGGGGTGCCCGTCGTGCACTCCGACGACCCGGCTCTGGTGGAGGTCGCGGGCGGCGCCGGGACCGTCGTGCGGCGTGGCGACCTGGCGTCGTTGACGGAAGGTCTGCGGGCCGTCCTGGCGGATCCTCGTCACACGGTCGAGGCCGGGATCACTCGCGCGAGTGAGTTCACCTGGGCAAAGACGGCACAGGGAGTGTGGAAGGCACACGCTTGACGATCGGATTAGTGCATTCCCGTTAAACGCATTAGGGAATGACATTACGCTAGCTGATCGTGCCGACCGTCGAACCCAGCGTGCTGATCGACGCCACCGCGATCCCAGCAGACCGTGGTGGCGTCGGCCGTTACGTGGATTCGCTCGTCGCGGCGCTGGACGCGGACGGGACCAAGCTCTCCGTCGTCTGCCAGCAGCGCGACGAGGAACTGTTCAGCAAGATCGCGCCGAACACCCGCGTGATCCGCGCCGCGGACGCCGTCGCCACCAGGACGGCCCGGCTGGCCTGGGAACAGACGACGCTGCCGCGCCTGATCCGCACCCTCGGCGTGGACGTGGTGCACTCACCGCACTACACGCTCCCGTTGGCCGGCAAGGCCGCCTCGGTCGTGACGCTGCACGACGCCACCTTCTTCACCGACCCGGTGCTGCACTCGTCGGTCAAGGCCCGCTTCTTCCGCGCCTGGACCCGAGCGTCGTTGCGGCGCGCGGACCTCTGCGTGGTCCCGTCGCAGGCGACCGCCGACGAACTGGTGCGCGTGGCCGGAGCCGACCGCCGGGTCCTGCACATCGCGCAGCACGGCGTGGACACCGAACGTTTCCACCCGCCGTCACCGGACGAGGTTCTCGCGGTGCGCCGCACCCTGTCGCTCGGTGACACGCCGTACGTCGCGTTCCTGGGCGCACTGGAACCGCGCAAGAACGTCCCGGCGCTGATCCGCGGCTTCGCCCAGGCCATGGTGGGCCGCGCCGAACCGCCCGCGCTGGTGCTGGCGGGCCAGCCCGGCTGGGACGGCCAGGTCGAGCGCGCACTGGACTCCGTCCCGCACCGCATCCGCGTGATCCGCGCCGGCTACCTGCCGTTCGAACAGCTGGCGGGCTTCCTGGGCGGTGCCCAGCTGGTGGCGTACCCGTCGCTGGGCGAGGGCTTCGGGCTGCCGGTGCTGGAGGCCATGGCCTGCGGTGCCTGCGTGCTCACCACCAGACGCCTGTCGCTGCCCGAGGTGGGCGGCGAGGCCGTCGCGTACTGCGGCGTCGGCGCGGGCGACATCGCCGCCGCGATCGCCGAACTCCTGGACGACCCGGCTCGCCGTGCCTCGCTGGCGGCGTCGGGACAGCAACGGGCGAAGGACTTCTCCTGGGCCGTCAGCGCCGACCGCCACCGCCTGGCCTACGAGCGCGCGATGCTGGTGCGTCGCCGACGCTGAGTCGGGGCGACGCTAGGGTGACGCGCGTGAACTACGGCGACGGACTTGGTGTCGTGACGGTCACGTACTCGCCGGGCGAGACGCTGGCTCCCTTTGTGGACACCCTTGCGAAGGCCACCACCCGTCCGGCGCAGGTCATCCTCGCCGACAACGGGTCCACCGACGGCGTGCCGGAGTCCGTCGCGGCTTCGCATTCCCATGTCACTTTCCTGCCCACCGGCGGAAACCTCGGGTACGGCGGCGGCGCCAACCGCGGCGTCGCGGCGCTGGGACCCGACGTCGGGTGGGTGCTGATCTCCAACCCCGACATCGAGTTCTCGCCCGGCAGCGTGGACGCGTTGATCGACGCCGCTTCGCGGTGGCCCCGGGGCGGGATGTTCGGGCCGTTGATCCGGGAACCTTCTGGGGAGGTCTACCCGTCTGCTCGGCTGTTGCCCTCGCTTGGTCGTGGGGTTGGGCACGCGTTGTTCGGTGCTGTGTGGAAGTCGAATCCCTGGACTCGGGCCTATCGGCAGGAGAAGGCTCCTGTGGAGCGTTCTGCCGGGTGGTTGTCCGGGTCTTGTTTTCTGATGCGGCGTGAGGCTTTCGACTCCGTCGGCGGGTTCGACGAGCGGTACTTCATGTACTTCGAGGACGTCGACCTCGGGGAGCGTGTGAGTGCCGCTGGGTGGTTGAACGTGTACGTGCCTGATGCGGAGGTCACGCACATCGGGGGGCACTCGACCGCTCGGTCTTCGGATCGGATGTTGAGGGAGCACCACGCCAGTGCTTACCGGTACATGGCTGATCGGCATGCCGGGGTGTTGTGGGCGCCGTTCCGGTTGGCGTTGAAGGCTGGGCTGGCGGCTCGGGTGAAGATTCTCACTCGTAAGTCTGGGTGAGTTTCTGGGGTTCCGGGCTGTTCCTGGGGCTCCGCCCCAGACCCCGCCAATCTGATCCAAAGCCGGGGTCCACGCCACACGCGGGTAGATGGCACGCCTGTCGCTTTGGGCGGAGGCGCGTTGCGTAGATGGGCGCGTCGGTGGGGTGGCTTCGTCACGAGCCGTACCAAGAGCGGGCCACATGCCTGAAGGGGTGTCAAGCGGACGAAAAGCGTGTCCGCTTGACACCCCTTCAGGCATGCAGCAAGTGCTGTGGCACGACTCGTGACGAAGCCACCCCACCCGGACCGTTTTGGTAAGGATTGCTCGCCTTCGGCTTCGCGGGTGAGTTGCGTGCCCATTCGCGTGCGCTCGGACAGCTCGCCTGCGGCATCGCGGGTGACTTGTGTGCCCCTTGCGTGCGCTCGGACTGCTTGCCTTCGGCTTCGCGTGGGCTGACCGTGGCCGCGCTCTCTGGCGCCTTGCCTGCGGTTCGCTTGTGATCAAACGTTCTCTGGCACGCGGCAGTGTCAGACCTGCTCGCTAAGTTGGGTCGCGGGGGACCCAATCCCCAAGGGGACCCCTGCGCGAGCCTGCCCGGCGGTGCGCCGGGCCCGGTTACATCTCGCCGCTCAGCCGCTGCGACAGCGAGTTGCGCGACTGCTGGTGGTTCGAGACCGTCGGGATCAGGCCGGGGCGGACGACCTGCGTGATTTCCGCGTCATCTGCGGGGGCCTGTTGCTGCGGCATCGGCTGCGTCGGCATGGGCTGGTTCGGTGCGTGGTGCGGTGGGCGCTGCGGCTGCTGCTGGCCCATCTGGGCGGGCGCGAGGATCATGGTCGAGTCCGGGTCCCGGCGCGGGTCCACGGCGTTGACCAGCGCGCGAGGGATCTGTTGCGTGTCGGACGCGTCCATCGGGGACGTCATGTTGTCCGGCGTCACGATGTTCCGCCCACGTGCACGGGCGCGGGCGAGCATGGCGTCGGCCCGGTCGCGGGGGTCCATGTCGGATTTAGCTCCTTGCCGGGACCAGATCCCGTATGACGATCTGCTTCGTGTCAGAGTATTCCGTCGAACGGCTCGCTGTAACGCGGAGGAGGAAAAAGGTGCACGGCGTCGAAGCTGTGGTGCTGGTCGGGGGCAAGGGCACTCGTCTTCGCCCGCTGACCCTGTCCGCTCCCAAGCCCATGCTCCCTACCGCGGGGGTGCCATTTTTGACGCACCTCCTGTCGCGGATCAAGGAGGCCGGCATCACGCACGTGGTGCTGGGTACGAGTTACAAGGCCGAGGTGTTCGAGGAGTACTTCGGGGACGGATCGAGGCTCGGGCTGGAGCTCGAGTACGTGGTGGAAGAGGTGCCGCTGGACACGGCGGGCGCGATTCGCAACGTGGCGGACAAGCTGCGTGAGCCCGACGTGATGGTGTTCAACGGCGACATCCTGTCGGGCGTCGACCTGAACGGGATCATGGACACCCACCGCGAGCACGAGGCGGATGTCACGCTGCACCTGGTGAAGGTGCAGGACCCCAGGGCGTTCGGGTGCGTGCCGACGGACGACGAGGGGCGCGTCCAGGCGTTCCTGGAGAAGACCGAGAACCCGCCGACGGACCAGATCAACGCTGGTTGCTACGTGTTCCGGCGTGAGGTGATCGACGCGATTCCCGCCGGCCGGCCGGTGTCGGTGGAGCGCGAGACGTTCCCCGGTCTGCTGGAGGCCGGGAAGAGGTTGCAGGGGCACGTGGACGCCACGTACTGGCTGGACCTCGGCAAGCCCGAGGCGTTCGTGCAGGGGTCCGCGGACCTCGTGCGCGGCGTCGCGCCGTCGGCGGCAGTTGCACAGCCTGGCGACTACTTGGTGCTCGACGGCTCTGCGGTGCACGAGGGTGCAACGCTCAAGGGCGGCAGCACGGTCGGTGCGAACTGCACGGTTGCGGAAGGTGCTGTGCTCGATGGCGCGATCCTTTTCGACGGTGCCGTTGTCGGCGAGGGCGCCTTGGTCGAGCGTTCGATCGTGGGTGCCGGTGCGCTCGTGCAGGCCGGTGCGGTCCTCAAGGACGCCGTGGTCGGCGACTCCGCGGTGATCGGTGCGCGGTGCGAGCTGATCGGGGGAGCGCGGGTGTGGCCGGGCGTCGTGCTGCCCGAGGCCGGCGTGCGCTTCTCGACGGATGCCTAGCAGAGCCTGGACTCCACCGTTCCCACTCGATCTGGGCGCGGTGCTCGGCAGGTTGCGCCGCGGGCCCGGCGATCCGTCCTTCAGCGCGGAGGGCGGCGTCTGGTTCGCGGCGAACACGCCGTGCGGGCCCGGCACGCTGCACATCACCAGGACAGGCGGTGAGGTGCTGGCGGAAGCGTGGGGCGAGGGCGGGCCGTGGCTGCTCGACGGCCTGCCCGCCCTGCTCGGCGCGGACGACACGGTGGACGAGTTCGTCGCGCACCACCCGATCATCGCCGAGTCGCGCAGGCAACGTCCCGGGCTGCGGCTCGGCGCCACCGGACGCGTCTGGGACCTGCTGTTCGCCTCGATCCTGGAGCAGAAGGTCACCGGCGTGGAGGCCTTCCGGACGTGGCGCGAACTGGGCCGCAGGTTCGGTGAGAGCGCTCCCGGTCCGAAGCCGCTGAAGGTTCCGCCGACACCGCAACGGTTGCTGGGCCTGCAGGACTGGGAGTGGCACCAGTGCGGCCTCGACGGTGCCCGCCGCCGGACGCTGATCAACGTCGCGCAGGTCGCGCACCGGCTGGAGAAGGCCGCCGAGATGCGCAGCCGTGAGCTCCTCGAAAAGGTGCCCGGAGTGGGCGTCTGGACGTCGGCCGAGGTGGCGCAACGGGCCTGGGGCGACCCGGACGCCGTGAGCGTCGGCGACTTCCACGTCGCCAAGAACGTCACGTGGGCCTTGACCGGCACGCCGGGCGACGACGACGGCATGATGGAGCTGCTGGAGCCCTACAAGCCGCAGCGCCACCGCGCGGTCATGTACCTGACGGCGGCCGGCCTGCATCGGCCGCGGCGAGCACCGAGGTTCTCGCCGCGCGACTACCGCAAGTTCTGAGGGAGCTTCGTTGGCGAAGCGGCAGTACGTGGCTCGGGGCGTGCCCGGCGGCTACCGGATCTGGAACAACAAGTCGCGGCGGTGGTGGGGCGACCACTACGAACTGTGCCCCGACGACCTCCTCGCCGAGCTGAACGGCGCCGCCGATCCCGCACGGATCACCGCCCTGCTCAAGCGCTACCGGGCGCTCCGGCGCTGAGAATGGCTAACGCAGGCGCGCGAGAGCGCTCTCGATCAACGGGTGCAGGTCGTCCACGTTGTCCGGCAACGAGTCCAGCGGCCACCACTGCAGGTCGACCGACTCGGCGGAGCGCACCGGCTGTGCGCCGACGGGGGCGCGCACCAGGAACCGCACGTCGAAGTGCCGCGTCGGCTTGCCGAGCGAGCACGTGATCGGGTGCACGTCGAGGTGGATCGGCGTCGGCTCGATCCGCAGCCCGCGCATGCCGGACTCCTCGGTCGCCTCGCGCAGAGCCGCCGCGGCCAGGGTCTCGTCCTCGGGCTCGCAGTGGCCGCCCAGCTGCAGCCACCGGCCCACGCGCGGGTGCAGCGTCAGCAACGCGTGCTCCGCGGTGGCGTCCAGGACCAACGCGGAGGCCGTGATGTGTCCGGGCTCGCAAGAGCGTCGGCAGGCGTCCTCGCGGGCGGCCAGGAAGCCCAGGTAGGCCTCGCGCAGGGCGTCCTGTCCCGAGAACCGGCTCAGCGTCGAGACGGCGTCGGCGTGCAGTGTCACAGCTCGATCAGCCCTTCCAGCGGTTCGCGCGGCGTCAGCGGCTCGGTCGGGTGCCCGACCGCGACGGCGCCCAGCGGTTCCCAGTCGTCAGGAACACCCAGCACGGAACGCACGACGTCCGCGCAGAAGATCGTCGACGACACCCAGCACGAGCCGAGCCCCTCGGCGGCCAGCGCCACCAGCAGGCCCTGCACGGCGGCGCCACCGGCGACCGTGAACATCGTCTTCTCGGCGTCCGCGCGGCGGTCGTCGGGGTAGGAGTGCGCGCCGTCGCGCACCAGGAACGGCACGACGATCTCCGGCGCCTCCACCAGCAGGTCGCCCCGGCGCACCCGGCGCGCGATCTGCTCGTCGGTGAACCCGTCGGCGCGCAGGTCGGCTTCCCACTGCTCGCGCATGGCCTTCAGCAGTTCCGCGCGCTTCTCCCGGACCAGCACGAACCGCAGCGGCTTCGTGTGGTGTGGCGCAGGCGCGGTCAGCGCCGCACCGACCGCGCGCTTCAGGACAGCGACGTCGACGGGCTCGTCCGAGTAGAACCGCACGGACCGGCGCATCAGCACGGCCTGCGCACGACCGGCCGCGAGTGCCTCCTCCGTGCCGAGGCTGAAGAGGTCCTCCTCGACCGGCCGGTTCAGGTCACGGGCCGTGGAACCGTCGTCCACCACGTCGAACCCGCGCAGCACCGCCACCGGCACCGCGCCGAGCTTGCCCTTCACCAGGTCGGCGGCCGCGGCGATCTCGTCGGCGATGGCGACCATCGTCACGGCGAGCTGGTTGCCGTGCTCGTCCACCGCACCCGCGTAGTCGTGCAGCACGCGGATGCCGGACGCGCCGATCGCGGCGTCGGTCTGGCCCATCCGCCACGCGCGGCCCATCGTGTCCGTGATCACCACGGCGACCTCGACGCCCAGCGACTTCCTCAGCGCGGCGCGCAGCGATGCCGCGGAGCCGTCCGGGTCCACGGGCAGCAGCGCGATCTCGTCGCCCGCCACGTTCGAGGCGTCCACACCGGACGCGGCCTGCACGATGCCGAGCTTGTTCTCGGTGATCAGCGTGCGCATCTTGCGGGCGAGCACCCGCACGGACTCCGCGTCGACGTGCTCGCGCCGGATCCTGTCCCGTTCCACCGGATCGGCCGGCACGCGGACGAGCCGTCCCTCTACTTTGGACAAGACCTTGGACGTGACGACCAGCACGTCGCCGTCGCGCAGCCAGGGCGCGGCCTTCGCGATCGCGCCGGCCAGGTCGTCGCCGGGGCGGAATTCCGGCAGGCCGGGGACCGGCAGCAGCTCCAGCGCCGCCGCGGCGTGATCAGTCAACGTCGACTCCGGCCAGTTCCAGCGCGGCGCGGGCCATCTGCGCCGTGGCGTCCACATCGGACATCAGCAGCGGAACGGCGCGGACCCCGACACCCGGCACGTCCGCGCGGTCGCCGGTGTGCACCAGCCACGCGTCGAGGATGCCGTCCTCGGAACACTTGCGGGAGCCGTAGAGCCGCCCGACCGCCTCGGCCGAGGTCTCCACGCCGATCGCGTCCAGGCAGGCGTCGGCCATGCCCCGCAACGGTTTCCCGCCGATGATCGGCGACAGGCCCACGATCCCGGCCTCGGTCTTGCGCAGCGCGTCGCGCACTCCGGGCACGTTGAGGATCGTGCCGATGCTCACCACGGGGTTGGACGGGGCCAGGACCACCGCGTCGGCCTCGCCGATCGCGTCCAGCACACCGGGCCCTGCGGTGGCGCTCTCGGCGCCGACGAACGCGAACGACTGCGCGGGCAGACCGGCCCGGTGCTTGACCCACCACTCCTGGAAGTGGATGGCCTTCGTCTCACCGTCGAGCTCGACGACGACGTGCGTCTCGACCCGGTCGTCCGACATCGGCAGCAGCTTCACGCCCGGCTTCCACCGGTCGCACAGGGCCTCCGTCACGGCGGACAGCGGATAGCCGGCGCGCAACATGCGGGTGCGAACGAGATGCGTCGCGATGTCCCGGTCGCCCAGGCCGAACCACGAAGGTTCGGCGCCGTACGCCGCGAGCTCCTCCTTGACGGTCCACGACTCGCCCTCGCGGCCCCAGCCGCGTTCGACGTCGATGCCACCGCCCAGCGTGTACATGCAGGTGTCGAGGTCGGGCGTGATGCGCAGCCCGTGCATCCACACGTCGTCGCCGGTGTTCACCACCGCCGTCACGTCTGCTCCGAGAGCTTTGAGTCCCTGCAGGAACCTCGCGCCGCCGACCCCGCCGACGAGTGCTACGACCTTCACGCCCGCCCATGCTTCCACAGCGCGGTGAGTGGCCTACAGGGAGCGCCAGAACGAGAACGTCGCGGAGCCGAGGTACGCCGCGAACGAGTCGCCGCCGACGAGCTGGAACAGCCAGGTCGACACCTCGAAGAAGAGTCGGCTGACCTCGGAGAAGCCGATCAGGACGGCGAACAGGACCAGCGGCGCCCACGGCCGGGCCTTCGCGCCGAACTGCTGCGCCGAGTAGGGGAGGAACGGCTCCAGGGCACCCCAGCCGTCCAGACCGGGAATCGGCAGGATGTTCAGCACGAACGCGAACACCTGCAACAAAGCAAGGTACGAAATCGCGGCGGCGAGGGCGGCGGGCGGCGAGAAGATCGTGACGACCAGCGCGAGCAGGACGCCGATCACGAGGTTCGAGATCGGGCCCGCGAGTGAGACCAACGACTCGATCTTCTTCGACCGGAGGGCGTGGTGGTTGATCCACACCGCGCCACCCGGAAGTGGGATTCCGCCCATGACCAGCAGCACGAGCGGCAAGACGATGCTGAGCACGGGATCGGTGTAACGACGGATGTCGAGGGTCAGATAACCCTTGTCGCGTACGGAAAAATCGCCGCCCTTGTACGCGACGGCGGCGTGTCCGAACTCGTGCAGGCACAGCGTCACCGCCCACCCGGCGAGTACGAAGAGGATGGTGCCCGAGATGATGGCGACGTCACCTTCGAGCAGGGTGAGCGCAGCTCCGGCGACGGTTGCCGCGAGCAGGCCGAGGAACAGTGGGCTGGGGCGAACCGCTGATCGCTTCACCCCTCCAGTGTGGCGTGTCGGCCGGCGTGGTGGGCCGTTCGGGGACGCCTTGCGACACCTGAATCACTGTCTGTGCAGTCAGTCAAGGTTTTTGCGGCCATCTGCGGGAATATCCCCCGACGTGTGGACTCGGCTTGACCGCCCGCTGTGACGCAGGTGTAATCACATCGGTGTCATTCGTCGTTGTGGGAACGGCGACTGGCGTCCGCCAACCGGGGAGAGCGGAAGGCGAGGAGGCGGACGAAATGCAGGAATTCGAAGAGCTCGAAGAAGATCACGTCACGCAGCCGGTCGTACAGGGCGAGCTGTCGTACCTGTTCGACCCTGCCGACGAGCAGGACTGGCAGGAGCGTGCGCTCTGCGCCCAGACGGATCCCGAGGCGTTCTTCCCCGAAAAGGGTGGTTCGACGCGGGAGGCCAAGCGCATCTGCCTGGGCTGCGAGGTTCGTTCGGAGTGCCTGGAGTACGCACTCCAGCACGACGAACGCTTCGGCATCTGGGGCGGTCTCTCGGAGAGAGAACGCCGCAAGCTGAAGAAGCGAGCCGTCTAGTCGGTCAGAAGCGTGATCTTTCTGCCTTAACTTGAGGGCGTGACAAGCCCTCACCCGAGGCTCCGGACAGCGCCGGTGCTGTGCGTCCTGGTCTGCCACGACGGCGACCAGTGGCTCAGCACGGCGCTGTCTGCCTTGCGGCGCCAGCGAATTCGTCCCCGGCACGTGATCGCGGTCGACACCGGATCGACTGATCGGACGGCAAAAGTCCTGGCGGAGGCCGGAGATCTGCTGGACGGAGTCCTGACCGCGCCGCGTGGCACGGGCTACGGCACCGCAGTGCGCCTCGCGGTCGAGCACGCCGTCGAACGGTGGGGCGACCCGGGCAAGTGGCTGTGGCTGCTGCACGACGACAGCGCACCCGAACCGGACTGCCTGGCGGCTCTGCTGACCGCGGCCGAGGTGTCGCCGTCGGTCGCCGTGCTCGGTCCGCTGTGCCTCGATTGGGTGGATTCTCGTCTGGTCGTCGAGGCGGGTCTCTCGACGGATTCTTCAGGACATCGACAGACTGGTCTGTCCTCCGCGGAACATTCCGCATCGTTTCAGCAGAGCACCGAGGTTCTCGCCGTATCGTCCGCCGGATCGTTGATCAAACGTGAGGTGTGGCACTCGCTCGGCGGTTACGACGAAGCGATGCCGCTGCTGCGCGATGATCTCGACTTCGGCTGGCGCGCTAATCGCGCGGGTCATTTGGTCCTATGCGTACCCGTCGCACGCATGCGACATGCGCGCGCCGCTACTAAAGGCGCACGCCGTTTGGACGCGGCGATGGCACGGCCCGGTCCGTCATTTCGTGGCGTCGACCGTGCGCACGGCATGCGTACATTTTTGGTCAATTGTTCAACTTTGTCGTTTCTCGTCGGAGTGCCGCGGCTGCTGTTCCTGTCGCTGCTGCGGGCCCTCGGCTTCCTGCTGCTCCGGCGTTTCGCGGACGCACACGCCGAAGTCGGCGCGGCCCGCTACCTCCTGACGCGGGGCCGTTTGCTGCGGGGACGGCGTGCCCGTCGCGGTTCCGCCGTCGTGCGCGGCCTCTTCACCAGCAGACTCACCCGGCTGCGCAACGCCGTGCGCGCCGGCGCCGCCTTCCTGATCCGCCGCCGGGTCGAGGCCGACGCCGCGCTGGGTCGTTTGCCCGCAACCGATTCCGGTTCGGCGTGGCTCGAACCGTCCGAAGTGGACTCCCGCCTCGTCGGCCCGTCCGCTCTGCCCGCCGGCGCGTCCCGCGGTCGTCCGCGTGTCGCCGGTCTGCGCCGTCCGCCCGTCGTCGTTCCCGTCGACGCCGCGCTGCCCGGCGCTCTGCGTCCTTCGCCGCGGCCCCGTCCGTCGCCCGGCCCGCGCGCCGGCTCCGGCATGGTCTTCGTCGAGGTCGACCAGTCGCGGGTGCTGCGCTCCCTGCTGCTGGCGCCCCCGGTGCTGTTGCTGCTGTCGCTCTCGGCCGTCGCGGTGATCGCCAACTGGTCCAGGCTCGGGCTCGACCTCGCGGGCGGCCGGCTGCTCCCGGTCGGATCGGTGGGGTCGGTCTGGTCGACCTACCTGTCCTCCTGGCACCCGGTCTTCGGTGGCACGGCGGCGCCCGCACCCGCGGCGTTGGCCGTCCTGGGTCTGATCCCCGGCGGACCGTCGTTCGCCGTCGCCCTGTTGTTGCTCGGCGACATCCCCCTCGCCGCGTTGTCGGCCTACATCGCGTCACGCGGCTTGCGCGTACGCCGTTCCGTGCGCGCGGTGGTGGCGGCCTTCTACGGCCTGCTGCCGGTCGCGACGACCGCCGTGGCCGAAGGCCGTCTGGACGTCGTCGTTGTGCACATCGTCACGCCCGTGGTCTTCGCAGGCGTGTACGCCGTCTTGCGCGCGTCGTCCACGCACGCCTGGTTGCCCATGGCCTCGGGCACCGCCATCGGTGTCGCGATCCTCGGCGCCTTCTCACCGCTGACCCACGTCGTGGTGATCATCGGCGCACTGGGCGGCTTCATCGCGGTGACCGGTGGTGCGCGCAGGATCGCGGCTCTGTTCGTGATCGTGCTTCTGCCCATGGGCCTGCTTCTGCCGTGGCCCGCCGTCTTGCTGCAACACCCGGAGATGGTCCTCAACGGCCTTGGCGCCGCGTTCGAGTCGCCACCGCCGAACCTGATCGTGTGCTCGGTCTTCGTGGCCGCCGCGTTCGCCGCCGCCGTCCTGCGGCCGAACGCCTCGATGTTGCCCGGCCTGACGGTGATCGTGCTGGCCATCGGGGCTCTGGCGGCGGTGGCCGCGGTGGGTGCCTGGCCCGGGACGCCGCTGGTGATCTTGGCCTGGGGACTGGTCTGCGTGGTGCTCGCCGGGTGCCAGCGCGGGGTGCAGCCCGGTGTGGCCGGGCGGGCCGCCGTCCGGCGGGCCGTGTACGTCGTCGGCGTGGTGACTCTGGTCAGTCTCGGAGTGGCCGGGTTCCTGGACCTGCGGTCCGGGCCTTTGAAGGCCGACGGCGGGCTTGCGTTGAATGCTTCGCTGACCGCCGAGTTGGAGCGGACCGGGCGCTCGGTGCTGATCCTCGGGTCGCCTGTGCGTCAGGTTGCCGGACGGATGCCTGCGTTCGGGGACGACGATCTGGTGCCCACGGTGTCGTCGCCTGCTCGGTTGCGGCGGTGGAACTCCTCGTTGCTCGACGGGGCGGCGCCGGCGGTGAAGGTGGCGCTGGGGCAGGCCGCTTCGTCCGGTGTCGCGTTCTTGGTGCTGCCGTCTGAGGAGGCGTCCGCTCGGGTTCGGTCGGCTGCCGGGGAGTTGGTGTCGGAGGCGCCGCGGGCTTCGGGCGGGCGGCCTGTGTTGCGGATGCGGCTGGTTGCTGACACCGGGGTGTTGCTGGCGCCTGATCTTGCTCGTCGGGCTCGTACCGGCGGGGAGCCGCCGTCTGAGCTTGGTGCTGACGGGGTGGCGCCGGTGAACGTGTCCCTGCCTGATGTGGCTGTTCGGGTTTCGCCCGGTGGGGAGGGGCGGGTGCTGGTGCTCGCCGCTGAGGACGAGCCCGGCTGGCAGATTTCCGTGGACGGGGCCGCGGTGCCTGTCGTCCGGGCCTGGGGGCATCTGGTCGGGGTGCCGTTGCCGTCCGGTGGGGCCGAGGTCCGGGTTTCCGTGTCCAGCACGTTGCGGGACTTCTTGTTGCTCGGTCAGGCCGCGGCGGCGTTGTTCACGTTGCTGACCGCTGTGCCCACTCGGCGGCGGACTCCTGGGGCCCCGCCCCAGACCCCGCCGATGTGATCCGAAGCCGGGGCCACGCCGCACGCGGGTAGGGGCACGCCTGTTGAGTTGGGCGCAGGCGCGTTGCTGCGTGTGGCGCGTCGGTGGGGTGGCACGACTCGTGACGAAGCCACCCCACCCGGAGCGTTCGGTGACGACGGCTCGTCTTCGGCTTCGCGCGCGATCAGGGCGCGTGGGCGCGCTGAACTGCGGGGTGTGAGAGGGGTCTCAGCCCTCGTCCACCACGTCCGGGTCGAGGCCCAGGTAGTTCGCGATCTGCTCCACCAGCACGTCGTGCACCAGGTCGGACAGGTCGGCGCCGTCCTTCGCGCGGGCTTCCAGCGGGCGGCGGTACAGGACGATGCGGGCGCGGTTGTCCGAGCCCGCGGGCAGCAGGCGGGCCAGGGGGACGTTGCCGTCCTCCACCACGCCGTCCTCGCCCTCCACCTGGACGTCCGGCACGTCGTCGACTGCCACGTCCAGTTGTGTGAGTTCGGTGCGCCAGCGCGCCTCGATGGGCTCCAGGGCCTCGATGACCAGGGCGTCGAAGCGTTCGGCCCGGGAGCGGGCCGCCGGGAGCGTGGCCGGGTAGAGAGGGCCGCGCAGGCCCCGTCCGTGCCGGTCGCGGTTGCGTCGGCGCGGCGAACCCTGCCGCTGAGAACCCCGTGCCATCACCACAACCAAGCAGCCTAGTTGCTACCCCTGACGACTAAACACAGCGTGCCTCACACACAGCCTCCCGAGGACGCGCTATCGTCCCCGATCGTGCGGAGCGTGAGACGGTGCTCGCGAACCGGGTGTGCTAACCCGGCTGTCGCCACGCTCACCTACGCCTATGCGGACTCCACCGCGGTCGTCGGGCCGCTTGCCACGTACTCCGAACCGCACAGCTACGACCTGTGCGAGGAGCACGCCTTGCGGCTCACTGCGCCGCGGGGTTGGGAGGTCGTGAGGCATCAGGGTGAGTTCGCGGCGCCCGAGCCGACTGTGGACGACCTGACGGCCCTGGCCGAGGCCGTGCGGGAGGCTGGGCGGGCTGATGTGAGCCCGAAGCTGCCCGATGTGCCTGCGGGCTCTCATCGGCGTGGCCACCTGCGGGTATTGCCCGATCCGCACGAGGACTGACTGACCACACGCACCACTAATCTTCTCGCCGGTAGGCTGCCCTGGCAGTGGCCGTCAAGAGCGAGTTTCGGGAGTGTGCGGCGTGCGTGACCTGTCCGGCATCGTCAAGGCGTACGACATCCGCGGGGTGGTCGGCGAACAGCTGGACGCCGGCTTGGTCCGCGACTTCGGCGCCGCCTTCGCGCGCCTGGTCGGTGGACCGGCGATCGTGATCGGTCACGACATGCGTGACTCCTCGCCGGGGCTGTCCCGTGCGTTCGCCGAGGGTGCTCAGGCCCAGGGCGTCAACGTGATCAGCATCGGCCTGGCCAGCACCGACATGCTCTACTTCGCGTCCGGCAAGCTCGACCTGCCCGGCGCCATGTTCACCGCGAGCCACAACCCGGCGCAGTACAACGGCATCAAGATGTGCCGCGCGGGTGCCTCGCCGGTCGGCCAGGACACGGGTCTCGCGCAGATCCGCCAGGACGCCGAGAACCAGGTCCCCGACGTCGAGGGCGTCGAGCCCGGCACGTTCGAGGAGCGCAACATGCTCGTCGAGTACGCGGCGTACCTCAACGACCTGGTCGACCTGAAGAACATCCGCCCGCTCAAGATCGTGGTGGACGCGGGCAACGGCATGGGCGGCTACACGGTGCCGCAGGTCTTCGAGGGCCTGCCCATCGAGGTGATCCCCATGTACTTCGAGCTGGACGGCAGCTTCCCGAACCACGAGGCGAACCCGCTCGACCCCAAGAACATCGTCGACCTGCAGGCCCGCACGAAGGCAGAGGGTGCCGACGCCGGTGTCGCGTTCGACGGCGACGCGGACCGCTGCTTCGTCGTGGACGAGAACGGCGACCCGGTCAGCCCGTCGGCGATCACCGCGCTGGTGGCCGTGCGCGAACTCGCGAAGGACCCCGGCGGCACGATCATCCACAACCTGATCACCTCGCACGCCGTGCCGGAGATCGTCGCCGAGCACGGCGGCAAGCCCGTGCGCACGCGCGTCGGCCACTCGTTCATCAAGGAGGAGATGGCCAGGACCGGCGCCATCTTCGGTGGCGAGCACTCCGCGCACTACTACTTCCGCGACTTCTGGAAGGCCGACACCGGCATGCTGGCCGCGCTGCACGTGCTGGCCGCGCTCGGTGAGCAGGACGGCCCGCTGTCTGCGCTGACCTCGATCTACAACCGCTACGCAGCCTCCGGTGAGATCAACTCGACGGTCACCGACCAGGCCGGTCGGATCGCCGCGATCAAGGACGCGTACGGCTCCAAGGACGGCGTCACGATCGACGAGCTGGACGGTCTCACCGTGCAGCTGGCGGACGGGTCGTGGTTCAACCTGCGTGCCTCGAACACCGAGCCGCTGCTGCGCCTGAACGTCGAAGCCGCCACCCCCGAGGCCGTCGCCGCGCTCAGCGACGAGGTCCTCGCGATCGTGCGGGCCTGAGGAGAACATCGTGGCCGTCAAGCTCGAAGAGCAGTTGCTGGAAATCCTCGCCTGCCCGTGCCCCGAGCACGCGCCGCTGCAGGTCGGTACGCCGTCCGACCCGGAGGCGGACTTCCTCACGTGCACTGCGTGTGGTCGTTCGTTCCCCGTGCGCGACGGCATTCCGGTCCTGCTGCTGGACGAGGCGGTCGAGCCGCCGTCGGCTGGGTGACGTAGGTGCTCGACGACACGCTGCTCGACGACCAGAGCCGCCTCGCCGACGCCGACACGGGCGGCTGGCTGCGCGCCGCCGCACGCGCGGGGGCACAGGTCCGTTCCACCGCCGAGGCCGCGGCCGAGGCGGGGGTGGAGCGGATCTTCGCCGAACGCCCGCGCGCGGTGGTGCTCATCACCCGGCCCGGCCACTCGGTCGCCGTCGCCGCCGTCGTCATGGCGTTGCTCGGTCCCGGCTGCTCGGTGCCGGTCGTGGTGTCCGACGAGGTGCCGCCGTGGGTGGGCGCTCTCGACGTGGTGCTGGCCCACACCGAGGACCCCGGTGACCGGGTGCTCGCCGAGTCGATCGACCGGGCCGTCCGCAGGGGCGCCCGCACACTGCTGACGGCGCCGGACTCCGGTCCGATCGCCGCGGCCGCCGCCGGCCGTGCCGTGCTGCTGCCGCCCCGCATCGACGTACCACCGGGCTTCAGCTTCCCGCGCGCGTTCGCCGCGTGGCTGCTGGTGCTGCACTCGCTCGGCCTGCTCAAGGCCGACGTCGAACTGATCGCCGACGAGCTCGACCGCGAGGCCGAGCGCGACCACCCGATGCACGAGTCGTTCGTGAACCCGGCGAAGTCGCTCGCGTTGCGCGTCGCCGACCGCACGCCGCTGCTGTGGGGCCTCGACGAGGTCGCCACGTCGATCGGTGTGCACGGCGCCGGCGTGCTGGGAGCTTTCGCCGGCGTGGCCTGCGACGTCGCCGGGTACTCGCAGGCGCTGACCCGCCCGGTCCTGCACCGCCGCGCGGTGCAGGGGACCTCGGGTGCGGACCTCTTCGCCGACCCGGACGACGAGCCGGGCAGCGGACTCGTGCGCGTGCTGTTGCTGGCCGTGCGCCAAGGCCCCGTGGCCGATGCCGTGCGCCACGCCGCCGAGGACGCCCTGCCGGGCGCGGACGTGCTGGAGCCGGCCGTCGAGGTGGCGGGAGGCGACGCGGTCAGCGCCGCGCTGCTCGCGCTGCGCTTCGAACTGGCCGCGCTGTACCTCGGGCTCGCCGCCGGGACTCTCGGCGGCAACCCGTACTGATTTGGGAGCTGACTTAGAAGTGGACCTGCTGCACAACGCGGTAAGGCCGTACGCGTGGGGTTCGCGCACGGCCATCGCCGAGCTGCTCGGGAAGGAGGTGCCCGCACCCCATCCCGAGGCCGAACTGTGGATGGGCGCCCACCCCGGCGACCCGTCCCGCGTCCGTGGCGCGGACGGGATCGAGCGCTCGCTGCTCGACCTGCTGACGGCGGACCCCGACGGCCAGCTCGGCCCGCGCGTGGCGCAGAGGTGGGGCAGCAGGCTCCCGTTCCTGCTCAAGGTGCTCGCCGCCGACGAGGCGCTGAGCCTGCAGGCACACCCGTCGGCCCAGCAGGCGGCGGAGGGCTTCGCGGCCGAGGAGCGCCGCGGCGTTCCGCTCGACGCCGCGGTCCGCAACTACAAGGACCCGGCCGCCAAGCCGGAACTGGTCTGCGCCCTGACCGAGTTCCACGCCCTGGCAGGCTTCCGCGAGCCGTCGCGGACGGTCTCGTTGCTGCGCTCGCTGGACGCGCCCGCACTCTCGCCGTACACCGAGATGCTGGTCGCGCAGCCGGACTCGTCAGGCCTGCGCGCGTTGTTCACGATGCTGATCACGCTGCCGCAGACGTCGCTGTCGACGCTGCTCCCGCAGGTGCTGGACGCGTGCGTGCTGCACGTGAAGGAGCACGGCGAGTTCGACCTGGAGTGCCGCACGATCCTGGAGCTGGGCGAGTCCTACCCCGGCGACGCGGGCGTGCTCGCGGCGCTGCTGCTGAACCGCATCGTGCTGCAGCCGGGCGAGGCCATCCACCTGCCCGCCGGCAACCTGCACGCCTACCTGCGGGGCACCGGCATCGAGATCCTGGCGAACTCGGACAACGTCCTGCGCTGCGGCCTCACTCCGAAGCACGTCGACGTGCCCGAGCTGCTGCGAGTGCTCGACTTCACGTGCGGTGACATGGAAGTGCTGCTGGGCGAGGAGGTCCAGCCCGGCGTCCGCGTGTACCGCACACCCGCGCCGGAGTTCGAACTGTCCAGGTTGGACCTGGCCCACGAGACCCGGATCGACCACGAGGGTCCGCAGATCATGATTTGCACCGAGGGCGCCGTGGTACTCACCAACGCCCGTGGCGAGGAGTTGCGGCTGGCGCGTGGCGAGTCCGTGTGGCTCCCCGCGTCGGATCCGGCCGTGCTGCTGCGACCGGATGGTGTTGAATCCGCTGAACTTTTCCGCGCCACGGCCGGAACAGACTAAGGTTCACGACCGGACAAACCGGACTTGTTGCGAGGAGACAGGCGTGTCAGCAGGGGGCGGAACCAAGGCCATTGTCGCGGCCTTGGTCGCGAATGCCGGAATCGCGGTGGCCAAGTTCATCGGATTCCTGATCACCGGCTCGTCGTCGATGCTCGCCGAGTCGGTGCACTCGGTCGCCGACACGTCGAACCAGGGCCTGTTGCTGCTCGGCCAGAAGACGGCCCAGCGCAAGGCGACCAGGCTCCACCCGTTCGGCTTCGGCCGCGACCGCTACTTCTGGTCGTTCGTGGTGGCGCTGATGCTGTTCACCCTCGGCTCGGTGTTCGCGCTGTACGAGGGCATCCACAAGCTGCAGCACCCCGAGGAGCTCTCCAGCCCGCTGGTGGCGGTCGGCATCCTCGTGGTCGCGATCGGCCTGGAGTGCTACAGCTTCTACACCGCGATCGTCGAGTCGAAGAAGATCAAGGGTGACGCCACCTGGTGGCAGTTCATCCGCAACTCCCGCACGCCGGAACTGCCGGTCGTGCTGCTGGAGGACGCGGGCGCGCTGATCGGCCTGGTGCTGGCGCTGATCGGCGTCAGCCTCGCGACGATCACCGGCAACCCGGTCTTCGACGCGCTCGGCACCATCGCCATCGGTGTGCTGCTCGGCATCATCGCGATCATCCTGATCATCGAGATGAAGTCGCTGCTGATCGGTGAGGGCGCGGCCGACAAGGACCTCGACGTGATCATCGACGAGCTGGCCGCCGGCAAGGTCCAGCGGGTCATCCACATCAAGACGCAGTACATCGGGCCGGAGGAGCTGCTGGTCGCGGCGAAGATCGCGCTGGCGCCGCAGCTGTCGCTCGACGAGGTGGCTCAGGCGATCAACGACGCGGAGCAGCGGGTGCGGGCCAAGGTGCCGCACGCCCGGCTGATCTACCTGGAGCCGGACCTGGACCGGTCCACGGTCTCCAGCTCCTGATCTGACGTTCTTCGAAGCCGCTCCGGGTGTTCTGCCCGGGGCGGCTTCGTCGTGTCAGCGGGTGTCGCGGGTGCGGTACCGGTCGATGAACACGACGAGCAGGGTGACCGCTGCGAGGAACACGCCGCCGAAGAGCTGATGTCGCCAGGTGGATCCTGGCGGCAGGTCCTGGCGCCTCGCGGCGGGGCGCGTCGTTGACCCGGACGTCCGAACGGATCTGCGGCTACAGCGAGATCAATCCCACGACCAAGCCGATGACGCCCGTCACGATCCCCATCACGTCGGCAGCGGCAGCCATCGGGCGAGTGGGGCACGGCGATCACCCGTGACCAGTGTGATCACCGTCCGGAACAACCGTTCGGCGCAACCCGCGGCCATCGAGCTATGGGCATCTCACCTGGTGGTTACCTCTAGGGTGGGCCAATTCAGGTTCCATCAAGGAGGTATGCACCGTGCCGGGGAACGGGTTGTGGCGCACGAAGTCGATCGAGCAGTCGATCGCGGACACGGACGAGCCGGGCACCAAGCTCCGCAAGGATCTGACGGCGTGGGACCTCACGGTCTTCGGTGTGGCGGTCGTCATCGGTGCCGGCATCTTCACGCTCACCGCGAGCACCGCGGGCAACATCGCGGGGCCGTCGGTCTCGCTGTCGTTCGTGCTGGCGGCGATCGCCTGTGCGCTGGCCGCGTTGTGCTACGCCGAGTTCGCCTCGACGGTGCCGGTCGCGGGTAGCGCGTACACCTTCTCCTACGCGACGTTCGGCGAGTTCGCCGCGTGGATCATCGGGTGGGACCTGGTGCTGGAGTTCGCGGTCGGCTCGGCCGCGGTCGCCAAGGGGTGGTCGGCCTACCTGCAGACGACGTTGGGGCTCATGGGTCTCGACGTGAAGACCGAGGTGGGCGGCGGCATCAAGTTCGACTGGGGCGCCGTGCTCCTGGTCGCGGTGCTCACTGCGCTCCTCGTCATCGGTACGAAGCTGAGTTCGCGGGTCAGCGCGGTCATCACGGCCATCAAGGTCGCGGTGGTGCTGCTCGTGATCGTGCTGGGCATCACCTACATCAAGGCCGAGAACTACTCGCCGTTCATCCCGCCTGCCGCCGAAGGTGGTGGTCCTGCCGCGCACACCGGGGTCGAGCAGTCGCTGTTCTCGCTGATCACCGGCTACTCGGGCAGCACCTACGGCGTGCTCGGCATGCTGGCCGCGGCGAGCATCGTGTTCTTCGCGTTCATCGGATTCGACGTCGTGGCGACCACGGCGGAGGAGACGAAGAACCCGCAGAAGGCCGTGCCGCGCGGCATTCTCGGCTCGCTGGCCATCGTCACGGTGCTGTACGTCGCCGTCACGCTGGTGATCACCGGCATGGTGCCGTACACGGAACTCGCCACGCAGCCGGACGGCACGCGCGCGACGCTCGCCAAGGCGTTCTCGGACAACGGGGTCGACTGGGCGGCAACGGTGATCTCGGTCGGTGCGCTCGCCGGTCTGACCACGGTCGTCATGGTGCTGATGCTCGGCCAGAGCCGCGTGCTGTTCGCGATGTCGCGCGACGGACTGCTGCCGCGCAAGCTCGCCAAGACCGGCAGCCACGGCACGCCGACGCGCATCACGATCATCATCGGTGTGCTCGTCGCGGTCGCCGCCGGCTTCTTCCCGGCGGGCAAGCTCGAAGAGATGGTGAACGTCGGCACGCTGTTCGCGTTCATCCTCGTCTCGGCGGGTGTGCTGGTGCTGCGCAAGACGAGGCCCGACCTGTCGCGCGGCTTCCGCGTGCCGCTCGTGCCGCTGGTGCCGATCCTCGCGATCCTCGCCTGCCTGTGGCTGATGCTGAACCTGACCGCGCTCACGTGGATCCGGTTCCTCATCTGGATGGCGCTCGGTGTGGTCGTCTACTTCGTCTACAGCCGACGCAATTCGGTGCTGGGCAAGACGGGCCAGGGCAAGGTCGAACCCGAACCGGTGGTCAAGCACGGCGAAGAGCCCGGCATCTAGCTCGTCACCAACTAACCTGCGCACCATGGAAAACGCGCGGTGGCTCTCCGAGGAGGAGGCGACGGCCTGGCACCACTTCGTCCAGGCCTACCACCTCCTCGAGAGGCAGATCGAACAGCAGTTGCAGCGCGACGCGGGCCTCTCGCACGCGCAGTACAACGTGCTGATCGTGCTGTCCGAACAGCCGGACAACCGCATGCGCATGACCGAACTCGCGCGCAGGGTCGTGGTGTCGAAGAGCTCGTTGACCTACCAGATCGGCAAGCTGGAGAAGGCCGGACTCGTGCGGCGCGAGCCGCACGAGTCCGACGAGCGCGGCATCCTCGCCGTGCTCACCGACGCGGGCAAGGACCTGCTGCGGACCACCGCGCCCGGCCACGTCGGGACTGTCCGCGAATACCTCATCGACCTCTTCACGCCGGAGCAGCTCGCGCAGCTCGGGTCGTTCATGAAGGTCGTGCACGAGAAGGCCGACGACTAGAGCGTCAGCAACCCATGCTCGTCCAGCCACTGCGCCACGTCGTCCGGGCCCTGCCGCGTCACGTCGAGCTCCAGCACCGGCAGGATCGACTTCGCCGCGAGCTCGCGGAGTTGGCGCTGCTCCTCGACGAACGGCTCCAGCGAGACGTACTGCTTCGGGTTCGCGCTGATCTTCAGCCGTTCTTCCCGTGCCGCCTCGAACGTGTCCTCAGGCCGTGTGCACAGCACGATCGCGAAGTTGAGCGGCTTCAGTCTCTCCTCCAGCCAGCCGAAGTCGAAGTCGCGCCCCTGCCGCGCCTGGTACGCCAACGTGGACAGGTGGAACCGGTCGACGATCCACGAGTAGTAGCGCTGCAGTTCGAACATCCGCGCCCACGTCTCGTAGGTCTCCATCGCGTGCGCGGTCTCCTCCGGCGCGAAGTCGATCAGCCCACGGCCCCACGGCTCGTTGCTGAAACCGCTCCACTCACCCGAGATCAACGGTGAGTGGTACCGGTACCTGCGGTGACCGACCAGACGAGGGTGTTCGTTCAACGCGAAGGCCAGATCCGTCTTGCCGGTCAGCCGCGTGCCTTCGAGGATCACCTTGGGTGTGAGCTTCATGGTGGCAAGCTAACCCCGTGATCCTCTGTCTCGACGTCGGTTCCACCTGGACCAAGGCCGCTCTCATCACCGGAGAGGGCGAGCTGGTCAGGACCGGGCAGCACCCGACCACGCCGCCGGAGGTGCTGCGGGGCATCGACGCGCTGCGCGAAGAGGTCGGCGACGGCGAGATCCTCGCGTGCTCCTCCGCGGGCGGCGGCCTCAGGCTCGCCGTCGTCGGCCAGGAACGGGTGGTGAGCGCCGAGGCCGGCTACCGGGTCGCGCTCAGCGCGGGCGCCAAGATCGTGCACGTCAGCGCGGGCCCGGTCGACGTGAGGGCGTTGCGCGCGTCGGCCTCTGACCTGGTCCTGCTGGTCGGCGGCACGGACGGTGGTGATCGGTCGGTCCTGCTGCACAACGCCGGGAAGCTCGCCCGCGTGGCCGTGCCGATCGTGCTGGCCGGCAACGTCGAGGCGCAGCCGGAAGCGTTGGAACTGCTGGCGAAGCGCACCGTGGTGGCCTGTCCGAACGTGCTGCCGGACGTCGGTCAGCTCGCCCCGGAACCCGCACGCAGGGCGATCCGCGAGGCGTTCCTCCAGCACGTGATCGGCGGCAAGGGGCTTTCGAGGGGCCCGAGGTTCCGTCAGCTCGTGCGGGCCGTGACGCCGGATGCCGTGCTGGCAGGCGTTTCCCGGTTGGCCGCACAGGATCGCGAAGGTGCCGTGCTGGTGGTGGACGTCGGTGGCGCGACCACGGACGTGTACTCGGCGGTGTCCACTGCGGACAGTGAAGGTCTGGAGAGGACGGTCGCGCTGCCGCCGGACCGGCGCACCGTCGAGGGCGATCTGGGCATGCGCTGGTCCGCGCCGGGCGTGGTGAAAGAAGCGCTGACCGAACGCCTGACGACCGAGGACCTGACCGCGGAGGCGCAGTTCCGCGCCGAGAACGTCGACTGGCTCGCGGACGACCCGGCGGTCGACGTGAAGCTGGCGTCGTTCGCGGCGATCCTGGCCGTGCGCAGGCATCTCAGGCAGGTCGACGGCCAGCTCGGACCACACGGGGCGGGCCTGCTGGTGCTGTCGGGCGGAGTCTTCCGGCACACGCCCGACATCGGGCCGATCGTCGAGGCGCTGCGGGCCGACCCGGTGCTGCGGCCGGTGCTCAAGGCCGCCGAGATCACCGTCGACCGCGACTACGTGCTGGCACCGGTGGGCCTGCTCGCCGAGTCGGAGCGGCTCGAAGCCGCCGACCGACTGGCGAAACGGCTGGGCTAGGCGGATTCCTCGTCGTCCACGAACTCGAGGAGGTCACCCGGCTGGCATTCCAGCACCCGGCACATGGCCTCCAGGGTGCTGAACCGCACGGCTTTCGCGCGCCCGTTCTTCAGCACCGCGACGTTGGCGGGCGTCAGCCCGACCTTCTCCGCGAACTCGCCGACGCTCATCTTGCGCTTGGCCAGCTCGACGTCGATGCGCACGACGATGGCCATCAGATCACCGATTCCATGTCAGCCCGCAGTTCCGTGGCGCGCTTGAGCAGCGCCCGCATCACCACGAGCACGAGCCCGACCACCGAGACCGCCGACGTGAACAGGAAGAACAACACGATCACCCCCGGGTCGTCGGCGTTGACGCCGACCCAGATGAACACGCCCACGAGCACGGCCCACGCCGCGGCGATCGCCCACACCATCACGTTGACCCACCTGATCGCGCCTTCGGTGAAGATCAGATCCTTGCGCACCAGCGTGAGCAGTTTCCAGGTGGCCACGATCACCACCTGCACGCACACGATCCAGAAGATCGACACGATCGTCGAGGGCCACCTCAGATGGGCCTCGTCCGGGTTCTGCTGAGCCATGTGCGCGTACTGGCCGGGGATCGAGAACGTCTCCAGCATCACGAGGATCCCGAACAGCGCCACCAGGAACACCCGGAGCGCCGTCACCGCCCAACGTTCAGAAATCATGCATCGAGTATCGGTAGTCATCTATCGAAAGTCAATCGGTAGTGATCGTGTCGCAACAGGTCTCTACAGTGATCGCCGTGGGACTGCGCGAGCGCAAGAAGATCGAGACCCGAGCGGCGCTGTCGGCCGCCGCCCTGCGGCTCGCCCTGGAGAAGGGCGTGGACGAGGTGCGCGTCGACGAGATCGCCGAGGCGGCGAACGTCTCGCCGCGCACCTACAACAACTACTTCGCCAGCAGAGAGCACGCGATCGTCGCGGGCATCACGGCCACGCGAGCGCTCCAGGTCGCGGAAGCGTTGCGCGCCAGGCCCTCCGACGAGCCCCTGGTCGACTCGATCGTCGCCGCGTTCGCCGAGCAGTACCGCGAACCACCGACCGAGGCCCTCGCGCTGATCACCTCGACACCGGCGTTGCGCGCGGCCTACCTCGACTCGGTGGCGGAACTGGAACCGCCGATCGCCGACGTGATCGCCTCGAGGCTCGGCAAGTCCGACGAGGGCGCCGAAGTGCTGGCGGCCGCGGTGTCGGCGGCCGCCCGCCTGGCCGTGCGGCGGTGGGTCGACCTGCGCCCGTCCGGACTGGTCGTCGTCTCGGCGGGCTCGGTCGAAGATCACCTGCGCGAGGCGATCGGCCACCTCGCGCCCGCACTCACTTGAGCTCGTCCTTCAGCACGCACATCAGCAGCGCGTCGTGCCACTCGCCGTCGCGGAAGAACGACTGCCGGAACCGCCCGTCGACCTGGAACCCGACCTTCTCGTAGGACCGGATGGCGCGGGTGTTCGCCTCCACGACGCCGAGCTCGATCGAGTGCAGCCGCATGGTGTCGAACCCGTACCGGCAGGCCGTGCGCAGGGCATCGGTGCCGTAGCCACCGCCCCAGTGGTCCTTCTCGCCGATGTAGACGTCGACCTCGGCCCGCGCGTTGATCGGATCCGCGTCCCGCAGCACGACGACGCCGATGAGCTTGCCGTCCTTCAACGTCTCGATGCAGAAGGTGACCTTCTCGTACGAGTTCTCCTGACGGTCGGCGAAGCGTCTGCGCGCCGACGCCAGCGACGAGTGGAAGTAGCTCTGCAGCCACCGCATCACTTCTTCGTCGTTGTGCCAGCGGTGGAACGCGTCGGCGTCCTCCGGCTCGACGGGCCGCAGTCGAACAAGATCCCCAGTCAGCATGGTCCGCAGATTACCCAGCGTGGACGACCTGGATGTCCGCTTCCGCCACCACTCTGGGCCCTTCCATCACCAGCATCCTCGCGCCGGGGACCAGAGCGGGCCTGGCCAGTTCGCGCACGAGGAAGTCGACCTTGCAGGTGCGGCTTTCGTCCTCGCGCACATCGAGCTGTTCGATCAGGACGCTGATGTGCGCGTCACCCGGCGTGAACACCGCCGTGGCCATGTAGACGGGGGCCGTGGGCGGACCGGATCGCCGCCCGCCCTGCTCCGCCGTCCGCCATCTGATCACCGCTTCTGCCATGGGGTCGTCGATGTGCTCCCTCACGTCAGGAGCCTCCCAGCGCGTCCCGAGACCGGGTTGCCGGCTTCCGCGCGAACGGCAGCGAAGGCGACTCCGGCGCGTCCACCTGCAGCAGCCCCGCCGCGATCGCCACCGCCCGGTCCCACTCCGGGTCCGACGTGTAGTCGGAGTGCGCCGACACCCCGGACCGCCACCGCCGTCCGGGGAACGGCCCCCGCTGCGGATCCGGCAGCCAGTGGTCGCCACCCAGCACCAACGCCCCGGTGGGCCCGCGCAGGGCAGGCGCCAAGGCACCCTCGGATCCGTCCTCGCGGTAGCCGACGCCGAGCAACATGCCGTCGAACACCTGCCGCCGCCACGTCGTCACCGCGCCGCCCAGCGGATCCGTGCCCCGGCACAGCGCGCGCCAGCGTCCGTCCAGCCCGCCGGCCAGCCGGGCCAGCGACGCGTGCGGCACCACGGCCGGGAACGCCCGCGGGTAGGCCCACTGCAGCTGCGAACCGGCCGTCAGCAGGCCGATCCGCTCGCGGTCGTGCGGAGGCAGGTCCTCCAGCAGGCGGGCCGCGGCGACGGCGACCAGCAGGGAGCCCTGCGAGTGGCCGCAGAGGACGACGCGGGTGCCGGGGTCGCGCAGGTGGTCCTGCACGCGGGCTACGAGTTCCGGCACGACCTTGAGCGCGTAGCAGGGAGGCACGATCGGATGCGCCTCACGCGGCCAGAACTGCGCGATGTCCGCGATGATGCCGAGCCGCCGTCCCGACTCCGGCTGCCGCGCCGCCAGGTACACCGCGCGCAGCAACGACACGGCCAGCAGACCGAGCACGAACACGCCGAAAGCCGAGAAGGGATACGTCCACGAAGCCAGCTCCACGTCGCGCAGCCGCTGCAAGGAGGCCAGCACGGCGCCGACCACCAGCACGGACGCGACGATCAGGATCATGTGATGGCCGTGGTTGCGTTCCCAGCGGGCCCACCACCACGCCCGCGTCGCCATGCGGAGGTCGCGCATCCGGCCGGAGTGCAGCAGCGAAGCCTCACGCGCCCACACCTTGCCCTTGCGGAACGCCCGCCACCGCACGGCACCGGTGAACGAGGCCACCGCGAGCATGCTCAGCAGCGCCAATACCCCCGCCACGCCCCACAGCAGGGTGATGTAGGTGTACCCGAGCGGCAGGTGCAGCTCGTCGCCCAGCGCCTTGCGCACCGGCAACGCCACCCCGGCGCCGAAGCCGCCGCCGAGCAGCCCGGCGATCGCCAGCACCGGCGCCGCGAACCAGCCGCCGGCCCACGGCCGCAGTTCGCGCGGCAACGAGCGCCACGTCTTGCGGGCCAGCAGCGCCGCGGGCACGAGCAGCAGCCCGAACAGCACCAGCACGAACGCCATCAGCAACGCCACGACCTGCACGGTCACGTCCGCGCCGGGCACCCGCAACGGCAGTTGCTCCTGCAGTCCCAGCGTCGTCAGCACCAGAAGCAGCGAGAACACCAGCAGCAGCCGCCGGGGCTTGCGGCTCAACGCCGCGCGCAGCCACCGTCCGCCACGATGAGGCGCACCGCCCGTGGGGTCGTCCAACAACAAGACGCCGAGCACGGACACACCTACGAGCACCAACGACACAGTCCACGCCACCGTGATCGCGACGCCCATGCCGCCGGCGGCCGTGAGCTGCTGCAACGGTCCGCCCAGCGCGATCAGCGACGTCACCGCGAGCGCGGCCACGACGTGCAGCGACCGCAACGCCGCCGTGTCCGGGTCCGTCGCCACGTGCGCGCCGGGCAGCCCCGACGGAGGCTGCTTGTCCTTCTCCTCGGCGTCGGCGATCTCCTTGCGCTCGATCCGCCACTCGACGTGCGAGACGCGCCGCATCACCGCGATCACCATCAGAATCGGCAGCAACCCCAGGAAGGTCCGGAACCAGGGAAAGGCGCGCACGTCGCCCGGAATGCTGGTCAGACACGCGGTGGCGGGCCGCAGGCACTGGGCGGCGAGCAGGTCCAGGCTGACCACCGAGATCTGCGCGACCAGCAACGCCGTCAGCAGCAGCGCGAACACCCGCAACAACGACCGCAGACCGATTCCGAGCAGGTGAGCGGGCAGGTTCTGCTCCGGGACGGGAGGGAGCATCCAGTGCGCGACGTTCGCGATGCTGAACGGGAAGAGCAGCGCCCACGTGGCCTTGGCCACACCGCCGGACGTCATTCCACCCCACAGATACCCCTCGACCACGCGGGGGATGGGACGGCCCTCGGTCTGCAAGACTGGACCAGGCGCGGGCCTGCGGAGTCTGTCGGCCGGACGCACGATCCGTCCGAGTCCGTCCCCCGCAACGTCCACGGCCGCAACGGCGTCGACGAGCGTCTGCGGCGTCGTTCCTTGGACGCCGTGGACGCGCAGTTCGACGACACGTGTGTCCGGGCCGGTAAGCAACACCCGAGACCTCCCTCACCCAACGTGGGGGACATAGTGGTGCATCAGCGGGCGGTATGGTCGGACGACACCCTCGCTGAAGTGCCCTGGAGGACTTCGTAATGACCGCGGAACGGTTGCAGACCCGCAACGGCATCGACTTCGCAGTGGCCGACCTGTCGCTCCACGAGTTCGGCCGCAAGGAGATCCGGCTGGCCGAGCACGAGATGCCCGGCCTCATGGCCTTCCGCCGCGAGTACTCCGGGGTGTACCCGCTCAAGGGCGCCCGCATCTCCGGCTCGCTGCACATGACGATCCAGACGGCCGTCCTCATCGAGACCCTGGTTGACCTGGGCGCCGAGGTGCGCTGGGCCTCCTGCAACATCTTCTCGACGCAGGACCACGCGGCGGCTGCCGTCGTCGTCGGCCCGCACGGCACGGAGGAGGAGCCCAAGGGCGTCTCCTGCTTCGCCTGGAAGGGCGAGACCCTGCCGGAGTACTGGTGGACGGCCGAGCAGATGCTCACCTGGCCGGACGGCAAGGGCCCGAACATGATCCTGGACGACGGTGGCGACGCCACCCTGCTCGTCCACAAGGGCGTCCAGTACGAGGCGGCCGGTGTCGTTCCGGCGGCCACCGAGGACGACTCGGAGGAGTACACGATCGTTCTCGACACGCTCCGCGCGTCGCTCGAGAAGGACGGCAAGAAGTGGACGAACATCGCCGAGGGCATCCGCGGCGTCACCGAGGAGACCACGACGGGCGTCATGCGCCTGTACCAGCTGGCCGCCGCCGGTGAGCTGCTCTTCCCGGCCATCAACGTCAACGACGCCGTCACCAAGTCGAAGTTCGACAACCGCTACGGCATCCGCCACTCGCTGATCGACGGCATCAACCGCGGCACCGACGTCCTCATGGGCGGCAAGGTCGCGGTCGTCTGCGGTTACGGCGACGTCGGCAAGGGCTCCGCCGAGTCCCTGCGCGGCCAGGGTGCCCGCGTCATCGTCACCGAGATCGACCCGATCTGCGCCCTGCAGGCCGCCATGGACGGCTACCAGGTCGCGAAGCTCGAGTCGGTCCTGCCGATCGCGGACATCATCATCACGACGACCGGCAACAAGGACGTCGTCACCGTCGAGCACATGGCGCAGATGAAGCACCAGGCGATCCTGGGCAACGTCGGCCACTTCGACAACGAGCTCGACATGGCCGGTCTGCAGCGCTACCCCGGCATCCGCAAGAACAACATCAAGCCGCAGGTCGACGAGTGGGTCTTCCCGTCGGGCCGCACGATCATCGTGCTGTCCGAGGGCCGCCTGATGAACCTGGGCAACGCCACGGGCCACCCGTCGTTCGTGATGTCGAACTCCTTCTCGAACCAGGTGATCGCTCAGATCGAGCTGTTCACCAAGTTCAAGGAGTACGACAACGAGGTCTACCGCCTGCCCAAGGTGCTGGACGAGAAGGTCGCGCGCATCCACCTGGAGGCGCTCGGCGGCGAGCTGACCAAGCTCACCAAGGAACAGGCCGAGTACATCGACGTCGACGTCGAGGGCCCGTTCAAGCCGGAGCACTACCGCTACTGACGTAGTTGACAGGGGCCTCCCGCGCGCGTCGCGGGAGGCCCCTGTTTCATGTTCACCGTGGGATTCTTCGGCACTTACGCCTACGAGCACGGTTCCTGGAAGACGCTGTCCGAGGGCGAACTGCCGCCCCTCGCGGAGCCGTTCCTGTGGATCGACATCCACGACAGCGACATCACGTCGGTCGTCTACGCCCCGGCCGGCACCGGCTCCGGTGTCGCCTACCTGGGCCTGACGCCGCGAACGTACTTCGAGAACCCCAGCGCCTCCGACCCGACCGACGTCCTGCGGGAGGCCGCGGGGCTGGCCGAGTGGTGGGCGTCGCTCAACTCCGGCGGTGACGTTCCGGCCAAGCAGGCGGAGCTGCTCGCGTTCCTGGCCGAGGACGAGGACCCGAACGCGTTCGAGTGGAACGAGTCCGAGGACATCGACGAGATCGACGACGGTGAGGTGTTCGTCGAGGTCAAGACTCGGCGGTTCCTCGCTGCGCTGGACCTGCCGGTGCCCGACGGGCTCAGCTGACGTCTTGCCCGCCCAACGCCGGCCAGATGTACTTGACGCCGCTGAGGAAGCCCGCAGCCTCATCGAGCAGTTCTCGGCGGGAAGCGGTCAAGCCGAATTCCATCGGGTGCTCGACTGGTTCAGCCAAGTCATCAACGGGATTGATCAGCTGCAACGTCAGCTGTCCGCGATTCACGCCGACGTGACCGTTGCGGCCAACCGCTTGGAGGGAAGCGGCCGGACGAGTGAGGTGCTGGAGCTCGACTCACCTGTCCGCAGCCGGCCTCAGGGAACTTCGAATTGGTCCCCCTCGTGGCACCTCGTGGGTGGCAGCCCACGTCGAGGTCAAGCTCGCTGCGGCGCTCCGCGGACTGCCGCGAAGCACGTTACGCTCGCCGTCGACAATGAGCCTTGCAATGAAGGCCGATGGTCGTGCGACCGCCTTCTGTCGAGAATCCTCAAACCAGGTCAAACCGTGACGATTCACTGGCCGGGCGGCGAGCAGACCTACCGGTGGAAGGAAGCCCAGAGATGAGCTATGTCTTGGAGGCTTCGTACAAGCATGGCGCAGGCGTGAGCTTGTTGCGCAGCGACGACGACATCGACAGCTTTCTTGCTGAGCTGCTGAACGCAGGGCCGGACTACCAGTCGGCGACGGTCTACGCCGTGGACGAGTCCGTCGACGAGGACCCGACGCACGAGTTGGTGGTTGGCGTTGACCAGGCCACCGCGCTTGGCGCTGTTCGCTACGCCGGTGATGATGGCGAGTGGTTCAGCAAGGGAGAACAGGTCAACCCGGACGGCGTCCGCTACCTGTACTACGGGACGGCGCACGGGTTCCCGGCTGACTCAGAGGTGTCACTCGACGTGGTGCGGCAAGCCCTTCGGGAACTGCTGGCGAACGAGGGCACACGCCCCGAGGGCTTGCCGTGGCAAGCGGCTACCGAGCTTCGATGAATCCCTGCCAAGCCTCGACGCTGAACTCCAGCTCGGGACCTGCGATGTTCTTGGAGTCACGCACGCGCACGGCTTGGGCGAATGCCACTTCGACGCAGTCGCTGTCGACAGAGTCACCGCCGCTGTAGCTGCTCTTACGCCAGGTGCAGTTTCCGGCCACTGAGGTCCTCCCGCGATCGGCTGGCGAGATCCGCCACCATCGACCGCGATTGTTCCTCATCGAGAGCGAGGGCATCTAGCCTCGCGAAGATCGACTTGCAGCGTCGTACGCCGATGTCGTCCTGCACGAACACCATCGCGAGGTCGGTCTCCGTGAAGGCCACGTCGCTGCGCTTCTCGTACTGCCAATGCACGTAGTGAGCCAGCAGCACCCCAGCCGGGCCGCTGGCCGCAGGGATGATCCGAATGGCGTGGGTGTGGAAGAGCAGCCTCAAGAGTTGGTCTTCCATGACCTCGTCGCTGCCGACCTTGAGCCGCAGAGCATTCTCGTGGATGTAAAAGGTGCAATCCGGGCGGTTGTGCCGTCGCAGGATCGCCTGTCGTTCCATCCGAAAACGGATGGCCGCCTCGATCAGGTCCGGCGTGAGGACGCCACGTGCCTCGTAGAGCGCCCGTGCGTACTCCTCGGGCTGCAGCAGGCCTGGAATGTTCGCCAGGTCGTAGGTGGTGATCTTGTCCGCTGCAGACTCGGCCATCGCCATCGTGCGCAGGTTGTCCGGGACCTGCACGAAGTAGAGGTCGAAGGCGGAGCGGTACCGCCTCAGGAAGTCCTCGATGAACGCCTGAGGACGGCCGCATCGGCCCAGGTACTGGATGATGTCGATCTCGGTCGCGCGAACCTTGCCGTGCTCGATGTTCGAGACCTTGCCGGGGTCCCAGCCGAGCATCTTGGCGATCTTCCGCCCGCGGAACGTCGTGAAGCTCTCGCGGATCTGGCGCAGCTCGTCGCCCAGGTCGCGGCTGTAGGGGGTGGACGGATCACCGTTCATGCAGTCTGACGTTAGGCGTTGGAGCCCGAACAACATCGTGCCCAAATGGGTGGAATTGCGTTGACGTGCGGGTTTTACTGACCAGGTGCGGACGACCATCATCAAGAAGACCCTGCGCGTGCCCACTTCGGACGGTGCGCCGGGTGACGGTGCCGCCGTCGCGAGGCAGCTGGACGCCGCGCTGATCAGGTCGGGTTTCAAGGCCTCGCGGGAGCTGCTCGAACACGTCTCCGGCCTGGCCGGCGCCGAGGACTACGCCGCGGAGGTCGTGCGCGCGGTCAAGGAGCTGATCGGTGCGCGCGGGCAGCACAACCCGTACTTCAAGGAGTTCCCGCACAACGTGCCGGACACCCTCGCGTTCTGGTGGGAGTGCCTGCGGGACGCGCTGGAGCAGGGCATCGCGCCGACGAACAACCTCCTCGACCTGCCGAAGTACGGGCGGGTCCAGCACTCCTACGAGGAGATGCTGCGGGCGCACGACGAGCTGATCCCGTCGTTGAAGGACCGCATCATGCTCGTGCACCTCGGGGGCACGCTCGAAGAGGAGGCCCAGCGCCTCTTCGAAGAGCTCGCCACGAGTCCGATTCCGTTGGCGGAGAACGACAGGGCGTTGCTCGGCGAGCTGGCCGTGCTGTGCCCCGACGGCGAACTGGACGTGCCCGTCCGGGAGAACCGGGCGATCCTCAACGCCGCCCGGCTGGTCGCGCAGCGGCCGCTCCAGGACATCGACACCGTCACCGACGTGCTGCGGCTCGCGGCCGAGGCGTCCGGGGGAGACGTCACGCTCGTGGAACCGACGCGCTTCCGGTCGTTCCGCCGGCCTGAGCGCAGGGCGTTGCTCGGCGCGTTGAACGAGGTGGCGGAGAGCAAGCTCGGCGACGTCGGGCAGCACCGCGAGGCGTGGAAGCGGCTCGGTGAGCGGTTGCACCCGCACGAGTACCCGTTCGAGCGGGCGCAGGACGTGTTCGCGGTGGCGCGCAAGGAGAAGGTCGCGCGGTCGTTCGCCGGGCAGGTCGAGCTGGCGTTCGCGCAGAACGACGCCGACCGCGCCGCCGGGATCCTGGCCAAGGCGCCCGGTCTGTTGCTGCGGCAGCTCGACAGGTTGCTCCGCAACGGCGCCGGAAACCTCGCCGCGCGCGTCGAGGCCGCGGTGCCGGAGGTGTCCAGCCGCGTGCTCGTCTCGGTGCTGGAACACCTGTCGAACCGCACGACGCCGGACGCTGCCCGCATCTTCCCGACCCGTGCGCGCAGGGTGTGGATCGCCGACGACGCCCGCGAGCCGCTCGATCCCCAGGCGGTCGCGGCGATCGTCGAGGTGGTCGAGAACGAGCTGATCCGCCGGCTGCCGGAGTGCTCGGAGCTGGTCGTGGACGACGAGGTGCTCGACGTCGTGGTGCCGGTGTCCGGTACCGAAGAAGGCTTCGGCGTGCTTCCGCGCGGGTCGAAGTTCTGGCTCGAAGGTGACGTGCTGCGGTTCTTCGTGCACTGGCGGCAGCACGCGAAGCGGACCGACTACGACCTGTCCGCGGTGCTGCTCGACGAGAGGTTCGAGTACCAGGGGCAGGTGTCGTGGACGCAGCTGAAACAGGACGGCGCCTTCTACTCGGGCGACGTCACGGACGCCTGGAACGGTGCGACGGAGTTCATCGACGTGCACCGGATCAACACGAACGCCAAGTACGTGGTGCCGCAGGTGAACATCTTCTCGGGAGAAGGGTTCGACGACGTCGCCGAGTCGATGTTCGGGTTCATGAGCCGCGACCTCGACCAGATGGGCAAGCCGTTCGAACCGAGCACGGTGCGGGCGCGCTCCGCCATGCGCGGCAAGGGAAAGGTCGCGCTGCCGGTGATGTTCGAACGGGAGGGCGACACCTGGTTCGGCACCTGGCTGCACCTCTACCTGCGCGGCACGTCGTGGGGCAACCGGGTCGAGGAGAACCGCGACGTCGTGAAGCTGATCGCCGCGGCGGCGTTGCGGCGCAAGTACTTCACCGTGGCGCGGCTGAAGGACCTGTTTGCGCGCAAAGAATCCACAATGGATTCGCCGGTGCTCCGCATCGGATTGACGCAGGACGAGACCGGAACCGTCACCACGGTGTCAGAACTCGGGAAACTGCTGTCGGATTGAGCGGCCTCGCTGCTACCGTGGTCCCAGCGAGGCCATGAGGGAGCTTCCTTCTAACTCCGGAACCGGAATGCTCTTCGGAGCGCCGGTCTTTAGCTCCCTCGCTTTCCTCGCCCCTAGCTCCACTCGACGGCGATGCCCGCGATCCCCGGCCCGACGTCGCCGAAGTACGCGCTGACGACGCCGCCGAGCCCGCACACCAGCTCGTCGACGTCGACCGGCGTCGCGTCGGCCGAGGCCAGGAACTGCTTCATGCAGCGCGCGGGCATCGCCCGCCGGTGGAACGAGAGCTGCACGAGGTACGAGCCGCAGGTGTCGCGGAACGTCCGGTGGTGGCCGGGGGTCGCGTTGCCGGTGTCGTCGGTGATCGTGAAGCTGAAGACGTGCTCCTCGCCCGCCGCGAGCCGCCGGTCGAACAGCATCTCCACGGCGAGGTTGCGGGAAGCGCTTTCCCGGCGCAGCCGCCCCTGCCGGCAGCCTTCGCCGGCTCTCACCATCGCGTTCTCGATCAACGAGCCGTCGTCGCCGTGGTGCGTCGCCAGGTACCTGTCCGGTCCCTGGCGCACCGCGCGCACGACGAGCCGCGTGGTGATGGACCGCTGCTCGCGGTGCATGCCTATCTGGGCGGTGTCGTGCACGGAGAGCACTTCGAGGTCGGCGTTGCCCCGGGCGGCCTCTGGTACGGAGTCGAACGTTGCGAGCAGAGGTGCGTGGTCGGGCCAGGTCGCGACGGGCCGTGGCGCGTAGGTGTTCGCGTTGCGCGGGCCGATGAGGTCCAACAAGGACGACGGCGGCAGGCGCAGCACGGTCTCCAGCGCGCGCACTGTGCTGATGGCGCGGGGCACCTCGGGATGGCGCAGGCCGCGTTGCCAGTACGAGAGCGTCGACTGGCCAACTTGGACACCCAGCTGTTCGAGATGTGCGCGCAGCCGTGCCAGCGAGAGGCCCCGGTGGGCGATCGACTCGCGCAATGCGCGGTGGAACGGCCCGTAGCGCAGCGTCTCGGCGAGAGGGGTCGGCAGACCCCCGGTCGGGTGCCCGTTCGGTTCTTCGACCGACTTGGCGTGCCCGGAATCCGCGGTCACCGCGGCACCTACCCTTCACACGCGCCGTGTGACTGTTCACCGTAGTCACTCGTTCTGGTGATCGAAAGATCGGATTTCGCCCGTGTGGGGGACGTGCTGCGGCCGTGTGAGTGGCCGGAACCGGTCCCGTTAGGGTTCTGGCGTGGGAAAGCTCGTGGTGATCGAAGGTCTGGACGGCGCCGGCAAGCGCACCCTCGCCAACGGATTGACCGAGGCGCTGGCCGCTCAGGGCAGGACCGTGGCCAGCCACGCGTTCCCGCGCTACGGCGTCAGCGTGCACGCCGACCTGGTCCGCGACGGCCTCTACGGCCGGCTCGGCGACCTGAGCGACTCGGTCTACGGGATGGCCGTCCTCTACGCGCTCGACCGGCGCGGCGCGGCCGACGAGATCCGCGAGGACCTCGAGGAGCACGACGTCGTCCTGCTCGACCGGTACGTGGCGTCGAGTGCCGCGTACAGCGCGGCGCGGCTGCACCAGGACGAGCACGGCGAGTTCGTGCGGTGGGTGTACGAGCTGGAGATCGAACGCTTCGGGCTGCCCGTTCCGGATCTTCACCTGCTGCTGCGCGTACCCGTGGAGGTCGCGGCCGAACGAGCGGCGAAGCGGGAACAGGCCGACTCGGCGCGCGCCAGGGACATTTATGAATCCGATGGCTCGTTGCAGGCCAGATGCGGCGTCGTTTACGACGGATTGGCGAACATCGGCTGGCTCGCCCCGTGGCAAGTGGTCGATGGGCGGTCAAACGTGAACTTTCGTTCGCTTCTGGAACCACTCTTCACTCCTTGAGTGGTCGCTCACGTGCGTACCGATTGACACGATCGAGTGTCCGGTTTGTCACTGTGAGTGAATAGGAGATCACAATTTGAAGCGTGTACTGCAGCGAACCCCGGTCGGTGTCGCCCGTACGGCGGTCCTGATCGCTGCCGCCCGCGCCAACGAGCAATCTCATCCCCGCCGCCTCTTCGACGACCCGCTGGCCGCGGGACTCGTGGAGGCCGCCGGCTCCGCGAGCGACCTGAACGGCGTCCGGACCCTCGCGGGTGACCACTTCGTCCTGCGCACCCGGTATTTCGACGACGAACTCCTCGGCACCCCGCAACCCCAGGTCGTGATCATGGCGGCGGGCCTCGACACAAGAGCGTTCCGGCTGCGGTGGCCGCCGGGCACGACACTCTTCGAACTCGACCTGCCCGAGCTGATCGAGTTCAAGGAAGACGCTCTGCGCGAGCAACTCGCCCGGCCCGCCTGCGAACGCGTCGCCGTCCCGTGCGATCTGCGGGACGACTGGGCAACAGCGCTGATACGAGCTGGTTTCGACCCGAAGAGGCCCACGGCGTGGTTGCTGGAGGGCCTTTTCATGTTCCTGCCGCCGGACGCGGGCGAGCAGATCCTGTACTGGGTGAGCGCGCTGTCCGCCCGTGGCAGCACGCTCGCGCTCGAACACGTCAACCACGCCTTCCGCGAGCTGCCGCAGATGAAGCCCGTGCACCAGCGGTTCGACGCGCTGGACGCCCGCTGGCGGTCCGACGTGGAGGACCCCGTCGAGTGGCTCGACGGCTACGGCTGGCACGCGACGGTGACCCACCAGGTCGACCTGGCCGCGCGGCACGACCGCGCCGTCCCGGCGATCACCGACCCGCGGAAGGTGGGTGACGCGCGCATCTGGCTGGCCTCCGCCGTCCGCACGGCCTGAGAACGCCCGGTAACGAAAGATGATCCTCGCGCGGATACTCACGCGACGAACAGGTCAAACGGGGCGAGGTGGGGTACGTGGAACGACAGTTCCGGCCGGTTACCGAACGAGCGCACATCGCCACCAGCAGCAACGGAACGTGGGCGGTGCGCGAACGCGCGACCGGCAGTGCAACGATGTTGGGTATGAAGGCACGCGTGCTCGTCGTCGATGACGACCCCGCCCTGGCGGAGATGCTGACGATCGTGTTGCGCGGGGAGGGCTTCGACACCGCGGTGGTCGCCGACGGTGCCCGTGCCCTGCCCGCGCTGCGCGAGCTCAAGCCCGACCTCGTGCTGCTCGACCTGATGCTGCCGGGGATGAACGGCATCGACGTCTGCAAGGCGATCAGGTCCGAGTCGGGCGTGCCGATCGTGATGCTCACCGCGAAGAGCGACACGGTCGACGTGGTGCTGGGCCTCGAGTCCGGCGCGGACGACTACGTCGTCAAGCCGTTCAAGCCCAAGGAGCTCGTGGCTCGCATCCGGGCGCGCCTGCGGCGCACCGAGGCCGAGCCGTCCGAGGTGCTGCAGATCGGCGACCTGACGATCGACGTCCCCGGCCACGAGGTGCTGCGCGAGGGCAGGCCGATCCAGCTCACGCCGCTGGAGTTCGACCTCCTCGTCGCGCTGGCCCGCAAGCCGCGCCAGGTGTTCACCCGCGAGGTGCTGCTCGAGCAGGTGTGGGGTTACCGCCACGCCGCCGACACGCGCCTGGTGAACGTCCACGTGCAGCGGCTGCGCTCCAAGGTCGAACGGGACCCGGAACACCCCGAGGTGGTGTTGACTGTCCGCGGTGTCGGGTACAAAGCCGGCCCTCCGTGACAGGTGGCGTATGAAGTTCGTGCGGCCGGCCATCGCGAAGGCGCAGTTCCTCGTCGAGGAAGCGCGTAAGCGGTGGTCCGCGTTTGGTGACCTCTGGCGTCGCTCGCTGCAGTTGCGCGTCGTCGTGTCCACGCTCGCGCTCTCGTCGGCCGTGGTGTTCGTGCTGGGCATGGTGCTGCAGATGCAGATCACGAACCAGCTGCTGAACACCAAGGACGAGGCCGCGGTGCGCCAGGCCATGGCCTCGCGCAGCCTGATCCAGTCCGATCTGATCGGTCTGAACCCCGGCCCGGACAGCGTGCAGACGCGGTTCACCAGCGCGATCAACAAGCTCGCTGTCGGTGGCGCCGGTACGGACGCCACGACGGCGGGTGCCGGTGCGTTCGAACCGGTGCTGGCCGACGGGCTCGGCTCCGCCGGCGCCGGGCGCGTGCCGTCCGTGGGCAAGCTCGACGACGTGCCGCGCGGCCTGCGCGAGATGGTCGAGGACGGCGGCTCCGGCACCCAGATCCACACCGTGCAGCGCGACGGCGCGCAGACCACGTTGTTCGTCGTGGGCCTGCCGATCAGCACGTCCGCGCGCTCGATGCAGCTGTACCTGATCTTCCCGCTGACCGCCGAGCAGCGCACGGCCGAGGTCGTGCAGTCCACTCTGGCGGTCGGCGGCATCGTGCTGCTGGTCCTGCTCGCGTTGATCGCGAACCTGGTGACGCGCCAGGTGGTGCGGCCGGTGCGGCAGGCCGCCGAGGTCGCGGAACGGTTCGCGGACGGCACCTTGCACGAACGCATGCACGTCGTCGGCGAGGACGACGTGGCCCGCCTGGCCGAGTCGTTCAACGAGATGGCCGAGTCGATCCAGGCGCAGTTCAAGCAGCTGGAGGAGTTCGGCCAGCTCCAGCGCCGGTTCACCTCCGACGTCTCGCACGAGCTGCGCACGCCGTTGACGACGGTGCGCATGGCCGCGGACGTCCTGCACGCCTCGCGCGAACAGTTCCCCGCCGGGCTCGCCCGCTCCACCGAGCTGCTGGTGGACGAACTCGACAGGTTCGAGTCGCTGCTGGGCGATCTGCTGGAGATCTCCCGCCTGGACGCCGGCGTCGAGGAACTGACCGCCGACCAGGTCGACATCCGCGTGCTGGCGCGACGCGCGCACGATTCGGTGCGGGCCATCTCCACGAGCGCCAACTCGCCGGTGGTGCTGGACCTGCCCGACGACGAGCTCGTCGCCGAGCTCGATTCCCGCCGCGTGGAACGGATTCTGCGCAACCTGCTCGCGAACGCCATCGACCACGGCGAGGGCCAGCCGGTCGAACTCACCATGCGCGGCAACGACGACGCCGTCGCGATCACCGTGCGAGACCACGGCGTCGGTCTGCGCCAGGGCGAGGCCGAGCTGGTGTTCAGCCGCTTCTGGCGCGCCGACCCGTCGCGCAACCGCCGCACCGGCGGCACCGGCCTGGGTCTCTCGATCTCGCTGGAGGACGCCCGCCTGCACGGCGGCTGGCTGGAGGCCTGGGGCGAGCCCGGCCACGGCGCCGTGTTCCGCTTGACGTTGCCGCGCAGGCACGGTGAGGAGCTGCGCGAGAGCCCGCTGCCGCTGGCGCCCGCGATCGAGCACGGCTCTGTCACCGTCGTCGAGGAGCCGGTCGTCCACGAGGAGCCCGGCGAGATCGAGCTGCGGCCAGAGGAGATCACCTGGCAGCCCGCGGAGCCCGTGGACGGGCCGCCCGCGTCGTCGGACGAGGTTTCGGAGGAAGTGCGGTGAAGCGGCTGGCGTTGCTGGTGCTCGTGCTCGTCACCCTGTCCGGGTGCGCCGCGATTCCGACGAACACCCAGCCCAAACCGATCGGGTCGAAGGACAGCAAGGCGTCCAACACGCCCGCCGCACCGGAACCGCGGCAGAACATCGACCCGTTCATGCTCGTCCGCGACTTCATCGACGCCACGTCCAATCCGGACAACAACTACGCGGCCGCCCGCGCGTTCATGACGCCGGAGGCCAGCAAGACGTGGGACACCAAGAACCCCACGATCATCGAGACCGGCTTCTCCACCGTGCCGACCTCGCAGGCGCCGCAGGACAAGACGCAGACCGTCATCCTGCAGGGCAAGTACGTCGGCCGGCTCGGCAGCGACAACGCGTTCGTCCCGCAACTCGGCGACTTCCAGAAGCCGGTGAAGGTCGAGCGCAACAGCGAGAACCAGTGGCGGATCTCCGAACCGCCCGCGGGCATCTACATGCCGCAGAACCTGTTCAACACCACGTACCGCCGGATCACGCTGTACTTCTACAACCCCGAGTTCACCGTGCTGGTGCCGGATCCGCGCTACGTCGTGATCCCGCCGGCGACGAGCATCCCGACCCGCGTCATCGAACTGCTGATCGCGGGCCCCGGCGACGCGGTGCGCGACACCCTCGTGAGCGCGCTGGGCCCGGACGCCGACAAGTTCGAGGACACGAGAGAGGCCGACGACGGCGCACTCGAGGTGAACCTCACCAACGTCGGCAAGGACCTCACCCCGGAGAAGCGCAAGCAGATCGTCGCGCAGGTCGTGAAGTCGTACTCGGGCGTCACCTCGTCCCGCTTGCGCGTGCTGGTGGACGGCCAGCAGATCCTGCCGGACCAGCGCGACTACCGGCCGTCCGACGTGTCGGCGACCGCGGGCGAGGCGTTGCTGGCGCTGAACGCGAACCTCCAGGGCATGATCGTGGCGGACGGCTCGGTCCGCTCGCTGACCGACGGCGCCCCGATCAAGGGCCCCGCGGGCACAGGCGCGTACAGCGTCGTCTCCGCCGCACAGTCCCTGGACGGCTCGAGGCTCGCCGTGGTCTCCCGCTCCGGCGGCGGGATGCGGCTGCGAGTGGGCGAGCTGGAACAGGACCTGTCCGAAGTGGACATGACCGCGACCACCCTGTCGAGACCGACGTGGCAGCTCTCGAGCGGCCCGAAGGAACCCGGCACCGAGGTCTGGACGGCGGTCAACGGCAACTCGGTGACCAGGGTGACCCGCTCCGACAACGGCAGCTGGACCGCCAAGGGCGTCAACATCACCGACGTCGTGCCGTTCGGCTCGATCAGCGAACTGCGCCTCTCGCGCGACGGCACGCGAGCCGCCATGGTGATTGCGGGCAAGCTCTACATCGCCTCGGTGGTGCGCAACAACCAGGACGTGGCCCTCCGCGCACCCAGGCAGCTGCAGCCGTCGATCCTCGGCGCGGCCGTGCAGTCCATCGACTGGCTCTCGCAGGACGTGCTGGTGGTCTCCTCCTCGCTGCCTTCGTGGCCGGTCACCAAGGTCTACACCGACGGTTACAAGATGGACCGCTACAGCCAGTCGAACCTCAACGTGCCCGTCGGTTCGGTGGCGGCCGCGGCGGCTCGTCAGGTGCAGGTGGTGGACCCTTCCGGGCTGTGGTCGGCTTCGGACATCACTGACGTGTGGAGGTCGAGCGGGATCCGGGTACCCGCGGGGGCGCTGGTGTTCTACCCGGGCTGACGCGCCTGGGTAGCCGCCGCTGGGCTGACGCGGCTGGGCTGACGCGCCTGGGCTGACGCGCTGAGGCGGCTTGGGTAGCCGGGCTGAGGGCGCGGCGAGAGCTGGTCGGTAGTGCAGACATCGCGAGTCGGTGCGAGATCTCACCGCCTGCCGAAGCCCACGCCAGCCGCGGCACACCGCTGCCGAGTCACGCCCGCTGAAGGCTCCCTGCCGCCAAGGCGCGCCCGTCGAAACGCCCGCCCGTGCGTCAGCCGAAGCGCCTCACCTCACGCCACCCGTCCAGAGGCGTCACCACCCCGGACTCGGCCCCTCTATGCCCGGCGCCTCTGCCCAGGCCCTCACCACCCGGCCCCTCACCACCCGGCCCTTCACTGCCCAGGCCGGTGAGGCCGGGCCGACGTCAGCACCAGCACCGCGTTCGTCCGCACCCCGGCCTGCCGCAAAGCCCGAACACAGGCCGAAGCCGTGGCCCCGGTGGTGACCACGTCGTCCAGCAACACGGTCGTCCCCGGCGGCGACGGACCACGCACCAACACCCGCCCCTCCAGGTTCCGCCTCCGCGCTCCGGCGCCCAGCCCCACCGAGTCGGCCACTCCGGCGTCGAAGCACAGCACGGGTGCGACGGCGGCGATCTCTGCCTCCCTCGCGATCCGCAGCATGTGGTCGCCGCCGCGATCCCGCGCGGCGCTGCGGCGCGACGGTGCGGGGATGAGCGTCCACGGTGGAGGCCCGACCGCCACGAGGGCCGCTGCGACGAGGGCGCCGAACCACGCTGCGAGGGACCGTGCGCCTCGTTCCTTGAAGGCCAGCACCAGTTCCCTCGCGACACCGTGATAGGCGGCCAGCGTCCACACAGGCGGCCCCACACCGGGCACCTGGAGTCGCGTGGGCGGGCCGAACGTGGCGAAGCACGTGGCGCAGCACTGGGAGCCGGGGCGGCCGCAGCCGGAGCAGGTGGCCGGCACGAGCAGGTCGAAAGCTGTCATGGGACCAGGGTGGCGGCGAGGTCTGACAGAAAATCGCGGGAGGGGGCCCGGCGGGGCCTTTCGGCACCGCCCACAAGGGTGAAGTTCCGGTGACGTTGTCGATCTCCAAGGGGGTTCGGCACGGCGAGAACTCCCTGCTCGGCGCGCGTTCTGTGACGATCTTCCGAGAGGACGTAACTCGTTTCGGCCCGGTTGTCCGAGCGTCTGTTGAGACGGTGTTTCAGAACTGAGGAGTCCGCACACGAGGCCCGTCGATCAACGCCCGCGGACCCCGGACGATCACGCCCTCGGGCGGCCTCCGGCGTGCGCGCCACACCCCCGCCAAGTTAACGTTTATTCACGTACGGAGCTGACCAGCGCTTATTCCTGGGCAATAGCCGGATGTCCGCGCAACGGTGATCGTCTGCCTTGTCCGCCAATGGGCGAAATCCACCGTTCAGCCAGGCGTGACTGGGCCGTGATCGGGCTTCGGCGGCGCGCAGTTCGGTGCGAAGAAGTGCGGCAGAGGCCGGCGAGTGGTTCGGAATCGATCTCTTCCAGGTTTCGGGAACATGACGCGATGGTCGCCCGTTGGCTGGGTATGAGGCCGCGACTGGACCCGTTCGACGCAGCGAGGCTGCCGTCGAGTGCCGGTTCGGCTGTGGGCTGTTCGGGTGAGCGGAGTGCCGGGAGGTTTGGCTCGGAGCACGCTCGGGAAACGCTTGGCAACGCGCTGTCGTCGCGCTGCGTAGTCATCGAAAAATCTCGTCGTTCCCCCGGCAAGGGGGCTTACGCGACGGTGAATCCCAAGCTAACGTGCACCGCTATCAGCGTTCCCGGCCCTCGGGGAGGAGGCGAACAGCCCATGACCCTGGCGCCGTGAGAGCTGAGGGAGACGACCCTCTGCGACACATCCGCGATCGAAGATCGCCACGGCGCTTTTAAAGCAGTCCAGCCATAGCTCGCAGCAAAGCGAGGGAGGTCGTGTATGGACATCGTCGTTAAGGGCCGCAACGTCGAGGTGCCCGATCACTACAGGGTTCACGTCGCCGAAAAGCTGGCCCGGCTTGAGCGCTACGACCGCAAGGTCATCCGCTTCGACGTGGAGCTTTTCCACGAGCCGAACCGCCGCCAGTCGAAGAACTGCCAGCGGGTCGAAATCACCGGCAAGGGACGTGGACCAGTAGTCCGTTCCGAAGCCTGCGCGGGTGACTTCTACGCCGCGCTGGATGCTGCGGTCGCGAAGCTCGAGAACCGCCTGCGTCGGTCACATGACCGCAGGCGAGTCCACCACGGGGCCCGCGCCCCGATCTCGGTGGCCGAAGCGACAAGCGGGCTGATCGACCAGTCCGCCGGCGAAAGCATGACGTCGCGCCGCGCCAAGACCGCGGTGCTCGACGCACCCGAGGCCGACTACGAGGGCATGGCGGAAGTGCCCGCGCAGCGTTGGGACGACGGCCTCGAAGAGAAGTTGCCCGGACGCGTTGTACGCGAGAAGGAGCACGCCGCCAAACCGATGACCGTCGACCAGGCCCTCTACGAGATGGAACTGGTCGGACACGACTTCTACCTGTTCGCCGACGCCGAGTGCGGACGTCCGAGCGTCGTCTACCGCCGGAAGGGATTCGACTACGGCGTGATCAGGCTGGCCTGACCCCGCTCGACCACGTTCCTTCGACCGCCGCCGCCCCGCACCCCTCGCGTGCGGGGCGGCGGCGTGCGTCTGCGGCCACCGTCTACCGCCGGTCGGAGCCATCTCGCGTCGCGACGTTCACCGTCAAGGTGAATTCAGCCGCGCCAGGAACCTTTGCGCGACCCTCGTACGTTCTCCACACCAGTAGCCGAGGTGGGGGCACCGGCGACAGGTGGCCTGGGAAGATCGCTGGAAACCGCACCTGACCTGCACAGACCAGGTCGGGTGCCCCAATCCGCCTGTGTCCGTGCACACATCTTGGCGACTTGCCTACGATGGGCAGGGGAAAGGCGTCCGACGTGGGCGCGCCGCGATACAGGTGATGAGGTCTATCCAGATGGTGCTGTCCCGACTGCTCCGCTCCGGCGAGGGCAAGATGCTCAAGCGCCTCCGCAACATCGCCCAGCACATCAACCACCTGGAAGACGAGGTGGTGGACCTCTCCGACGCCGAGCTGCGGGGCAAGACCGAGGAGTTCAGGAAGCGCTACGCCGAGGGCGAGTCGCTGGACGAGCTGCTGCCGGAGGCGTTCGCCGTGGCCCGTGAGGCCGCGAAGCGCACCCTCGGCCAGCGCCCCTACGACGTCCAGATGATGGGTGGCGCGGCGCTGCACCTCGGTCAGATCGCCGAGATGCGCACCGGTGAGGGCAAGACGCTGACCTCGGTCATGCCCGTCTACCTCAACGCCATCGCCGGCAAGGGCGTCCACGTCATCACCACGAACGACTACCTGGCCAAGCGCGACGCGGACTGGATGGGCCGTGTTCACCGCTTCCTGGGCATGACCGTCGGCGCGATCCTCTCCGAGATGACTCCGGAGCAGCGGCGCGCTTCGTACAACTCGGACATCACCTACGGCACGAACAACGAGTTCGGCTTCGACTACCTGCGCGACAACATGGCGTGGAGCCTGGACGAGTGCGTGCAGCGCGGCCACTACTTCGCGATCGTCGACGAGGTCGACTCGATCCTCATCGACGAGGCCCGCACGCCGCTGATCATCTCCGGCCCGGCCGAGCAGTCGGCCCGCTGGTACACCGAGTTCGCGCGGCTCGTCCCGCGGATGCGCGGCATCGACGTCACCCAGCTCTCCCAGAAGGACCGCATCGAGGTCATCGAGGAGAAGTCGAAGTCGTTCCACTACCAGTACGACGAGAAGAAGCGCACGGTCGCCGTCACCGAGCTCGGTGTGGAGTTCATCGAGGACCAGCTCGGCATCGACAACCTGTACGAGGCGGCGAACACGCCGTTGGTGGGCTACCTGAACAACGCCCTCAAGGCGAAGGAGCTCTACAACCGCGACAAGGACTACATCCTCCGCAACGGTGAAGTCATGATCGTCGACGAGTTCACGGGTCGTGTGCTCTCCGGTCGCCGTTACAACGAGGGCATGCACCAGGCCATCGAGGCCAAGGAAGGCGTGGAGATCAAGGCGGAGAACCAGACTCTCGCCACGATCACGCTGCAGAACTACTTCCGCCTCTACGAGAAGCTCGGCGGCATGACCGGTACCGCCGAGACCGAGGCGGCCGAGTTCCACCAGACCTACAAGCTGGGTGTCGTCCCGATCCCGACGAACCGCCCGCCGCAGCGCAAGGACCAGCCCGACCTCGTCTACAAGAGCGAGGAGGCGAAGTTCGACGCCGTCGCCGACGACATCGCCGAGAAGCACGAGAAGGGCCAGCCGGTCCTGATCGGCACGACGAGCGTCGAGCGGTCCGAGTACCTCTCGAAGCTGTTGGTGCGCAGGGGAATCCCGCACGAGGTGCTGAACGCGAAGCACCACGACCGCGAGGCGCTGATCATCGCGAAGGCGGGCCGCAAGGGCGCCGTCACCGTCGCGACGAACATGGCCGGCCGCGGTACCGACATCGTGCTGGGCGGCAACCCGGACATCATCGCCGACCACGAGCTGCGCGAGCGCGGCCTCGACCCGGTGACCACGCCGGAGGAGTACGAGGCCGAGTGGGCCAAGGTCGTCGAGGAACTGACGACCCAGGGCAAGGCGGAGGCCGACGAGGTCCGCGAGGCCGGCGGTCTCTACGTGCTCGGCACCGAGCGCCACGAGTCGCGCCGCATCGACAACCAGCTCCGCGGCCGCACCGGCCGTCAGGGCGACCCCGGTGAGTCGCGCTTCTACCTGTCCCTTCAGGACGAACTGATGCGCCGCTTCAACGCGTCCATGGTCGAGATGGTCATGACGCGCCTGAACGTGCCGGACGACGTGCCGATCGAGCACAAGATGGTCACCCGCGCCATCCGCAGCGCGCAGACCCAGGTCGAGCAGCAGAACTTCGAGATCCGCAAGAACGTCCTCAAGTACGACGAGGTCATGAACCGCCAGCGCACGGTGATCTACGCCGAGCGCCACCGGGTCCTCGCCGGCGAGGACCTCCGCGACCAGGTCGAGCACATGATCGAGAGCGTCGTCGAGGAGTACGTCAACGGCGCCACGGCCGACGGCTACGCCGAGGACTGGGACTTCGAGAAGCTCTGGACCGCCCTCAAGACCCTCTACCCGGTCTCGCTGGACCCGAAGGAGATCCTCGAGTCCGACGAGGACGTCACGCGCGAGTACCTGCGCGACCTCCTGGTGAACGACGCGATGGACGCCTACCGCGCCCGCGAGGCCGAGATCGAGGGCCGCGTCGGCCAGGGCGCCATGCGCGAACTGGAGCGCCGCGTCCTGCTGTCCGTCCTGGACCGCAAGTGGCGCGAGCACCTCTACGAGATGGACTACTTGAAGGAGGGCATCGGCCTGCGCGCGATGGCGCAGCGCGACCCCCTCATCGAGTACCAGCGCGAGGGCTTCGAGATGTTCAACGCGATGCTCGACGCGTTGCGCGAGGAGACCGTCGGCTTCCTCTTCAACCTCCAGGTCGAAGCGGCAGAGCCGGAGCCCGCCCAGCCCGAGGTCCCCGTGACCCTGGGCGCGGCCCCGCAGCCCCTCCCGCAGGTGTCGGGCAACGGCGGAGGCGCACGAGCACGAGCCCGCGCCGCGGCAGCCGCCCAGCAGCAGGCGCAGCGGGAGCCCGAAGCCCCCGTCGGCCCGGCCATGGCCCAGCTGGCCAGCGGCAACGCCATCCCGCCCGCGCTGCGCGGCAAGGGCCTCGGCGGCCCCGGCCAGCAGAACCTGAGCTACAGCGGCCCCGCCGAGGACGGCGGCGTCGACGAGCACGGCGAGGCGACCGGCGCGGCCGGCCAGGGCGGCGGCACCCGCAAGGAGCGCCGCGAGGCGGCCCGCCAGGCGGCGAAGAACAACCGCAAGAAGGGCTGACGCCCGCACCGCACCACCACCGCGTGGGCCGCGTCTCCTTCGGGAGCGCGGCCCACGCGGCGTTTGGGGGTGCGGTGGAGGCTGCGGGGCAGGGGCGTGGCGGGGCACGGGCTGCGGGATGGCGGGCGGGTCCCGGCGGGTGGGGCTGGATCAGTCAAGTCGTGGAGTGAGGCGAGCGCGGCAAGGCGCGTGAGGCAGGGTGCAAGCCCGAGAAGCCGAGCCGTTCTCGTCTCACCACCGCATGAACCGCGAAGCCGAGCCGACCCTGCTCCACCGCCACCAACGTGCGCGAGCCGTGTTCTTCCAGAACGCGGTCCAGCGGCGTTTGCGCCGATGGGTACGCATGTCGGCGGGGTGAAGCACGGGCGGCACGACATTGCAGGTCGGGCGCCCCTCACTCCAGCACCGTGAACGAAGTGAACCGCCACCTCCCGCCGGCGTGCTCGGCCCGACCGGCCGCCGCCAGCACCCGCCCCTCCCTCCGCAAGGTCACCGACATCTCCGCCACGAACCGCGACGGGTGACAAACCCGAGGCGGCCGCACCATCCGCGTGGTCCGGGCACGCACCGAACCGCCCAGCCGGGCCGCCAGCGCGGGCACCGCGATCTCCCGCAACAGCCGGGCGGGCCGCCGTCCGTCGAGCACTTCCAGCACCACCGAGAGCAGGCGCGCGGCGTCCAAAGCGGGGGACGGTGGCTCCGGCACCGGAACCCACACCGGACGCGGCCGGGGCAGGGGAATCCGGGGCGGGCCTCCGACCGGAGGCTCGTAGGCGGGCAGGCGGCGGACAACTGGGGGCATGGTTGACCTGGCGCGCCACCGGCGGGATCAGGACACCGAACACCCGAAAGTGGCGTTACGGTCCCCACCATGCTGAAAGCCCTGGTGCTCGACTACGGCGGCGTCCTGACCGACCCCGGCGAGGACAACCCCGCCGGACCGCCGCTCCTCACCGCCCTGCGCAAGGCGAAGCAGCACGGGCTCAAGACCGCTCTGCTGTCCAATGCGGACGGTTGGTGGCAACCGCCGAAGGCACTGACCGGGTTGCTGGACGTCGCGGTCATCTCCGGGGAGGTCGGGCTCGCCAAGCCGGACACCGAGATCTACCTGCTCACCGCCACCAAGCTGAACGTGCAGCCGGGGGAGTGCGTTTTCGTCGACGACCTCGCGGTCAACGTTCGCGGGGCCGCCAAGGCGGGCATGGTCGGTGTCCACCATCGGTCGACACTGTCCACCCTTGAGGAGTTGGAAATACTGCTAGCGATCGCACTCCGCGATTGAGGGTCACCCCGGAGCGTCATTGCCCCTTTTTAGGCAAGCCACTAGCGTCGAATTCGTCGGTAGTCGATTGCATAGGGGAGAAAATGCGAAGAATTGTCGCTTGTGTTGCGGTCGCCATTGCAGCCACGGCAATTGCATCACCCGCGCAGGCGCACGAACGCGGCTGCTACGAGGACTATCTGCGGGACGGGCGCACCATCGAGGTCTTCTGCGACCATGGCCGGCCCGGGCGGTTCCGGGCCGTCGCGCACTGCACGAACGGGCTCGGGGTCTGGGACGAGGACGGGACGGTCGGCCGGGTCAGGGGCGAGTCCTCGGTGGCGGAGTGCACGTCGCTGCTCGGGTACCCGCGGGTCAACGGGTACCACGTCGACTGGCTCTGATCACTGAGCCCGGCGCACCAGCTCGAAGCAGAGCACGGCCGCCGCGGACGCGACGTTCAGGGATTCCACGCCCGCCGCCATCGGAATCGAAAGCCACGACGTGATGTGTGGACGCACGTCGTCGGTGATTCCGGACGTTTCGCTGCCGAGCACGAAAGCCGCGCGTGCCGGGAAAGAGGCGGAATAGATCGTGTCGGATGCGTGGGAATCGAGCGCGTGGAGCGAATAGCCGGACGCGCGCAACAAAGCCGAGGCCTCCGCCGCGGTGCCGCAGCGCAGCACGGGCGCCCGGAAAGCCACTCCGGCGGAGGCCTTCACCACGAGCGGGTCGATCGAGGCGACGCCCCGGCGCGGCACGACGATGCCGTCGATGCCCGCGGCGGTCGCGGTGCGCAGGATCATGCCCACGTTCGCGGGAGTCGTGATGCCGTCGAGCACGAGCACGGACCCCAGCGAGCCCTCTTCCAGCGCCAGCGCCAGGGGCTTCATGCGCGGCGCGACCACGTCGGCGAGCACGCCCTGGTCCTGCTTGCCGTTGCCCGCCAGCACCTTCACACGCTGCGCGGTCGCCCGTTGCACGGCGACGCCGCGCGAACGGGCCGCGTCGATGATCTCGTGCGCGGCCGCGCCTCGGGCCGTGTCGGCGAGCACCACCTTGTCGACCGTGAGCGTCGGGTCGTCCAGCGCTTCCAGCACTGGCTTGCGGCCGTAGACGGTGACGAAGCGGTCCTTGGGCGAGATCTCCACCGGAAGAGAGTGCCAGAGGCGGGCACACCGGGCTCAAACGGGTGAAGAGCTCCACTAGAGCCGTTCGGCCCTTGTGTTTCGGATCATATCGATGATGATCGTCACATGACGGCAGGTATGCGCAGCGTCGCGCAACGTCAACATCTCGCGAGCGGTCAGGACTCGGATGTCTTCATCCGGTCCGACGGGCTGCTCGTCAAACGCACGCGCACCGGTCGTGACCTGCGGCGCGAGGCCGAGATGATGTCGTACCTGAGCGGCTACGGCATCCCCGTCCCGCGCGTGCACGAGGCCACCGAGGACGAGCTGGTCATGCAGTACGTGCCCGGCCCGCGGATGTCCGAGGAGATCGGCCGCAAGCCGTGGCTCGCGGGCAGCCTCGGCGAGGAGCTCGCGGACCTGCACCACCGCCTCGACGTCATCCCGGCGCCCGGCTTCCTCAGCGGCGACGGCGACCTGCTGCACCTCGACCTGCACCCCGGCAACGTCGTGCTCGGCCCGGAGGGGCCCGTGGTCCTCGACTGGGCCAGTGCCACCAAGGGCGACCGCAGGCTCGACGTCGCACTGAGCTGGGTGTCGCTCGCCGTCGCCCACCTCGCACCGGTCATGAAGCTGACGCGCTGGCGGTTCCTCCGGTCGTTCATGGCCAACGTGGACCCGGAGGCGAGGAACGCGATCCCGGAGGCCGCGCGCATCCGGCTGGAGCGGCACGACCGCGATCCGCGCGAACGCGCCGCACTTCAGAAGCTGATGGACCGCGAACGCCACTAGGCTGGGTGCATGCCGGACCGCCTGTCAGCGCTGGACGCCTCGTTCCTGTACCTGGAGGACGCCAAGACGCCGATGCACGTCGGCGGTGTGGCGGTGTTCCGCAGGCCCAAGGCGGGCTTCGACTACGACAAGCTCGTCGACCTCATCGAGCAACGCCTCAGCCTCGTGCCGCGCTACCGGCAGAAGGTCGTGCACGTCCCCGGACGCATCGCACGCCCCGTGTGGGTCGACGACCCCGACTTCGACGTCACCTACCACGTTCGCCGAAGCGCCCTGCCCAAGCCGGGCAACGACACGCAGCTGCACGACCTGATCGCACGCCTGATGTCGCGCCCGCTCGACCACTCCCGCCCGCTGTGGGAGATCTACCTGGTCGAGGGCCTCGAGAAGAACCAGACCGCGGTCATCACCAAGACCCACCAGGCCATGATCGACGGCATCGCGTCGCTGGAGATCGGCCAGGTCATGCTGGACGTGTCGCCGACGCCGCGCACCAACGTCGAGAACCTCTGGATGCCGCAGCCCGAGCCCAGCTCGCTCCAGCTCGTCGCCGACGCGGTCACCGACATCGTGCACAGCCCCGGCGAGCTCGTGGAGAACGTCCGCAGCGCCGCCCTCGACACCGTCAACACGGTCGAGAAGGTCTTCAACGCGTTCGGCGTGCTCGCCTCGGCCGTCCGCACCGCCGCCACGCCCGCGCCCGGCTCCCCGCTGAACGTCCGCATCACCTCGCCGCAGCGCCGGTTCGCCGTCGCGCGCGCCCAGCTCGACGCCCTGCGCGCCATCCGCAAGCAGCACGGCGGCACGGTCAACGACGTGGTGCTCGCCGCCCTGAGCGGTGCTCTGCGCAACTGGCTGCTCAGCCGCGGCGAGAACGTCACCGGAAGCACCACGATCCGCGCGATGGCCCCGCTGAGCGTGCGCGAGGCCGACCCGGACTCGGGCAACAACGTGAGCGCCTACCTGGTCGATCTCCCGGTCGGCGAGCCGAACCCGGTCGTCCGCCTGCACCACGTGAGCCACGCGATGCGCGCGCACCAGGAGTCCGGTCAGTCCGTCGCCGCCGACGCGCTGGTGAAGGTCTCCGGCTTCGCCCCGCCGACGTTGCACGCGCTCGGCGCACGGGCCGCGAGCTCGTTCAGCCGCCGGCTGTTCAACGTGATCGTCACCAACGTTCCAGGCCCGCAGGTGCCGCTGTACGCGGCGGGGGCGAGAATGACCGAGATCTTCCCGGTCGTGCCGCTCGCCAAGAACCAGGCGCTGGCCATCGGGGTGACGTCGTACGACGGCGGTGTGTACTTCGGTTTGAACGGCGACCGCGACGCCATGTCCGATGTGGACGTTCTCGCGACCATGGTCGAGGAGTCGGTGGAGGAATTGATGGGGACGGCGAGCGCATGAGGGTCTACATCCCGGCCACGGTGCCAATGCTGCGCGCGTTCGTCGACAGCGGCGAACTGGCTCCGGTCACCGGCACGGCGTTCGCGCTGACGCCGGCGTTGCGCGAGTCCTACGCGGCGGGCGACACGGAGGAACTGGAGTACGCGGCGATGCTCGATGCCGCGCGGGCTTCCCTGCGGCTGCTGGCCGCCGACGAGAAGGCCGAGCCGCGGCGCGCGGTGCTCGCGGTGGACGTGGACGACGTGACGTTGCGCCCCGACCTCGACTTCTCGGTCGTGAAGGTCGGCGGTTCGTTCACCCTGAAGGACGTCGCCGCCGTGCACCTCGACACGGCAGAGGCCGAGCAGGACGTGCGCGCGGCCGTCGACGTCATCGACGCGGCGGACCTGGGCGACCCGGACGCGGAGTTCGCGCTGGGCAGCGCCGAGGACCACGAACTGGCCTGGTACGCCGCGCAGGAGCTTCCGTTCGTGCTGGAACTGCTCTAGGGCCTGTGTCGAAGTCTGATCCGCGATAGCCGGGCCCGAGGCGGCACGGCCGGACGACCCACGTACAACACCGGTACGCGGGCCATCCGGCCGCACCACCAGGAACCGCCTCAAGCGCGACTCTCCTCGAACCAGACTTCGACACAGGCCCTAGTCCCGGCGCTGGTCGTGCACCTCGGGCAGCTGGTCGAACCCGGCTGCCCGGTAGGTGGCGACCGCGCCCACGTTCGAGCTGGGCGTGCAGACGAGTGCGCTCGACGAGCCGAGTTCGCGCAACGCCGCCGCTCCGGCGACGGTGATCGCCTTGCCGAACCCCTTGCCCCGATGGTCGCGGTGCACGCCCATCGGTTCGATCAGCCCGGGCCTGCCGGGACCCGCTGACCACACGGTCATCGCCGCCACCGCGTCGCCCCGGTCGAACACGACCAGGCTGCGGGCGTCGGCGTACGGCGAGCCGATCGCCATCGCGTGCCAGCGCTCCTCGGTGAACGTCGACTTCTCGAACGACGCCCGGATCACGGCGGCGTACACGTCGGCCTGGTCATGTCCGACGACCTCGGCCCGCACACCGGGATCCTCCACCGGGGCACCGAGATCACGGCGCAGTGGCGTCCACGGCACGTCGGACTGCCAGCCGCGCTCGAACATCAGCTCCTGGAACCGCGTGCCCCGCGGTGACTCGACGTACACCGTCCCGGCGGGAAGGACGCCGCGCTCGGGAGTGCAGACGTCGTCGGCCAGCCGGCGCGCCAGCTCCTCGTCGGCACGGGCGTCCGGCGCGATCGTGCACCGCAGCAGGTCGGCACCGTCCAGCAGCCCGACGGTCACGATCCGCCCGTCGCCGCGCCAGATCCGGATCGCCTCATCGGCCGCCTCGGCACCGAAACGCCGGTACCAGCCCAGATCTCCGGGGTGGAGCTGGAACGGCTGGTCGTCGTGCTGCCACTCCCTCAGGGCGTGCACGGCCTCGTCCAGCATCACATTCCCTCTGCCGGTTCCCACAGCTCGATCCGATTGCCCTCGGGGTCGACGCACCACCCGAACAGGCCGAACTCCGAATCCTCGGTGTCGGGCAGCACCTCGACGCCGCGCGCCTTCAGCTTGGCCATCAACGACACCAGGTCGTCCACGCGCAGGTTCAGCATGGTGCGCTGGTGGGGCTCGCCGATGTACTCCGTGTCCTGCGCGAACAACGCCATCGTCGTCGTGCCGGGGTACTCGTTCGTCGCCGTGTCGAGCCAGTGGAAGGTGACGGTGCCCTTCTCGCTCATCGGCACGCCCAGGTTGTCGCGGTACCAGGCGGCCAAGCGCACAGGGTCCCTAGAACGCAGGAAAACCCCGCCGATGCCAGTCACCCGCGCCACCCGACGGACCCTACTACCGCGTGCCACGATGGGGGAATGGACGCCGTCACGTCTGCACCCGAACCGGTCAACGAGCCCGTGCGCGCCTATGCACCCGGTAGCGCCGAACGGGCCAGCCTGCAGGCACGCATCGCGGAGCTCGAAGGCACCACGCACGAGCTGACGATGACCATCAGCGGTGAGCAGCGCATGGGCGGCGGCGACCGCATCGACGTGGTCCAGCCGCACGACCACAGGCACGTCCTCGGTGTGACGGCGCAGGCCACGAACTCGGACGTCGCCGACGCCATGCGCGCCGCCCAGCACGCCGCACCGGGCTGGCAGGAGCTGCCGTTCGACGAACGGGCCGCGGTGCTGCTGCGGGCGGCCGACCTGCTCGCCGGGCCGTGGCGCGACACCCTCAACGCCGCCACGATCCTCGGCCAGTCGAAGTCCGTGCAGCAGGCCGAGATCGACGCGGCGTGCGAGCTCATCGACTTCCTGCGCTTCAACGTCCACTTCGGCCGCCGGATCCTCGAAGAACAGCCGGTCTCGTCGCCGGGCGTGTGGAACCGGATGGACCACCGGCCGCTCGACGGGTTCGTCGTGGCGATCACGCCGTTCAACTTCACCGCCATCGCGGGCAACCTGCCGCTGGCGCCCGCGCTGATGGGCAACGCGGTGCTGTGGAAGCCGTCACCGACGCAGCAGCTGGCCGCGCACTTCACCATGCGGCTGCTCGAAGAAGCGGGCCTGCCGCCGGGCGTGATCAACCTCGTGACCGGCGACGGCCAGGCGTTGAGCCAGGTCGCGTTGCGGGACAGGTTCTTCGCCGGCCTGCACTTCACCGGCTCCACCCGCACGTTCAAGGCGCTGTGGCAGACCATGGCGGGCAACCTCGACCACTACCGCGCCTACCCGCGCGTCGTCGGCGAGACCGGCGGCAAGGACTTCGTGCTGGCACACGCCTCCGCCGATCCCCAGGCGCTCGTCACCGGGCTGGTGCGCGGTGCTTTCGAGTACCAGGGCCAGAAGTGCTCGGCGGCCTCGCGCGCGTACATCGCCCGGTCGCTGTGGGAGGGCGGAGTGCGCGAGCAGCTGCTCGACGTCACGAAGTCGTTGTCCTACGGCGATGTCACGGACCTGTCGGTTTTCGGAGGAGCGGTGATCGACCACCGCGCGTTCGCCAAGCACGAGGAGGCGCTGCTGATGGCGTCCGCGTCCACCTCGGTCGAGGTGCTGGCCGGCGGCTCGTGCGACGACTCGGTGGGCTACTTCGTCGACCCGACCGTGCTGCTCGGCACCGACCCGCGCCACGACATCTTCACGACCGAGTACTTCGGCCCGATCCTCGCTGTGCACGTCTACGAGGACGCGGACTTCCAGAAGATGATGGAGACCATCGACACCTCCACGCCGTACGCGCTGACCGGCGCCGTCTTCGCGCGCGACCGGGCCGCCATCGAACAGGCGCACCGCGCGCTGCGGTTCGCCGCGGGCAACTTCTACGTCAACGACAAGCCGACCGGTGCCGTCGTCGGGCAGCAGCCGTTCGGCGGGTCGCGCGGTTCCGGCACCAACGACAAGGCGGGCTCGATCTACAACCTGCAGCGGTGGACGAGCCCGCGCGCCATCAAGGAGACCCTGGTGCCGCCCACGGATCACCGGTACCCGCACATGGGTTAGTGCCGCGGCTTCCAGCCCGTGGCCTCGGTGAGCTTCGTGCTCACCACCCGCTGCGAACGGCCGAACACCTCGAACGACGCGGCGAACCTGCCGAAGAACTTCGGCAGCCGCGTGATCCCCGTGTCCCGCTTGAGAACCGGCGTCCCGACGTTGTAGATCCCCGCGGGCGCGTCGAGCGCGGCGATCGCCGCGGCGGCCGCGTCGGCGGGGTGCACGACCGACATCCAGCCGTCGCCGACGAGCACCGGCGGCGACTGGGCCTCGCCGCCGATCAGCATCCCGATGCGCAGGAACACACCGCCGGGGTGCTTCAGGACGTTGTGCTGCGCCGTGACCGAGCTGGCGATGTGCCCGACGGGCTTGATCGGCGCGCTCTCGTCGAGTTCGCGGTCACCACCGTCCGCGTAGACGAACGAGATGCCCTCCTGCACGACCCGCCCGGCCCCGGCCCTGATCGCGGCCTCGGCCACGGCGGCGCTGCCCTCGGTGCGAAGGCGGTTGTTCTCCGCCCACGCGCTCGCGAGCACGGCTTTCGCGCTGAGCGGGATGCGGGTGGCGAGGTTGAGGACGGCGTCGTAGCCCGTGAACGCGGCCGTGAGCTGGTCCACGTCGAACACCGAGGTCGTGTGCCGGTCCAGCACACCGACCTCGTGTCCGGCCGCCCGCAGCTGGGGGACCGCTTCCCGTCCGAGAACACCCGTCGCACCGATCACGAATACCTTCATGACCGGTGGACGAGACAGCGCGTCAGGATGTGACAACCATGGTTGCGAGGCGTTCTGCCCAGTCGCGGACGCGCTTCACTTCGGCAACCTCTCCACGGCCTTCGCCGCCAGTCCCTGGGTGACCTGCCCGACCACGTTGAGGTCGTGGCTGCGCTGCAGGACCTTCAGCCCGATGAGCTGCCCTTCCTTCGCCTCGACGACGGCATCGCACGTCACCTCGCCCGAGGAGTCGACGCACTTGCGCGTGAGCGGACGGTCGTCGACCACCCCGCCGTAGCCGCCGTCGGACAGCAGCTTCTGGGACTCGTCCGCGTAGTTCGCGCTCAGCAACGTCAGCCGCACGGTCAGCGAGTCGAACGGGTAGTCGCACGTCCGCTCGGTTCTGGTGGGGGAGCCGTTCATCTGGCCCGCGTCGCCGGACTGCAGCAGCGAGCAGGGATCGACCTCCGTGAACGCCGGTGCCTTGGGCTCTTCCGGCGCCGAGCACGCGGCGAGAGCGACCAGCAGGGGCAACGTCCAGCGCATGCTCATGATCCGTCCGTGTAGTCGTCCATGCCGGCACGGGACGCCAGCAGCCGCCGCAACGACGTCAGCCGGCCCGGCGCGTCCGGCACGAGCTCGTCCAGCATGCAGCCGGGATCCTCGGGCGAACCGAGGTGGCCGCAGCCGGGCGGGCACTCCTCTGCGGCCTCGGCGAAGTCCGGGAAGGCCTTCACGATGTCGTCCGGCGTGATGTGGGCGAGGCCGAACGAGCGGATGCCCGGCGTGTCCACGACCCAGCCGCCCTCGGGCAGCCGCAGGGCGACGGCCTGGGTGGAGGTGTGCCGGCCCTTGCCGACGCCGGACACCACGCCCACCGCGCGGTTCGCGCCCGGCACGAGCTTGTTGACCAGGGTGGACTTGCCGACGCCGGAGTGGCCGATCAGGCACGACACCGTGTTGGCCAGCCGGGCGCGCAGTTCGGCGGGTTCCTCGTCGGAGCGGGTCACGACCACCGCCACGTCGAGTTCGGTGTACAGCGCCAGCAGGGAGTCCGCCGAGGCGAGGTCCGACTTCGTCAGGCACAGCACCGGTTCCAGGCCGCCGGCGTACGCGGCGACCAGGCAGCGGTCGATGAAACCCGTGCGCGGCGGGGGATCGGCCAGCGCGACGACCATGATGAGCTGGGACGCGTTCGCGACGACGACCCGTTCGAACGGGTCGGTGTCGTCCGCGGTCCGGCGCAGCACCGAGGTGCGCTCCTCGACGCGCACGATGCGGGCCAGCGTGTCCGGCTGGCCCGACGTGTCACCGACGATGCCCACCTGGTCGCCGACCACGACGGGCGTGCGGCCCAGTTCGCGCGCTCGCATCGCCGTGACGACGGCGCCGGACTCCATCGCGCACGTCCAGCGGCCGCGGTCCACGCCGATGATCATCGCGGTCTCGGCGTCGGCGTGTTCCGGCCGCCTCTTGCTGCGCGGCCGCGTCCCCTTGCCGGGGCGCACGCGCACGTCGGACTCGTCGAGTTTGCGCCAGTCCTGCTTGCTCACTTCTACGCGCCCCCGGTGAGCATGGCGTCCCACATGCCCGGGAAGTCCGGGATCGTCTTGGTGGTGCTGCCGATGTCGTCGACCGACATGCCCGGCACCACCAGCCCGATGATCGCGCCCGCGGTCGCCATGCGGTGGTCGGCGTAGGCCTTCCACACGCCGCCGTGCAGGGGAGCGGGGTCGATGACCAGGCCGTCCTCGGTCTCGGTCGCGTTGCCGCCGACGGCGTTGATCTCGTTGACGAGCGCGGCGATCCGGTCGGTCTCGTGGCCGCGGATGTGCGCCACGCCCCGGATGGTCGTGCGGCCCTCGGCCAGCGCCGCGAGCGCGGCGACGGTCGGGGTGAGCTCGCTCTCGTCACGCAGGTCGATGTCCACACCGGACAGCTTCGCCGGACCGCGCACGGTCAGGCCGCGCTCCGACACCTCGACCGCACAGCCCATGCGCTCCAGGATTCCGCGCACCGCGTCGCCGGGCTGGGTCGTGGCGGCCGGCCAGTGCGGGATCGTCACCTCGCCACCGGTCACCGCGGCCGCCGCGAGGAACACCGTCGCGTTCGACAGGTCCGGCTCCACGTGCCACGTGCGTGCCTTGATCACACCGGGCTCGACGCGCCACACGTTCGGCACGCTCGTGTCCACCTCGACGCCGACCGACCGCAGCGTCTGGACCGTCATGTCGATGTGCGGCAACGAGGGCACGGGCTTGCCGTCGTGCCGGACCGTCACGCCCTTGTCGAACCGGGCGGCGGACAGCAGCAGCCCGGACACGAACTGCGACGAGCCCGACGCGTCGATCGTCACCTCGCCGCCGGGCACCGATCCCGTGCCGTGCAACGTGAACGGCAGCGCGTCCCCGTCGACCTCGACGCCCAGCGACCGCAGCGCACCCAGCACGGTGCTCATCGGCCGCGTCCGCGCGTGCGGGTCGCCGTCGAACCTGATCTCGCCCTCGGCCAGCGCGGCGGCGGGCGGCAGGAAGCGCATGACCGTGCCCGCGAGACCGCAGTCGACGTCGGCGGGCCCGCGCAGCAGACCGGGCACCACGTCCCAGCCGCCGTCCTCGCGATCGGTGATGCCGACGCCCAGCGACGAGAGCGCGGCCGTCATCAGCACCGTGTCCCGGCTGCGCAGCGGCGCGTGGACCGTGGACGGCCCGTCGGCCAGCGCCGCGAGGACCAGGACGCGGTTGGTGATCGACTTCGAGCCGGGCACCGGCACCGTCGAGTGGACTGGGCCGGACGCGCTGGGAGCTGACCAGTGCTGAGTCATGCCTGAATGATCCCGCATCGGCCTTGGCAAGCTCGCACAGGTGTTCCCGGCGTGGGACAATTGAGACTTCGGAGGTGATCGGTTTTGTGTGGTAGGTACGCCTCCACCAAGGACCCGGCGCTGCTGGCGGCGGAGTTCGACGCGGTGGACGAGACCGGCGACGAGGCACCGGGGGCGGACTACAACATCGCTCCCACCAAGCGCGTGATGGCCGTGGTCGAGCGCCAGCCCGAGGACGAGGAGCTGCAACGCAGCATCCGCGTCATGCGCTGGGGGCTCGTCCCGCACTGGGCCAAGGACCTCTCCGGTGCGGCCAAGATGATCAACGCCCGCGCCGAGAGCGTGCTGACCAAGCCCGCGTTCAAGCAGTCGGCGATCAAGCGGCGCTGCATCATCCCCGCGGCCGGCTGGTACGAGTGGCAGCCGGCTGAGGGGCGCAAGCAGCCGTACTTCATCACCCTCGGGGACGACACGTCCCTGGCGATGGCGGGCCTGTGGTCCGTGTGGTGGAAGGACGACGTCCCGACCGTCACGTGCGCGGTGCTCACCACGGAGGCCATCGGCGCGATGACCGAGGTGCACCACCGCATGCCGTTGCTGCTGCCTGCGGACCGCTGGTCGGCGTGGCTCGACCCGACGTCGCTCGACCCGAGCGAGCTGCTGTCCCCCGACCCGTCGATCGTCGAGGCGCTCGAGCTGCGGCCGGTGTCGACCGAGGTGAACAGCGTGAAGAACAACAAGCCGTCCCTGATCGACCGCGTCTCGCTCACCGAGGACGAGAAGCCCTCACCCAGCTTGTTCGAGCTGTCATGACCACGCTGTTGGTGGACACGCCGCACGGCCCCGCGCGGGCCTCGCTGCACTGTGCCCACGAACCGCGTGCCGCACTGCTCCTGGGCCACGGCGCCGGCGGTGGCGTCGAGGCCCCGGATCTCGTCGCCGCGTGCCACGCCGCGAACTCCGTCGGCGTGCACGTGGCGTTGATCGAACAGCCCTACCGCGTCGCGGGCCGTCGTGCCCCGGCGCCGGCCGGCCAGCTCGACACGGCGTGGCTGGCGGTGGTCGAGGACCTGGGCGAACGCTGGTTCGACGGCCTGCCCCTGGTGTTCGGGGGCCGGTCGTCGGGTGCACGCGTGGCCTGCCGGACCTCGGTCGAGGGCCAGGCCGTCGCGGTGCTGTGCCTGGCTTTCCCGGTGCACCCGCCGGGCAAGCCGGAGAAGTCGCGGATGGCCGAACTGGACGGCGTCGAGGTCGCCACGCTGGTCGTGCAGGGCGAGAACGACCCGTTCGGCCAGCCCGAGCGCGCCCACCACCGCGAGGTCGTGCTGCTGAAGGGCGACCACTCGCTGAAGGCCTCGGTCGCGGACGTCGGTCGCTACGTCGGCGAGTGGATGGATCGCGTGCTGCGCCCGCTGGACTAACGTTCGGCCCATGACGGTCATCGATGAGCACGGCAGGCCAGAACCACCGATGGGCGGCGATGAGCTCACCACCCTCAAGGGGTTCCTCGAGTTCCACCGCGCCACCCTCATGTGGAAGATCGAGGGCCTCACCGCGGAGCAGCTCAACGCGACCGTGGCGAAGTCCACGATGACCCTGGGCGGGATGGTCAAGCACCTCGCCTACGTGGAGCAGCAGTGGTTCCGCGTCGTCCTGCACGACCGCGAGCCGCTGGAACCGTGGGCGAGCGTCGACTGGAAGACCGACAACGACTGGGACTGGTGCTCGGCCGCCGACGACACTCCTGAGCAGTTGCGCGCGTTGTGGCTGCGCGCTGTCGACGGCGCCAGGAAGGACCTGATCGAGGCGCTCAGGCGCGGCGATCTGAGCCAACCGGCGAAGCGGGCGCCGTGGCGTGACGGGCGCGTCCCCAGCCTGCGGTGGATCCTCAACCACATGATCGAGGAGTACGCCCGCCACAACGGTCACGCCGATCTGATCCGGGAAGCGATCGACGGCCAGACGGGGGAATAGCGCGCTGGCCGAATGGACACGCCGTCGGCCGAAAGTACGGCAATTCGTTTTCGTGACAACCGAATGCGCATCGATGGCGTCACCCCGGTCGTAAGGGGAATCACCAATCGAGACGTATTCGGGGAGAACGCGTGAACTCGTTCCGCACCACCGCACTGGCATTGGCCGGTGCCGCCCTCCTGTCCGCCGCGGTAGCGACGACGGCGCAGGCCGACGACGCGCCGTGGTGCACCGGAGACGACCTGGTGATCAGCGCCCACGACATGCGCCCGAACGGGAGCACGAACAAGGGGCACGTGGTCAGGTTCGCCGCCGCGGAGGGCGTCACCTGCACGATCGGCGGCAGCGTGAGCAACCTGCGGTTCCTCGACGCCGAGGGCGCGGACATGAACGTCCCGCTGACCGGTGGCCAGGGCGAGTACAGCGAGGCGACCGTCCACGGGGACTACCAAGCCGTCCTCTACGTGGGCTCGCGGATCAGCGGTCCGCACGTGACGCCCGCGTCCATCCAGTTCGACCTGCCCGGCCAGGGCAGCCTCGGTGCCCGGGTCACCGTCGCGTGGCCGTCGTGGATCGGCGCTCCCGTGCAGGTCGGCAACATCGGCTGGCCGGTCAGCTAGCGGGTCACACCACTAGGCGCTGATCTTCGCGACCACCGCTCCGGTGAGTCGTACCAGGTCGGCAGGCGTGATCTCGACTTCGAGGCCACGCCTGCCGGCGCTGCAGAACAAGGTCTCGAACCGCAGGGCCGACTCGTCGAGCACGACCGGCAGGCGCTTCTTCTGGCCGAGTGGAGAAATGCCGCCGGCGACGTAACCCGTGGCGCGCTCGGCGTCGGCGACGACGGCCATCTTGGCCTTCTTGCCCTTGAGCGCCGCCGCGAGACCCTTCAGGTCGAGCTGCACCGTCACCGGCACGACGCCGACCGCGAGCTTGCCGTCCACCTCGGCCACGAGCGTCTTGAAGACGCGCTCCGGCACCAGCCCGAGCGCCTCGGCCGCCTCCAGCCCGTAGGACTCGTGGCGGGGGTCGTGCTCGTACGAATGCAAGGTGTGCGCCACCCGCTGCTTGTCCAGCAGCGCTGTGGCGGGGGTCCCACGTCCGGCCATGCGGAATTACTACCAGCACCTCTGTTGTTAGGTAGAACGTGGCAACGAACATGCTCGAGCGGTCACGCGTAGAGTCAGTCCCGACCCAGAACCTGTGGGAAGGGAGCGCGGTGCCCGCCACCGGCACGACAGAGACGACGGCGGAACGCGCTGCGCGTTTCGAACGCGACGCGATGCCCATGCTCGACCAGCTTTACTCGGCGGCCTTGCGCATGACGCGCAATCCGGCCGATGCCGAGGACCTGGTTCAGGAGACGTTCCTCAAGGCCTATTCGGCGTTCGCCTCCTTCTCGGAGGGCACGAACCTGAAGGCATGGCTTTACCGGATCCTGACGAACACGTACATCAACGGCTACCGCAAGAAGCAGCGCCAGCCGATTCAGCAGCCGACCGACGAGATCACGGACTGGCAGCTGGCGCAGGCGGAAAGCCACACCTCGTCCGGGCTGCGCAGCGCCGAGGTCGAGGCACTCGACAACCTGCCCGACAGCGACGTCAAGGAAGCATTGCAGCGGTTGCCGGAGGAGTTCCGGATCGCGGTCTACCTCGCCGATGTCGAAGGCTTCGCGTACAAGGAGATCGCTGACATCATGGGCACCCCGATCGGCACGGTGATGTCCCGGTTGCACCGGGGCCGTCGCCAGCTCCGCGACATGCTGGCGGACGTCGCCCGCGACCGCGGCTTCCTCCGAGGCGGCAACGGTAGCAACGGAGACGCGTCATGAACTGCGGCGAACCCCACGACACCGACTGCTCAGAGGTGCTGTCCGAGGTCTGGCTGTTCCTGGACCAGGAATGCGACAAGACCCGGCGCGCGGCGCTGCAGACGCACCTCGACGAGTGCCATCCGTGCCTGGAGCAGTTCGGGCTGGAGGAGCACCTCAAGGCGCTGCTCGCCCGCAAGTGTGGCGGAGACTACGCGCCCGCCGATCTGAAGGCGCGCATCCGCGCCACGATCGTAGAGATCCGCAGCGAGGACTGAACCTCCTCCAGCAACACAAAAGGCCCTGGTCACCGTGGTGGTGTCCAGGGCCTTTCGCAGTACTCAGGCGTTGGGGCGCTTGCCTCGGTTGGCGCCGCCCTTTTTGCGGTCGCGGCGCTTGCGAGCACGCTTCGACATGGGTTTCTCCTAGGATCAAGAACTGCTTCACCCACCAGTTTCTCATGGAGGAGTTCTGAGCACGCTCACGGACCTGCTGGCCGAGCAGACCAAGCTCTCCGGCGCCGCCGTCGACCACCTCCAGCTGGTGGTCGCGGAGTGGCAACTCCTCTCCGACCTGTCGTTCGCGGACTTCGTCATGTGGGTCCCCCTCGAAGAGGACAAGTTCCTCTGCGTCGCCCAGGCCCGTCCCACGACGGCCCCCACGGCCCACCCGGAGGACGTCGTCGGCAGCGAGGTCGACTCGGAGGACCACCCGCAGCTGCGCCGGGCCATCGACGAGTCGCGGATCTGCCGCGAGGAGGACCCGCGCTGGCACCTGGGCGTGCCGGTGCGGCGCGAGACCATCCCGGTGCGGCTGGGCAGCCAGGTCATCGCGGTGCTGAGCCGCAGCACCAACCTGGCCGTGCCGCGCGTGCCGTCGCCGTTGGAGATCTCGTACCTCGGCAGCGCGGCCGACCTGTGCCAGATGATCGCGGACGGCACGTTCCCCGCGCCCGAACCCTCGCCGGACGTGCACACCAGTCCGCGTGTCGGTGACGGCCTGATCAGGCTCGATCCGTCCGGGGCGGTGGTCTTCGCCTCGCCGAACGCGCTGTCGGCCTACCACCGCATGGGGCACGCGTCCGACCTCGTGGGTGTGCACCTGGCGCCGTTGACGCGCAGTCTCATCGGCGACCCGTTCGACGCCACCGAGGTCGCTCAGCGCATCAGGCAGGCGCTGGACGGCCAGCCGTCGATGCGCATGGAGGCCGAGTCACGGCGCGGTGCCGCGGTGCTGTTCCGGTCTTTGCCCCTTCGGCCACGCGGACAGGCCGCGGGCGCCATCGTGCTGTGCCGCGACGTCACCGAGGTGCGCCGCCGCGACCGCGCGTTGATGTCCAAGGACGCCACGATCCGCGAGATCCACCACCGGGTGAAGAACAACCTGCAGACCGTCGCGGCCCTGCTGAGGCTGCAAAGCCGCAGGTTGAGCAACCCGGAGGCGAAGGAGGCCCTCGCCGAGTCGGTGCGCCGTGTGACCTCCATCGCACTGGTTCACGAGACGCTGTCGATGAGTGTCGACGAGCGGGTCGATCTCGACGACGTGGTCGACAAGGTCATCCCGATGATGAGCGACGTGGCGGTCACCGAGACGCAGGTCAGCGTGCGCCGCGAGGGCGGGTTCGGCATCGTGCCGGCCGAGATCGCCACCCCGCTGGTGATGGTGCTGACCGAACTCGTGCAGAACGCCTTCGAACACGCCTACGCCCCTGGCCAGCGCGGAGAGGTCGTCGTGCATTCCGAGCGGTCCGCGAAGTGGCTCGACGTGACGATCACCGACGACGGCAAGGGTCTTCCGCAGGGTTTCTCGCTGGAACGCACCGATCGTCTCGGTCTGCAGATCGTTCGGACCCTTGTTGATTCCGAATTGAGAGGCTCTTTGAGCTTGCGGCGCAGGCCCCGAGGCGGTACTGAGGCGGTCCTGCGCGTGCCGCTCAGAGGGCGGCGCTAAACTAACGCCGTGCACACGTGGCGACCAGCCTCAGCGGTCTCACGTGGTCATGCGGGAGGGTGTGCAAACAAACGAAGAAGCCCGACACCTGGCACGGTGTCGGGCTTCTTCTGTGTAGCTTGTTCGCGGCTAACTGCCTGGTCAGGCGTTGCTGCGGGCCCGCGTGCGGGCGTTGCGGCGCTTGAGGGCGCGGCGCTCGTCTTCGCTCATCCCGCCCCACACGCCGGCGTCCTGGCCGCTCTCGAGCGCCCACGCGAGGCAGTCGGAAACGACGGGGCAGCGGCGGCAGACGGTCTTCGCCTCGGCGATCTGAAGCAGCGCGGGACCACTGTTCCCAACGGGGAAGAACAGCTCGGGGTCCTCGTCGCGGCAGATCGCGCGGTGGCGCCAGTCCATTGGAACTACTCCTCAGCGAGTGGGCGCGCACAAGGGCACGCCGGTTGTCAGCGGTCGTTTTTGGGGTGCTTGTGAATGCTTTCACGAACGGCTGGGATGTCAAGGGGTAACCACTGACCCGGTGAGTGAACTCACCCAAAAGATCGACAGCGTTCACCTGGGGTTTCACGCTCTGCTGTCACTCGACTGCAGTACATCCCGGCTGGGTACCGAGACGGTCACGAACCGATCACGGACTGTCAAGTTCCTTACAGGGCAACAGTCAACGCGTCCGGGACCGCCCGGAACTCCACCGCCGTGGTCGTTCCGAGGAAATCTCCGTCAACCTGGAGGTTCGCGGGCTCCTCGCACTTCACTCTTACATAACCCACGTCGTCACGCCGAACGAGATTCCCGCCCTTCGGATTCCCGGTCGCGAGGACCTGGGCGATGTAGCGCCCGACGGTGGGTACCCGCAAAGTCCTCAACGCACTCAGGCCGAGGCCGCCGTCGAAGGACGTGCTGGGGTTGAGCTGGATCGCCCTGTCGCCCAGGTACGTCCACGGGTCGGTGTTCGACACGAACACCATGCCGACGTCGTCGAACGGCGCCTCGTCCGGAACCTCGACGGTGAAGTGCTGCGGCTTGCGCACGAGTTGCGCGTACGCCTTGACGGCGACGCTCAGGTACAGGGCCGGACTCGCGTTGTGGCCCTTGGCACGCTTGCGTTCCACGCCGGCGACGACATCGGCGTCGAGGCCCATGCCCGCGTTGAACGTGAACCAGCGGCCGTCCTCGATGACGTCCGCGAAGACCTGGCCGAGCCCGATGCGGCGCCGGGTGCCGTGCTCGATCGACTGGAGCAGGACGTGCGTGGCCTCGACGGGGTCGCGCGGAATGCCGAGCGCGCCCGCGAAGACGTTGGCCGATCCGCCGGGCACGACGCCGAGCATCGGCTTCTCGGGGCGGGGTCCGCCGCGCAGGATGCCGTTGACCGCCTCGTTGACCGTGCCGTCGCCGCCGTGGGCGATGACGAGGTCGAACCCGTCCGCCGCGGCCTGGTGCGCGGCGTCCGCCGCATGGCCGCGGTAGGAGGTCTCGATGACCTCCAGCTTCACGTCGCTCGCGAGTGCGTGCGCCAGCACGTCACGGCCCGCCGGCGTCGTTGTAGTCGCCTGCGGGTTCACCACGAGAAGAGCGCGCACTACTTGAGAGTAAGACAGTGCGTGACCGTCCGCGGCTCGCATGTCCTCCCTCAGGGTGGCTACAGCCTCACGAAAGTGGCGTAAATCTCCCTTCCGTCAGCACCGCGTTCACCTCGCAGCCGAGTGCACCCCGGACGACCGCCGGCTCGCTGAAGGCCCCTTGATCTTCCCGCGCGGGACGTGCTCGGAGAGCCCTCCAACCGGGTGGCCTACGATCCGTGACCAGTACAGAACGTGATGAAAGGTCTCCCGTGACCACTCAGATCCAGGCGCCGCCGCGCGCGGTCCGCATCGCGTCCGCGCTCACCTTCGTGCAGGGTCTGGGCGGAATCGCGCTGGCCGTTGCGCTCGTCGTCCGGGTGATCGGCGGATCCACGCCCGCCGGACCGATCCTCGGCGCCGCCGGTGTGCTCGTGGTCTGGTTCGGCGGGGCGCTCTTCGCGACGGTCATGTTGTTCCGCGGTCACCACGGCGCCCGCACGCCGGTGATCGTCACGCAGCTGCTGCTGCTCGGCTGCGCCTGGTACGCGTACGGGCCTTCGGAGCAGCAGCTGCTCGGCTCGCTGGGCGGCATCTACTGCGTCGTCGTGCTGGTGTTCCTGTTCACCAACGACGGGCGCAAGTGGGCGATGGGCCTCGACGACGTATCGGAAGACGACAAAGCCGACTAACGGAGGGTGGTCACAGTCACACGGCCGGGTGAAGCTGTGCGTGGTTGCTTAACCACTCCCTGCACTCACCGAGGTGACCAACCATGCGTTTGACCATTGCGATCGCGGGCGCTGTCCTGACGGCTCTCTCCCTCGCCCCCGCCACCGCCACGGCCGCTCCGGAGAACCCGGACATGTCGCCGATGATCATCGGCGGCAGCTACGCCCAGAACTTCCCGTACGCGGCCCGCCTGTTCGCCAACGGACGGGAGAACTGCTCCGCCACGAAGATCGCGCCCAACTGGATCCTGACGGCTGAGCACTGCGTGGCCAGCAGTGCCACCTACACGTTCCGCGCGGGCAGCCTGGACCAGCACTCCGGTGGCCAGATGGTGACCGCCAGCCAGATCATCAAGCACCCGTCGTCGGACCTGGCGCTGGCCAGGGTGTCGCCGGCGATGTCCGGCCCGTTCGCGCCGCTCGCCGGCAGCAGCGACGGCGTGGTCACCGGCCAGACCGTGCAGCTCTACGGCTGGGGCGCCACCTGCACCAACCAGCCGGAGATCAACTGCCAGTCGCGCTACCTTAAGGTCGCGAACACGCGGGTCACGAACCCCAACGGTTCCGACTACCGCGGTGGTCGTGCGATCGCCGTCCAGCGCGTCGACGGCATCGCCGCCGGTGGTGACTCGGGCGGCCCGATGTTCGCGGCCGGTCGCCAGGTCGGTGTGGCGTCCACGTCGGACCGCGCGACGCGGTCCAACTACACCCGCATCGCCACCTACCGCTCCTGGATCCAGCAGTACTCCGGAGTGTGACAAACCCTGACTGACCAGCGGTAACCCTGCGATGGCCCCCGGCTCCGGCCGGGGGCCATCACCCTACGTGACCACTAATGGTGGATGGACACGAACGGAGTAGCCAGCTACCGTGCCTCCAGCGTTCGCGCCGCTCGGGAGCATGGTGAGGTGCGCAGTGCAGGACGGCCCGCAGCGGGTGATGACAAACGGCGATTCCGAACGCCCGAATGTGGCTCGGCTGTTCGACTACTACCTCGGCGGAGCGCACAACTTCGCGGTCGACCGCCTGGTGGCCGAGGAGATCATCAAGCGGTTCCCCGTCGCCGAGATGGCCCGCACGATCAGGTCCTTCTCCCGCCGCGTGGTGCGCCTGTGCGTCGAGGAGTACGGCATCCGCCAGTTCCTGGACCTGGGCAGCGGCATCCCGACCGCCGGCAACGTCCACGAGGTCGCCCAGTCGCTCGACCCGTCGTGCCACGTCGTCTACGTCGACAGCGACCCGGTGACCGTGGCCCACGCCCGCACGATGCTGCGCGACAACCTCAACGCCGCGATCGTCCAGTCCGACATCGGCGACGTCGGGGCCGTGCTGCGGCACCCGGAGACGCGCCGCCTCATCGACTTCAGCCAGCCGGCCGCCGTGCTCATGGTCGGCGTCCTGCCGTACGTCACGGACGAGCCCGCGGGCGTCATCGCGCGCTACCGGGCCGCGTTGTCCGAGGGCAGCGTTCTCGCCTTGACGCACCTCACGAAGGACGTGGAGCCCGATCTCGTCGGCCGGCTGGTCGACCTCGGGGACGACATGGGGTCGAAGCTCGTGCCGAGGTCCAAGCAGGACGTGGAGGAGTTCCTCTGCGGCCTGACGCTGCTGGAGCCCGGACTGGTGCTCGCCGCCCACTGGAGGGCCGACGGCGAGCTCCCCGGTGCGTCCGCCGCCGCCGACGCGTCGACGTACGGCGCTGTGGGGATGGTCTAGCCGTTCCTGGCTCGCAGCGCCCGACCGCTCGTGGTCGTGCTGTTCGTGACCGGGGTCCCGCTGCTCCTGCGCCACTGGATGTCCCTGAAGCTGCCGCAGGTCTCCGAGCCGCCCGAACTGGACGGCGTTGTTCTCGGCCGACTCGATGGTGGAGTTCGACAGCTCCACGTTGGAGCTGTTGATGAAGTTGATGCCGTCGCGGTCCTCCGGGCTGTCGACGGTGATGCGGTCGAGTTTCATCCCGTTGCAGCCGTTGGTGATGATCGCGAAGTGCCCGGCCTCACGGAACGTCACGTCGGTGATGGTGACGTTCCTGCAGAACTTGAGCGACAGCATCTTGTCGCCCTTGGCGGTGAAGCTGATGTTCTCGACGTTCTCGCCCGCAGTCGGCGCCTCATCGTGGAGAGGTCCTTCCTCGTCTTGCGTCGAGGGCGGCGGCTGCTCGGCGTCTGAAACGTCCTAAAAACGATTTCATGGCCGACCGCAGTGAAGGCCGGGCCTGAAGTACAGGGTGACTTCGTGGCCCGGCCTTCGTGGTCTTGCTCAGCCCTGGTAGGCGCCCTGCTTGCTCACGAGCGCGGCCGGGCCGCGGTACTGCGCGCCACCGAACGCGAGGATCGCGTAACCGATGATGCTGAACAGCCACAGGCCGACGACGCCGAACACGGCGTCCTTCGCGAACGACTTGGCGATGTCGATCGAGACGATCAGCGCCATGACGATGTTCACGATCGGGATGAGGAAGAGGATCAGCCACCAGCCGGGACGACCCGCGACCTTCAGCCACACGTAGATGTTGTAGATCGGGATGATCGCGGCCCAGCCGGGCTGACCGGCCTTGGCGAAGACCTTCCACATCACGACGATCGCGAAGACGGCGAACGCGAGGTAGATGATCGCGCCGACGACGCCGATGCCGGTCGAGACGGCGGGGTCAACGGTAGTCGGGTCAGTGCCCACGGTCTTTCCTTCTTTCCACGCTTACTTGTGCCGGGGGATCGGCGTGCCGGGACGCTGCCAGGACAGCGGTCCCGTCCTGTGTGGAATCCCCGTTTCGTGAGCCTTTTGAGACCTTCCGTCAACATTCAGCGTGCAGAGCCGAGCCTCACCAGGGCATCGTCTGAGACGCGCATCGTCGTCCACTCGTCCATCGGCACGGCGCCCAGCGACTTGTAGAAGCCGATGCTGGGCTCGTTCCAGTTGAGCACCCACCACTGCAGACGGGTGTACCCCTTCGCGACGCACTCCTGGGCAAGCGCTTCCAGGAGCTGCTTGCCGAGACCGTTGCCGCGCTGGTCCGGCGTGACGTACAGGTCTTCGAGGTAGATGCCGTGCACGCCGTCCCACGTCGAGAAGTTGAGGAACCACAACGCGATGCCGACGACCCGACCGTCCACTTCGGCGACGTGACCGAACAGCGCGGGACTCTCGTTGAACAGCGCGGTGTGCAACTGTTCCGCGGTGAGGTGGCACTGCTCGGGTGCCTTCTCGTACAGCGCCAGTTCGTAGACCAGTCCCACGACCGCGTCGACGTCACGCGGTTCGACTCGCCGGATCATCACACCTCCCACGCGGGCACGTTGAGCCTGCGCACCTGCGGGTCGCCCCGCTCGTCGCCCAGCTGGCAGATGCCGGCCGGGTCCAGTCCGAAGTGGACGCCCTGGTCGGGCGCGAGGCCCAGCCACGCCGCGATCAGCACGCGGCTGAAGTGCCCGTGGCCGACCAGCACGACGTCGCCGCCGGGCAGGATCTTGCGCACCTCGCCGAGCACCTTGCGCGCCCGTTCCTGCACCTCGGCGTGCGTCTCGCCGTTCGGCATCGGGTGCGACCACACCGTCCAGCCGGCCACGCGCTCGCGGATCTGCGGCGTGGTGATGCCCTCGTAGTCGCCGTAGTCCCACTCGGCCAAATCCTCGGTCGTCGCGCTGACCTCCAGCCCGGCCAGTGCGGCCGTCCTGGTGGCGCGCTGCCGGGGACTCGTCAGCACGAGTGCGGGGGCTTGGTCGGTGCCTCTGAGCCGTGCGAGCGTGGCGCCCGCGCGGCGTGCTTGCTGCTCGCCCTCGGGCGTCAGCTCGATGTCAGTGCGTCCCGTGTGCCTGCCGCTCTCGGACCACTCGGTCTGGCCGTGCCGCAGCAGGTAGAGGTGGGTGCTCACCTGTTCGATCCTAGGCAGTGACGGGGAGCACGTTTGGGGCAGTCCGCCTTCGAGGTACCCAGCGCGCCATGACCGCCGAGCACCCCCACCACGGCGCCTCCGACGAGGTCGACGCCCAGGAGATCCGCGAGGCCTTCGGGGTTCGTGTCGCCCGCATCCGCGCGGAGCTGACCTCGACCTGGAACAAGCTGAGCCAGAACGAGCGCGGCACGGACACCAGAGGGCAGTGAGACCGCGCTTCCCCGTGGCCATTTCCGGAAATCCCTGAGCGCCGGACTCCGGTGACATTTCGGTTCTGCCCGAAATGCGGGCGCTTCGCAGGGCCGCCTGCTTTCCTGGTAGGTCCTGATCGCAGTTCTGAGGGGGAATGACGATGGGGTACGTGCTGGATTGGCAGGGGCTGCCGGAACCGCACCGGATCGGGTCTGAGGAGCGCGGCGCGCCGATGGGGAGCGTCACGACCGTGCTGGACTCGACCTGGCCCACCATCTTCCGGCCGGAAGAGGGCGAAACCGGGAAATTGGGCTGAACGGCGTACTACTCCCGGCTGATTGTTGTTTTGATTGGCGGATTTCGGGCTGAATTGCGTGCCGTGTGCGGTGCGACGTGGCTAGAACGGAGTGGATCGTCCTTTTCGAGGGGGACCTGCTCATGCGTCGCACAGTCACTTTTCTGATACCCGTTCTGCTGGCCGCGGTACTACCGGCGCTGCCCGCGTCGGCCGCGCCGGAACCGCCTTCCCCGCCTGGCTGGACCGTCTCCGGAGACGTGATCCGGTGGACCACCTCCACGCCCGTGCCGTTGCTCGACGCGGGCGTGGAGTTCTGGGAGGGCGACCGGTTCCTGGGGGTCGCCCAGGAGTCGGCGAACCTGCGGACCTTCACGCTGAAGGCAGCACCGGCCGATCCCGCCGCGTTGCAGGTGCGGTCGGCCGGCAAGCGCCTGGACGTGGTGCGGCCGCCGGTGGCCGGGCTGTCCGCGCCCGAACTGCCGGCGTTGCAGCCGCAGGCGGACGTGGATCCCGGCAAACCAGGCCCGTACGCCACCTCCACCGGCGAGTACGCGCTCGACCCGGTCAAGCTGCCCGAGTACGCGGCGCCGATCGAGATGGAGGCCGTCGTCGTCGCGCCCAAGGGTGCGCGGGGCAAGCGGCCGCTCGTGCTCATCCTGCACGGCAGGCACTTCACCTGCTACAGCAAGTCCGATCCGAACCAGATCTCGATGAACTGGCCGTGTCCCGCAGGGTCGACGGCCGTGCCGAGCCACAAGGGCTACCTGAAGGCGCAGCAGTTGCTGGCGTCGCAGGGATACCTGACGGTGTCGATCTCCGCCAACGGCATCAACGCCCAGGACGCGCTGACCGCCGACGCGGGTGCGCAGGGGCGTTCGTCACTGGTGCGCCACCACCTGGCGAAGTGGTCGGACTGGGCGTCCGGCCGCGGCACCGCGCCCGCCGCCGTGAAGTCCGCGCCGGCCGCCGACATGGCGAAGGTGCTGCTGGTGGGCCATTCCCGCGGCGGTGAGGGCGTCAACCGCGCCGCCACCGACAGCCTCACCCCGCCGCCCGGCGACACCGGGTTCAGCGGCCCGGTGCGCTGGAACATCCGCGGTGACGTGCTGATCGGCCCCACGATCTTCGGCCACAACCCTGCACCGGACGTTCCCTCGGTGACGTTCCTGCCCGGTTGCGACGGTGACGTGGCCGACCTGCAGGGCCAGATCTTCGTGGACCAAACGCGCGGCCTGAGCCGTGGCGCCGCGTTGCACAGCGCGCTCTACATGGTCGGCGCGAACCACAACTACTTCAACAGCGAGTGGACCCCCGGCCAGGCCGAGGCGCCGGCGTTCGACGACTTCTGGCCCGGCCAGCAGCCGGACCCGCTGTGCACGCCCGGCGCCCCGACCCGCCTGACCGCCGACCAGCAGCAGACCATGGGCGCCACCTACATCGCGGCGTCCGCACGCCTGTTCCTGGGCCGTGACGAGTCCGTGCTGCCGCTGCTCGACGGCTCCGGCGTCCGCGCCCCGTCCGCCGACCCGGCCCGCGTCCTCTCGCACGCCATCGGAGGCGACCGCAGGTCGTTCGTGGTGCCGGACGGCTCCACCGGGGTGTCCGGCAGCGCGCGGGTCTGCCAGCAGACGTCCCGTGACGCCGCCGTCGCGTGCAGCGCCACGCGTTCACCGCACTTCGTCGGCTTCCGCGGCGCGGTGGCCCAGCCGGAACGCCTCTCGGTAGCGCTGAAGTGGTCGGCCGCGGGCCAGGCCGGAGTGGTCACGCCCGCTGCGCCGGTGTCGCTGAACGGCTCGCGCGACCTGGCACTCCGCCTGGCCGTCCCGCCGAACGCCGCGGCCACCCGCTTCGGCGTCTCGGTGACCGGCAACGACGGACGCAAGCACCAGCTCGGTTCCGTCTCGGTGACCGGCCTGCCCGGATCGGACCGCACGAGTTCGTTGTGGGCACAGGAAGTCCGCGTTCCGCTGCCCCAGGGCATCGGCCGCGTCGCTTCGCTGGAACTGGTCCCCGAGTCCGCGTCCGGCGAGGCCTGGCTGATCGACGCCTACGGCTGGGACAAGGGACTGGTCCCGGTGATTCCCGCGCGTCTGGCACGTGTCGACGCCGCCGTCACAGCCGTCGACGAGGGCGACTCCGGCACGCAGACCCGCACCATCGTCGTCACCGCGACCGGCAACGGCACCCGCGTGATCAGGCTCTTCTACAACGAGCCGGGCAACAAGCCCGCCACGAGGCTCGTGGCGCTCAAGCCGGGCGAGCACCGCGCCGAGGTACCGGTGACCTACACCGGCAACACGAGGTGGGGCAGCGACGTCCGCCACCCGGTGTCGGTGCAGGCGATCTCGAACGCGGTCGTCGGCTCCGCACTCGGCGGCCTGCTGGTGCGCAACGACGACCCCGCGCCCAAGGTCACGGTGACCCCCGTCGCCGACAGCGTGGTGGAGGGCGGCGCCCTGAAGTGGAGGCTGACCCTCTCCGAGCCGGTCGACTCGCCGGTCTCGCTCATCGGAGTGCCGGTGGCACCGGCCTCCGGCACCGAACTGTCCACAACGGACGTCGACCCCGAGTGGCTCCTGCTGAACTCGGGTGAGGCGGCGCTGCCGTCGCGGCCGTTGTCCGCGACCCAGCTCGGGTTCTACGCCTTCATCCCGACGGGCGCGACGTCGTTCGAGTTCGAGGTGCCGACCGTGGCCGACACCGAGGCCGAGGGGGAGGAACAGGTCAGGCTGAAGTTCGAGGGCCTCTCGCCCACCGGCACGGACTTCGAGGTGATCGGCAAGGTCCGGGAGGCGGCGTAACCGCGCCTGCCCACAACGACGAACGGCGCCGTTCCCCTGCCCGGGGAGCGGCGCCGTTCTGTGAAACCGTCGCGGGGCTCAGCCCTGCTTGGTCTCCCAGAAGATCTTGTCGATCTGCGCGATCAGGTCGAGCAGGGCCTGGCCAGAAGCCGGGTCCATGGACCCCTTCGTGCCGCTCGCACCCGCGGCCTTGGTGGCGCGGTTGAACAGGTCGTGCAGCTCGGGGTACTTCTCGAAGTGCGGCGGCTTGAAGTAGTCCGTCCACAGCACCCACAGGTGGTGCTTGACGAGCTCGCTGCGCTGCTCCTTGATCAGGACAGCGCGCTCCCGGAACTCCGGGTCCTCGTTGGCCTGGTACTTCTCCTGGACCGCCTTGACCGACTCGGCCTCGATGCGGGCCTGCGCCGGGTCGTAGACACCGCACGGCAGGTCGCAGTGCGCGGTGGCTTCGACGCGCGGGCGGAGAATGCGCGACACGAGTCGCATCGTTCCTCCCAGAGTGAAAACAGTGGATGCTCCGACAGGTAGGAACCCTACTCCGGCTGATCGAAGGGTGATCGTTGAGACCGCGCCTCTCCACCGTGCTCGTGCGCGGTCCGTCCATGGCCCCTGCCCTGCGCGACGACGACATCGTGCTGGTCAAGTGGGGTGCGAGGCCCAAGGCGGGGCAGATCGTGCTGGTCAGATGGGCCAGCAGACCTGATCAGCTGTCGGTGAAGCGTGCCTCCCACGAAGTGGACGGGGGGTGGCACGTGGTGGGAGACAACCCCTTCGCGAGCACCGACTCCGAACACCTCGGACCTGCGGAGGTGCTCGGAGTCGTCAAAGCTCGACTATGGCCGAGGCCGGGTTTCAGGCTTTGAGGGACGCGTACAGGGCCAGGCAGTCCTCGTAGCGCGGCAGCACGCCGGCTTCGTAGGCCTCGGACAGCGTGGGGGCCGAGGTGTCCTTCTCCGACAGCTGGAACTCGAGCTCACGCGGCCACGGCAGGTCGAGCGCCGGGTCGAGCGGCGTCAGGCCGTGCTCGCCGGACGGGGTGTAGACGGTGGAGCAGAGGTAGTTCATCGTCGTGTCGTCTTCGAGGGCGATCATCGCGTGGCCCAGGCCCTCGGCGAGGTAGACCGCGTTGCACTTCTCGGAGTTCACCAGCACGGCGTCCCACTGGCCGAACGTGGGCGAGCCGACGCGGATGTCCACGACCACGTCGATGAACGAGCCGCGCGGGCAGAAGACGTACTTCGCCTGCGACGGCGGCACGTCCGCGTAGTGGATGCCGCGGATCGTCCCCGCGCGGGAGACGCTGTGGTTGGTCTGGGCGACCCGGAACGGGTGCCCGACCGCCTCCACGAAGGCGGCCTCCTGGTACGGCGAGACGAACACACCGCGGTCGTCGGGAAATGTCCGAGGGGTGAACTCGAACGCGCCGTCAATTTTCAGCGAACTCGCCTGCATGCCGTCACTCTAAGGCGTCATTTTTTCTTGACCGATCGGGTGCTTCCTGCCTGCAGAAACTGACCGGTCGGTGCAGAAAACCGGACGGACGTCTTGCTACATGCCCTCTGACCTGCGGAAAAAGTGTGATCCCCGCCGCAGACAGCAACGCGCGACCCTGCCACACTTCCCGTCACCCGCAACACTCGGCGGTTCTCCGACGCAACTCGTCGGAGGGCATCTACCGAGTTTCCAGGCCCCGTGTACCCGGCGTGACAACGCTGGGCCGGTGCGCCGTCTGGTGATGAGCCCACGCTGGGCCACTACGCCGCCCGCACCGCAGGAGGGACGCCGTGACAGCAGTGAACGAAACCCGCATCGAGAACTCCGATCCGACGCAGTTGACGGACGAGGAGATCTTCAACGCGCACCTGGGCGGGAAGCTCGAGGTCGGCGCGACCGCCTCGCTCGCTGACCCGAAGGCGCTGTCCATCGCGTACACACCTGGTGTCGCACGAGTGAGCAAGGCCATCGCGGAGGACCCCTCGCTCGCCGCGAAGTACACGTGGGCGCACCGCCTGGTCGCCGTCGTCAGCGACGGCACCGCGGTGCTCGGTCTCGGCGACATCGGCCCGAGCGCGTCGCTGCCCGTCATGGAGGGCAAGTCCGCGCTGTTCAAGACGTTCGGCGGCCTCGACTCCATCCCGCTCGTGCTCAACACGACGGACGTGGACGAGATCGTCGAGACGCTCGTGCGGCTGCGCCCGTCGTTCGGCGCGGTCAACCTGGAGGACGTCTCCGCCCCGCGCTGCTTCGAGCTGGAGCAGAAGCTGATCGAGGCGCTCGACTGCCCGGTCATGCACGACGACCAGCACGGCACGGCCGTCGTGTCGCTCGCGGCGCTGAACGGCGCGAACACCGTCCTCGGCAAGAACATCGGCGACCAGCGGGTGGTCATCTCCGGTGCGGGTGCCGCGGGCATCGCGATCGCCAAGATCCTCATCGCCGCCGGGGCCGGCGACATCACGCTGCTCGACTCGCGCGGCATCGTCCGCACGGGCCGGGCCGGTCTCAACCCGGTCAAGGAAGAGATCGCGAAGGTCACGAACTCCAGCAACCTCGACGGTGGGATCGACGTGGCGCTGCGGGGCGCGGACGTCTTCATCGGCGTCTCGTCCTCCAGGGTGTCCGAGGACCTGATCGCGAGCATGGCGAGCGGCTCGATCGTCTTCGCGCTGTCGAACCCGGACCCCGAGGTGCACCCGGAGGTCGCCGGCCGGCACGCCGCGATCGTGGCCACCGGCCGCAGCGACTTCCCGAACCAGATCAACAACGTGCTCGCGTTCCCCGGCATTTTCCGCGGGGCTCTCGACTCGGGTGCGCGACGGATCACGGAAGGCATGAAACTCGCCGCCGCGGATGCCATTCTCGCGGTCGCGAAGGATGATTTGGGCCCAGACCGAATTGTGCCCTCGGCATTGGACCCGCGCGTCGGACCCGAGGTCGCGGCGGCTGTGGCCGTGGCCGCGAAGGCCGACGGAGTCGCCTGAGCCAGCCCGTTCATTTGCCACCTTTTTGCATCTGCACGAGTACCGGAACCACGAACGTGGCTTTTCGTTAACCCGTGCAGGGGTGGGCGATGACGCTCTGAAGCGCTACCGTCCCTCTCCTCGGGTGTTCACCCGAGGAGAGGGTTCGTGTTTGCCGCCGTTCGGGTGCCGTTGTCGTGCCCACCCGAATTGCCGCGGGCGGTGGATGCGGGAGAGGGTGGGCCGGTGCCCAAGTGGGTGGGACGCGCGACGGTGGTGAACGGCCGTGCACGGACGGCTGTCCCGGAGAACGGGAAACCTCCGATCACGTTGGACGGGTTGACCCTGCCCGACGCGCCGTCGTTGCTCGTCGACGCCAAGGGTGTCGTCATGCAGGCGAACCCCGCGGCCGTGGAGCTCGCGGTCGCGCAGGGTGCCGACGACCTCGTCGGGCACGCGCTCGGCGACCTGCTCCTCGGCAACTCCGCCGACCTGAGGCTGCTGCGCGCGGACGGCACCGAACTGCCGGTGCGCGTCGCCCGGCACGCCGTTCCCGGCACGGGCCTGCAGGCCGTCCTGCTGATCGACGTCTCCGACCTCGCCTCCGCCGCGGACGCGCTGCGCGACGAGCAGCGCCGGCTGCGCAAGGTGCAGAAGGTCGCGAACCTGGGCTCGTGGGAGTTCGACCCCCGGACCGGCCTGACGGTCTGGTCGGACACGCACTACGAGCTCCTCGGCCTCGAACGCGGCGCCGTCGTGCCGGGCGCGCAGGCCGTTCTCGACGTCGTGCATCCGGACGACTACCAGATGGTCGAGACGTACTGGCACGGTCGCGAGATCACCGGCGACCCGATCGACATCGAGTACCGGATCGTGCGCCCGGACGGCCAGCTGCGGTGGATCCGCGGTGTCGCCGAGGCGAGGCTGGACGACGCCGGCGGCCTGGACAAGATCACCGGCTACATCCGCGACATCACCGAGACCAAGCGCGCGGCCACCGACCTCGCCCAGGAACGGGCGCGGCTGCTGGAGGCGCAGCGCATCGCCCGCATCGGCAGCTGGGCCTACGAGACCGGCACGCGCGCCGTGCACCGCAGCGAAGTGCTGCTGGAGATGTACGCCCAGCTCGGCATGACGCCGGACGACGACCTGCTCAGCGGCGTGCACCCGGACGACCGGGAGGCCGTCAAGGCGATCCGCCACTCGTTGCTGCACGCGAGCGACGGGCAACCGGTCGAGGTCGAGGTCCGCAGCGAGGTCGGCGAGCGCGTCTACATGTGCCGCGCCCGCGCGGAGATCGCGCCGTCGGGCCGCATCGAGCGCTACCACGGCACCATCCAGGACGTCACCGAAGCGCGGGCGCTGGAACGCCAGATGCGCGAGGACCGCCGCAGACTGGCCGACGCGCAGCAGGCCGCCCGCCTCGGCATGTGGGAGTGGAACCCGGTCAGCGGCGAGGTCGTGTGGTCGGACATGCTCCGCGACCTCTACGACATCCCCGCCGACGTCGCCGGCAGCTACCAGTACTACCTCGACCTGGTGCACCCCGAGGACCGGGGCTGGGTCGACGACCTGTGGCGCCAGCTCGCGGCCGACGAGATCGCGGTGCAGTGCGAACACCGCGTGATGCGCCGAGACGGTTCGACGCGCATCTTCCGCTGCCACGGCATGATCGTCCACGACGCGCGCGGCAAGCAGCTCGCCGTCGGCACCGCCCAGGACGTCACCGAGCAGCGCGCCGCCGAAGCGCGCATGAAGCGTTCCTCGCAGCGCTTCACCGACCTCGTGTCCGTGACGCCGGTGGGCATCGGCCTGTTCGACGAGGGCGAGCGCCTGGTCGACGCCAACGACGCGTTGTGCGACCTGCTCGGCATGGAACTGGAACAGCTGCGCGGCATGACCGCCGAACAGCTCACCCACCCCGAGGACACCTCGCCCGGCCTGCAGTGGGCCGCCGAGCGCACGCAGAAGATCCCGCAGCGCATCCTCGTCCGCCCGGACGGCGAGAAGGTTTACTGCGAACTGCACATCGCGCTGTCCGTGCAGGACGACGGCCGCCGCTTCTGGCTGATCGTGTTCCTGGACATCACCGAACGCCGCCGCGCCGCCGAGGCGTTGCGGCACCAGGCCACGCACGACGAGCTGACCGGCCTGCCGAACCGCGCGCTGGTGAAGGAGATCCTCGGCAAGCTGCTGGAGGGCCCCGGCCGGTCCAAGGTCGCCGTGCTCTTCTGCGACATCGACAACTTCAAGCGCGTCAACGACTCCCTCGGCCACGACGCGGGCGACGAGCTCCTCGTCGCCCTGGCGCGACGCCTCGAAGGCGGCCTGCCGGACGGCTGCACCGCCGCCCGGCTGTCCGGTGACGAGTACGTGATCATCGCCGAGGACCTCGACGCCGTGGGCGGCGTCGACGCCCTGGCGACACGGGTCGCGTCACTGCTCAGAACCGCGGTTCCGGTGCACGGCCAGCTGGTCCGGGTCTCAGCCTCGATCGGCGCGGCCGTGCCGAACGGCTCGCGCGCCAACGGTGCCGACCTGCTCAGGTTCGCCGACGCCGCGATGTTCGAGGCGAAGCGCGCCGGCGCCGGACGGGTCTCGCTGGCCTCCGCCGCGTTGATCGCGTCCGCGGACCGCCAGGTGCACCTCGAAGGCCAGCTGCGCGAGGCCCTGCAGAACGACGGCCTGGCGCTGCACTACCAGCCCGTCGTGGGCGTCGACGGCGCCGTCCTGACCGCCGAGGCCCTGGTGCGCTGGCCGCACCCCGATCGCGGACTGCTGCCGCCGGACGTGTTCCTGCCGGTCGCCGAGCAGGGCGACCTGATGCGCGAACTCGACCGCTGGGTGCTGCGGACGGCCCTGAAGGAGGCCGCGACCTGGCCCGCGCCCGACGGCCGCCCGGTGTCGGTCGCCGTGAACCTCGCCGGCCTGGTGCCGGGCGATCCGGAGTTCGTCGACATCGTGTCGACCGCGATCATGGAGTCCGGCGTCCCGTGGGAACGCGTGGTGCTGGAACTGGTCGAGACCGCGTTCGTCGACCTGCCGTCCCGGGTCCGTCAGTCGATGGACGAACTGGTGAAGCGCGGCGTGCAGTTCGCCGTCGACGACTTCGGCACCGGCTACTCGTCACTGGCGCGCCTGAAGGACCTGCCGGCTCAGATCATCAAGGTGGACCGGCGCTTCGTTTCGGGCGTGGGCAACGACTCCTCGGACTTCGCCGTCGCCCGCGCCGTCGTGGACATGGCCCGCGCGATGGGACGCAAGTGCGTCGCCGAAGGCGTGGAGACCGCCACCCAGTTCCACGTCCTGCGCGGCGTCGGCGTGGACGCGTACCAGGGCTGGTTGTTCTCGCGTCCGGTGCCGCCCAAGGAGTTCCGCGCGGTGCTAGCTCTCGGGCCGCTCCACATACCCCGCGCTGGCTGAGATCTCCGGCAGCAGTGCCGCGATCCGGTGCCTGGGCAGGTCGATCAACCGCAGTTCGAGGTCGTCCTGCACCACCGGGGCGTTGTCGATGATCTCCGCGGCCTGCCTCTTGGTCAGCACGCCCTGCGACGCGGTGATCAACGCCTCGCGCCAGCTGTTGCGCAGCTTGCCGTGCGCCTTCATCAGCACCTCGCGGACCGCGCGCTCGCCCAGCGACAGCGTGCCGGTCAGCACCTGATCGGCGACGACGATCGTCGTCCTGCCATCCGGGTTGTTGCGCAGGAACTTCAACTTGAACCGGGTAGCCACCAGCTCCTGCAGCTCCGTCTGCCCGGCCTCCGACGACACCGCCGGGTGGTTGTTCGGCACCAGGCAGGCCAGCCGCGCGGGCGACGAGGCGAGGAGCGTGCGCAGCAACCACGGGCCGGGGTCCGCCGACAGGTCGACGGCCAGGGAGGCCGCACCCTTGCCGACGGGCTCGGCCCAGCCCGCCGGACGGGGCTTCGGCGGCGGGGAGGACTCCGGGCGGGGAGCGAGATCCGACAACGCGGCCAACGCTTCCGGCGACGGGCCGGACGACTCCACCGACTGCGCGCCGTGCGTGTAGATCCGGGTGCCACCGGACACCGCGCGGCGTCCCGTGGGACGGCACACGTAGAGGTCGGCGGCCGAGCCGATGGCCTGCGCGCCGTCGAAGCGGTGGAACGCGGGCAGGATCGCCTCGAACACCAGGCCGAGCTTCTGCAGTTCCTGCTGCACCTTCAGGCCGAGGGCCGGCGTGCGGTCCGAGAAGCCGTACGCGAGCAGCAGCCGTCCCGAAGCGATGTCCTCCAACGCCTCGATGCCGCGGCCGGCGAACAGGCCCATGCCCTCCGGCGAGTACGGCGGGTCGCTGAAGACGAGGTCGAAGGACTCGAGAACCGAGGCGGGCAAGCCGAAACGCATGTCGCAGTGCAACGTCCGGATGTCGAGGCCGCGTGCGGCGGCCCGTGAGTCGATGAACTCCAGCAGGCGCTCGTCCAGGTCCACGACGGTGATCGACACGTGCGGGTTGACCGCGGCGACGGCCAGCGACGTCAGGTCGTGGTCGCCCAGGCACAGCAGGCGCCTGCCCGTCAGGTCGTAGGACGAGTCCAGCCACACCGCGCGGTTCAGCGCCGTCTCGGCCGTGGCCTGCACGTGGTCCAACGAGGACAGGGGCGGTGGGACGTCGGCGATGTCCACGAGGATCTGGCGCAGCACGTCCGTGTGGTCGCGGACACCCGAGACGCCGAAGGCGGAGCGGTACGAGGCCACCAGACCAGGAGCGATGCGGTAACGATCGCCTGAAGATTCGGCGTCGTCGCCGAGGGCCTTGAGCAGGTCCTGCACGGTGCGGCGGGGCACGGCGGGCAGGCGCACGAGTTCGGCCAGCGGGTGCCAGTCCTCGGTGAGCAGGGACAACACCTCGCGGAGCTTGCGGGCGTGCACGCCGCGCTCTGCTACCAACTGCCGAACCTGATCGATCGTCACAAGCGGTAAACCATACGGCCCTTGACGTGCTCCGCTGCCCGAAGGCCTGGGGAGCTTCCTGCTTCCTCGCCCTGCGCCTCTCCACGGAGAGGGCTTACCTGGGCTCCACAGGCATTTCGCTTCTCCGCCCGCCCGGCGGTGAGGATGTTGAGCGCCGCATTGCGGTCACGATCGTGGGCCGCCCCGCATTCAGGGCAGGTCCACGATCTGACTCCCAGCGGCATGGCGTCCATGAGGTGACCGCAGCTCGAACAGGTCTTCGAGCTGGGCAGCCAACGGGACACAGCCCGCACTGTTCGGCCGTACCGCTCGGCTTTTTCGTGCAGGAGCCGGATGAACTGTGCCCATCCGGCATCCGAGACCGCTCTGGCCAGGCGGCGGTTTGCGACCATGCCCACGACGTTCAGGTTCTCCACGTAGACCGCTTGGTTCTCGCGGATCAGGATGAGGGCCTGTTTGTGGTGATGGTCTCGCCTGGCGCGGGCGATCTTGGCGTGTTGGGCTGCCAGCCTTCGTCGCGTCTTCTCTCGATTGGCACTGCCTTTGGCTCGGCGGTGCTTCTCGCGTTCAAGCCGGGCGAGTCTCCGCAGCTTGCGTGCCAAGTGTCCGGGGTTGGCGATGGTCAGGCACTGCTCGTCGGTGTCGGCGACGACGGCCAGACGGGAGATCCCGAGATCGACTCCGGCTTCCCTGTCGATCTGCGGTAGCGGTGTCGGATCGACGTCCACGACGAACGAGGCGTAGTAGTGGCCGTCCGGTTCGAGGACGATCGTGAGCGAACTCGGATCGGAGGGCAGAGGCCGAGACCAGCGCACGCGCACATCGCCGATCTTGGCCAGGTAGAGCTGGCCTCCAGCGCGTAGAACGAACCCGTTGCGTGTTAGCCGGAACGTCTGCCGGGAGTCCTTGCGGGACTTCAGCCTCGGCCGTCCCATTCGGCGGCCTCTGCGCCGCTTCGTCAGAGAATCGAAGAAGTTTCGGTACGCCTGGTCTGCGTCGCGTACCGATTGCACCAGTGCCACCGATGCCACGTCGCGCAACCACACGCGATTCTCGGTTGTCTTCGCCTCGGTGATCACACGGCGCTGCACGTCGGTCGGGGTGATCTTCTCGCCAGCCAGGTGCGCGGCTTCCCGGCAGCGGATCGCGTCGTTGAAAACCACTCGTGCGCACCCGAACGTACGTGCCAGCATGCCGCGCTGAACCTCGGTCGGTTCGATCCGGTAGCGATACCGCGCCAGCACGTCCGTCACCTTAGCCGTGAGAGCCTCGGCGTTCACCACGGTCTGCATCGGCTCCGGCACTCGTTGTCGATCTTTCCCTGGTTGCGTCGGACGAAACACTCGGGCCGTCACATAGTGGAACGCTGTGCCGGGGTACGCCGAACGAGTTAAGGTCTTTGGGATCTACATCCAGGGCGGCCCGATCGGGGTGGTCGTCACGACCGGAGGGATCCGAAGGGTGATCGAGTTCCGGGCCGTAACCAAGCGGTTCGAGGACGGGACCATCGCTGTCGACGAGCTCGACCTCACGGTCGAGGCGGGCACCATCACGGTGTTCGTCGGTCCTTCCGGCTGTGGCAAGACGACGTCCCTGCGCATGGTCAACCGCATGATCGATCCCACGTCGGGCACGATCCTGGTGGACGGCAAGGACGTCCTGACCGTCGACCCGCCCACCCTCAGGCGCGGCATCGGCTACGTGATCCAGCAGGCGGGCCTCTTCCCGCACCGCACGGTGCTGGACAACGTCGCGACCGTGCCCCTTCTGTCCGGTTGGGACAAACGCAAGGCGCGCACGCGTGCGGCCGAGCTGCTGGAGATCGTCGGGCTGGACCCCGCCTTCGGCAAGCGCTACCCGGCCCAGCTCTCCGGAGGCCAGCAGCAACGCGTGGGCGTCGCCCGCGCGCTCGCGGCCGACCCGCCGGTGCTGTTGATGGACGAGCCGTTCAGCGCCGTCGACCCGGTGGTCCGCGAGGACCTGCAGAACGAACTCCTTCGCCTGCAAGCGGAACTGGACAAGACGATCGTGTTCGTCACGCACGACATCGACGAGGCGCTCAAGCTCGGTGAGCGCGTCGCGGTGTTCCAGACGGGCGGGCACCTCGCGCAGTACGCGAAGCCGGCCGAGCTGCTCAGCGCGCCCGCCAACGACTTCGTGGCCTCGTTCGTCGGACGGGACCGCGGCTACCGCACCCTCACGTTCCTGCACGCGGACGTGCCCGTGCACCCCGTCGCGACGGCCAAGCTCGGCGAGCGTGTCACGGTCACCGACTGGACGCTCGTCGTCGACGAGGAGAACCGGCCGAAGGGCTGGCTGTCCGGTGTGGACGGTGAGGTCGATGTCAGCGAGAAGGACCTGATCTCCGGCGGCTCGCTCTACGACGGCACGACGTTGCGCGGCGCGCTCGACGCGGCGCTCAGCTCGCCGTCCGCGCTCGGTGTGGTCGTCGACGGCGCCGGTGCGGTCACCGGCGTGGTCCACGCCGGTGACGTGATCCAGGCGCTCGCGAAGGCCCGCGCGGCGGGTGAGGTCCCGAAGTGACCTGGATTTTCGAGAACTGGGAAAGGTTCTGGGAAGTCACCGAGGTGCACCTCCGGCTCTCCGTCGTGCCGGTGCTGGTCGGTTTCGCGCTCTCCATCCCCCTCGGGTGGTGGGCGAGCCGGTCGCAGACAGCGCGCGCGATCCTCTTCCCGTTCGCCAACGTCCTGTTCACGATCCCGTCCATCGCGCTCATCGTGATCACGCCGGTGCTGTTCGGCGTGAAGATCCTCGACGAGATCAACGTCATCGTGCCGCTGGTGGTCTACACGGTCGCCCTGATGGTGCGCGCGGTCGCGGACGCGCTGGCCGCCGTGCCGGGCAACGTCGTCGCCGCGGCGAACGCGATGGGGTTCCGTCCTCTGCGCCGCTTCCTCACCGTCGACTTCCCGCTGGCTCTGCCGGTCACGATCGCGGGCCTGCGGGTCGCGACCGTGTCGAACATCAGCATGGTGAGCGTGGGCGCGCTCGTCGGGCTCGGCGGCTACGGTCAGCTCTTCACCGAGGGCTACCAGACCGACAACACCGACAAGGTCCTCGCGGGCCTGATCGGCACGGTCGTGCTGGCACTGCTCGCGGACGGACTGCTGTTGCTGGTCGGACGGCTGCTCACGCCGTGGGCACGGGCGGGGAGGTGAGCTGAGATGGGCTGGCTCTTCGACCCCGCGCACTGGTCCGGCTCGACCGGGATTCCGGTGCGGTTGCTGGAGCACTTCGGCTACACGCTGCTGACCATGGTGATCGCGGCGCTGATCGCGATCCCGCTCGGCGCGTTCGTCGGGCACACCGGCAAGGGCGGGTTCGTGATCGTCGGGCTCTCCAACGCGCTGAGGGCGTTGCCGACCACGGCGGTGCTCATCCTCGTCGTGCTGTGGGCGGGCCTGGGTGACTTCCCGGTGTACGTCGCGCTGGTGCTGCTGGCGATCCCGCCGATCATGGCGGGCACGTACGCGGGCGTCCGCGCGGTCGACCCGGTGACGGTCGACGCCGCGAGGGGCGTCGGGATGCGCGAGTCGGGCGTGCTGCTCCAGGTGGAGATCCCCAACGCGCTTCCGCTGATCTTCGGCGGTTTCCGCGGCGCCGCACTGCAGGTGGTCGCGACCGCCACCATCGCCGCCTACACGGGCGCCGGTGGACTCGGCAGGTTCGTCTTCGACGGCCTCGCCCTGCAGGATTTCGGACAGATGCTCGCCGGCGCGGTGCTCGTGGCACTGCTCGCCGTTCTCGTCGACCTGGGGTTCGCCGGCCTGCAACGGCTGACGGTCTCGCCAGGATTGCGTCCAGTGGGAACCGGAGGAAAGAGATGAAGCGCATCGCCACGGCTGTCGCTGCCGTGATGCTTCTGTCGGCGTGCGGTGGTGACCCGCTGACGGGCGGCGCCGACAACCCGGCCCCGACCGACACCATCGTCGTGGGTTCGGGCAACTTCCCGGAGTCGCGCCTGCTCGCGGAGATCTACGCGGAAGCGTTGGCCGCCAAGGGCGTCAAGGTGTCCAAGAAGCTGAACATCGGCAACCGGGAGCTGTACTACAAGGGCGTGCAGGACGCCTCGATCGACCTGATCCCGGAGTACTCCGGCGTCCTTCTCAAGTACATCAACAAGGAGGCGCAGGAAGTCGGCTCCGACGAGGTGTACGCGGCGCTGAAGAAGGCGCTGCCGCAGAACCTCATCGTGCTCGACAAGTCGTCCGCGGAGGACAAGGACGCCGTCGTCGTCACGAAGCAGATCGCGGCCCAGTACAGCCTGAAGTCGATCGACGACCTCGTGCCGTACTGCAAGGACCTGGTCTTCGGCGGCCCGCCGGAGTTCCAGAGCCGCGCGGACGGCCTGCCGGGCCTGAAGGCCAAGTACGCCTGCGAGTTCAAGGAGTTCAAGGTCCTCGACGTCGGCGGCCCGCTGACCGTCGCCGGTCTGAAGGACAACACGGTGCAGGCGGCCGACCTGTTCACGACGGACGCGGCCATCAAGGCCAACGAGTTCGTGGTGCTGGAAGACCCGAAGAACGCCTTCGCCGCGCAGAACGTGTTGCCGCTCATCAACGAGAAGAAGGCGTCGCAGCAGGTCCGCGACACCCTCAACGCCATCTCGAAGAAGCTCGACACGAAGGTCCTGCTGGAGCTGAACCAGAAGCTCTCCGCGCCGGACAAGCCGGAGCCGGAGAAGGTCGCCAAGGAGTGGCTCGCCTCCGCGGGAATCTGATCGCGTTCTGACGACCGCCGGCCCGCAGGCCTACGCCTGCAGGTCGGCGGTTTTCGCTTGTACGCCCATGTAGATGAAGGTGTCCTCGTAGCCCAGCGAGTGGTTCACGCGCAGCATGTGCTCGTTGTTGCTGCTGGTGCGCGTGAAGATCGTTTCGACGCCTTCCAGGTTGTGCAGCATGTACGCCTTGATCAGCCTGCCGAACCCCCGGCCACGATGTGCTGGTAGCACGACCGTGTGCAGTTGCTCGGCCACGGTGGACACGGCCGGATTCAACTCGACGACCGTGACGCCGGCGGCCTGGCCCTCGTGCAGCAGGAGGACGATCCACCGGACCGGGACGGCGCCGGCCTCCTCCCGCCGGATGCTCTCGACGGTGTTGCGCGTCAGATCGAGCGCCGTGTCGCCCTGCGGAGCGTCCCTGATGCCGTTGAGCGCCTCGACGTAGGCCTCGACGAACTCCTCCGGTGCCGCGCCCTTCCACGTGACGAGTTCGTACCCGGCCGGGAGCTCGCCGATCTCGGGCGGATCTCCGAGGGTGAGCCGTTGCCTGGTCATGGTGGAGACGACGCGGAATCCGCGGGCGGCGGCGAACCGTTCGCCCGGGCTGTCCGCGAAGACGCTCCACGCCTCGATGACGGTGCGGCCGTTCACCAGCGACAGCATGGCGCGGAGCAACGCCGTGCCGATGCCGCGACGGCGGTGGGCCGGCAGCACCACCACGTTGCCGGTGGCGAGGTGCGCGTTGGCCTCGGCCTCGGAGATCCGCACCTCGCCGTAGCCGATGATCTTTCCGGCTTGTCGGGCGACGACGAAGCGCGGCGGTGCGAAGCCGAGGTCGTCGTGAAGCTCCCACCTGGCGACGCAGGCCTCGTAGGGCGGCCGCTTCTTGCCGGGTGAGTCCTCGACCACCCAGGTCGCCACGACCTCGTAGAGGCCGCGCCGGTCCTCCTCGGACGCGGAGGAGAAATCCAGTTCCTCGATCTGTTCGGTTATAACCCCCATGCACGCTATGCAACCAGACCGTTGCTCTCCGTCCAAGCCCTGATGGCGGCCGTGATCTCCTTCGGCCGGTCCTCCTGCGCGTGGTGCCCGGCCTCTCCGGCCGCCACCACCTCCAGCGCCGCGATGTTCTCGGAGCACCACGCGGCCAGTTCGGGAGTGATGAGCAACGTCGGCGCGTTCTCGAAGGTCAGCAACAACTTCGGCACCTCCGAGCTCGCCAGCCACTTGCCGTAGGCCTCCATGCGCGGCACCAACGCGGGCGGGTCACCGTCGACCGGCAGCTGCTGCGCCCACGCCAGCACCGGGCGGCGGCTCTCCCGGTCGGGGAACGGTGCCAGGTACGCGGCCATGTCCTCCTCCGAGACCGGTGTGCGCACGCCGCCGGTGAACGCCTGACGCAAGATGGTGTCCTGGTCCAGCACCAGTTCCTCGGCCAGGCCGGGGGCCCGCAGCCTGCGCATCCGTGCCTGCGCGGCGGGCTGCAGGTCGGCCGACCTCAGGGGCTTCATCATCGTCTCGAAGAAGGCGATGCCGGCCACGCGCGAGGGGTGCCGGGCGGCCCAGTCGAACGCGAGCGCGCCGCCCCAGTCGTGGCCGACCAGGATCACCTGGTCCAGTTCGAGGGCGTCGAACCACGCGTCGAGGTACCGGGAGTGGTCGTCGAACGAGTAGCCGATGGCCGGCTTGCCCGATCTGCCCATGCCGATGAGATCGGGGGCGAGCCCGCCCAGTTCGGGCAGGACGTTGCGCCAGGTGTGCGACGAGGCGGGATTGCCGTGCAGGAACACGAAGGGCGCGGAGCCGTGCTCCTCGTAGTGCATGGTCGAGTCGAGGACGGGGACGACGGGCATCGAAGGCTCCTCAGTCGAGGGGAACGGCGAGCAGCGCGTGCAGTTCGCCGGAGAAGGCGGAGGTGCGGTCGCCGAGGGGCGCGAGCAGCCGATCCAGCAACGAGCGGACCAGCGCCACGGCGGGTTCGACCGTCTCAAGGCCTTGAGGGGTCAGTGACAGCCGCACGGTCCGTGTGTCGACGGCGTCCCGTGTGCGCGAGATGAATCCCGACGCTTCCAGCGAGCGCGCGAGCTTCGAGACGTACAGCGCTTCCAGGCCCGTGTGATCGGCCAGTTCGCGTTGGGAGGGCCGGTCCAGGTGCAGCAGCGACGACAGCACGACGTACTGCGCGTGCGTCAGCCCGAGAGGGTCCAACGCGCGGTCAACGGCCGTCCGCCACTTCATCGCCAGACGCCACACGAGGTGCCCAGGCGTCGGTTCCGCACTGCTCATGACAAATACAGTACATGGCTACTATGTACATGGCGACTATCCCGAGGCGGCGTGACCGCCGATCCGGAGCGTCAGTTCCTCGGCCGCCTTGTGCACCTCTTTGGCCAGATCGGGCCACGTCTGACCGCACGGTGTGTCGCAGACGTGCCGAAACGTCAGCGTGATGGCCGCGATCGGCCGCTCGCCGTGGTCGAACACCGGCGCCGCCACCGAGGCGAACCCGGCCGTGACGAACCCGTCCTCGACCGACCAGCCCTGCCGCCGTTCCAGCGTCAGCAGCCGGCGCAACGCGGGCAGGTTGTGCGGGCCGCGCCCGGTGCGGTCGACGAACGACGCCACCGACGGCAGCAACGCCCTGACCTGCGCCGGAGGCAGGTGCGCCAGCATCGCGCGGCCCGAGGCCGTCAGGTGGGCGGGCAGCCGGACGCCGACGTCGGACACGATCGACTGCGGCTGGCGGGGCTGCTCCCGCACGAGGTACAGGGCCTCGGCGCCGTGCAGGACGCCCAGATGCGCGACCTTCTCCATCCGGTCGGCGAGCTTGCGCAGCAACGGCCGGGCCAGGCGTTCCAGCGGATCGTGCCGCAGGTAGGCGGAGCCGAGTTCGAACGCCGCGACGCCCAGGCCGTAGCGCTTCTCCTCGGGGAAGTGCGTCGCGAAGCCGGCCTCGGTCAGCTCCGACAGCAGGTGGTAGGTCGTGGACCTGGGCAGATTCAGCTCGCGCGCCACCGACGCCGCGGAGACGGGTCCCGGTCTGCCCGCCAGCAGCCGGAGGACTGCCAACCCTCGCCGCAGCGCGGGAACGTCACTGCTGCTGCCCACGTCAGTGATTTTCCCATGTGATGCACCCCACGCCGTTACGACATCAGGGCACACTCAACAGAACACCCCCAGGGAGCGTTGGAGGGGCGTGACGGTTTTGAAGGGGGTCGGGATTGACACCGAGTTTCGATGACTTCGTGGCAGCACAGGTGACCCCGTTGCTGCGCTACGCCACCGTGCTCACGTGCGACCCGCACCTGGCCCAGGACGTGGTCCAGGAAGTGCTGCTGCGCGCGCAGCAGAAGTGGGACCGCATCGGTTCAGTCGACCTCCCTCACGCCTACGTCAAGCGCATGGTGACCAACGAGTACCTCTCGTGGCGCAGACGCAGGGCCGCCAAGGACGTCGCTCTCTGCATGACGACGCTCGAGTCCGTCACCCCGCCCGTCGGCGACAAGACGCACCACTACGACGAGCGGGAAGCAATGTTGCAGCGGATCGCGAAGCTGCCCCGCAAACAGCGGGCGGCCGTGGTGCTCCGCTACTACGAGAACTACGAGGACTCGGAGATCGCACAGATGCTCGGTTGTGCCGAGGGAACCGTGCGCAGCCACATCTCGCGTGCGCTGGCCACACTCCGCCTGGACCACACGCCGGAACCCGCTGGAGTCGGGTTGCGGCTCGGGGAGGGCCTGTCGTGAACGACACCGAACAGCTCATCAAGGAGGCACTCGGTCAGCTGGCCGAGCGCACCCCGCATCCGGGCCCGACGCTGAACGCGCTGCGGCGCAAGCGGAAGAGGCAGCGGAACAACATCTTCCTGATCGCCACGGCCGGCATGGCCGCGGTCGTCGTCCTGATCTTCGCGGGCGTGATCGCCAGCGACAGGTACACGCCGCCGAACCCGAACGACGCCGCCGCGGCGCTCACACCCGGCGGGACCGGCTCGCTGAAGTACCAGCCGCACTGGCTGCCGGACGGGTTCGCTGAGGCCCTCCGCGCCGCGCACGACCGCGGCACGGCGCGCGTCTGGGTGCCGGCGGACGCCTCGCCGGAGGCCCCGCACGCCGACGGCCCGCGGATCCAGCTGGCCAGCGGCCAGAGCTACGAGGGCGGCACGAACCAGTGGCAGGACACGACCGTGCGCGGCCTCAAAGCCCGTGTGCAGGTGAACGGCGGCACGGCGGTCGTCGAGTGGAAGGCGCAGGAAACACTGTTCGTGCAGGTGCAGGACGTGGGTGACCCGAGGGAGACGGCGATGCGCGTCGCGGATTCGGTGCGCGCGGACTCGGACACGAACTTCCAGGCGCCGTTCACGTGGAAGGGCAAGCCGGCGGACGAGTTCAGCGGCTCCAGCCCTTCCGACTGGCGCGCCAAGGTGACCGCCGCCGAGATCGAGGTCGGGGTCACCTCCCGCACGCCGGACTACAACGGCGCGCCGACCAGCCCGGTGACGGTGCGCGGCAAGCAGGGGATCGTCGTGGACGGCCGGGTCGTGGCGGTGCAGGAGGGTGGCCTCTGGATCACCGCGATCAGCTACGCGGCCACCAAGCCGATCGATGAGCTGGTCGCGGCGGTCAACGACGTCGAACTCGCCTCGAACGTCGACACCGGCTGGATCCGCAAGAAGTAGTCCGTCTGGCATCTCAGACACCATCGAGCGCTCCGGGGTCGCTGACTCGGCCCAGGAGCGCTGTGATGTCTCCATGCGACAACCGGTGGAGCTGGGTCCGAAGCCTCTGACCCTCGAGGACGTTCATGCCGTCGCCCGCGACGGCGCCCCGGTGGAGATCACCGCGGCGGCCCGCGAGGCGGTCACCACCGCCCGTGGCCACATCGAACAGCTCGCCACGGCCGAACGCCCCACCTACGGCGTCTCGACCGGGTTCGGCGCGCTCGCCGTCCGGCACATCCCGCCGGACCGCCGTGCCCAGCTGCAGCGGTCGCTGATCCGCTCGCACGCCGCCGGTTCCGGTCCCGAGGTCGAACGCGAGGTCGTGCGGGCGCTGATGCTGCTGCGCCTGCGCACGCTCTCGACCGGCCACACCGGCGTCCGGTTGTCCACTGTGGACGCGATGGCCGGGATGCTGAACGCCGGCATCACCCCGATCGTGCACGAGTACGGCTCGCTGGGCTGCTCCGGCGACCTCGCGCCGTTGTCGGCCAGCGCACTCGCGCTGATGGGCGAGGGCCTGGTCCGCAACTCCCGCGACGAGCTCGTTCCGGCGGCCGAAGCGCTCGCCGAAGCAGGCATCGAACCCGTGCAGCTGGCCGAGAAGGAGGGCCTCGCGCTGATCAACGGCACGGACGGCATGCTCGGCATGCTGTCGCTGGCGATCGCCGACTTCACGAGGCTGCTGGACATCGCCGACCTCACGGCCGCGATGAGCGTCGAGGCCCTGCTGGGCACCGACCGCGTCTTCGAGCCGGAGCTGCACGCGCTGCGCCCGCACCCCGGCCAGAACCTGTCGGCCGCCCGGATGCTCGCGTTCCTCAAGAACTCCGAGATCGTCGCCTCGCACCGCGGCCCGGACTGCACCCGCGTGCAGGACGCGTACTCGCTGCGCTGTTCCCCGCAGGTGCACGGCGCGGCCCGCGACACCGTGGCGTACGCGGCGACGGTGGCCGACCGCGAGCTGGCGTCCGTGATCGACAACCCGGTCGTGCTGGCGGACGGCCGCGTCGAGTCCAACGGCAACTTCCACGGCGCCCCGGTCGCCTACGTGCTGGACTTCCTGGCCATCCCGCTCGCGGACGTGGCCTCCATCGCCGAGCGCCGCACCGACCGCATGCTCGACGTCTCCCGCTCGCACGGTCTGCCGCCGTTCCTCGCCGACGACCCCGGCGTCGACTCCGGCCACATGATCGCCCAGTACACCCAGGCGGCGATCGTGTCCGAGCTCAAGCGCCTGGCCGTGCCGGCGTCCGTCGACTCGATCCCGTCCTCCGCGATGCAGGAGGACCACGTGTCGATGGGCTGGTCCGCCGCCCGCAAGCTGCGCAAGGCAGTCGACGGGCTCACCACCGTGCTGGCGATCGAACTGCTCACCGCCGCGCGGGCGCTCGACCTGCGCGCGCCCCTCAAGCCCGCCCCCGCGACGGCCGCCGCCGTGGCGAAGTTGCGCGAGACGGTTCCCGGCCCCGGCCCCGACCGCCACCTCGCCCCCGAGATCGCCGCCGCCGAGGCCCTGATCCGAAGTGGAGCCCTGTAATGGCTGTTCGCGCTGACCGCGGCACCGAACTGACCGCGAAGAACTGGTCGACCGAGGCCGCTCTGCGGATGTTCCACAACAACTTGGACCCGGACGTCGCCGAACGCCCCGAGGACCTCGTCGTCTACGGCGGCACCGGCAAGGCCGCGCGCGACTGGCCGTCGTTCGACGCGATCACCCGCGAGCTCAAGAACCTCGAAGCCGACGAGACGCTGCTCGTGCAGTCCGGCCGCCCGGTCGGCGTCATGCGCACGCACGAGTGGGCACCGCGCGTGCTCATCGCGAACTCGAACCTCGTGCCGGACTGGGCGAACTGGTCCGAGTTCCGCCGCCTGGAGGCCGAGGGCCTCACGATGTACGGGCAGATGACCGCCGGTTCGTGGATCTACATCGGCACCCAGGGCATCCTGCAGGGCACGTTCGAGACGTTCGCCGCCGTCGCCACCAAGCGCTTCAACGGCACGCTGCGCGGCACGCTCACGGTCACCGCGGGCCTGGGCGGCATGGGCGGCGCGCAGCCGCTGGCCGTGACGATGAACGAGGGTGTCGCGCTGTGCATCGAGGTCGACCCGCAGCGCGCTCAGCGTCGCCTGGAGACCCGCTACCTCGACGAGATCGCGGACGACCTGGACTCGGCGATCGAGCGCGTGCTGGCCGCCAAGGCCGCCGGTGAGGCCGTGTCCGTCGGTGTCGTGGGCAACGCGGCGGAGATCCTGCCGGAGCTGCTGCGCCGCGAGGTCGCCGTCGACATCGTCACGGACCAGACCTCGGCGCACGACCCGTTGGCGTACCTGCCCGTCGGTGTCCCGCTGGAGGAGTGGCAGGACTACGCCGCCGCGAAGCCCGACGAGTTCACCGACCGCGCCCGCAAGTCGATGGCCGAGCACGTCGAGGCCATGGTCGGGTTCATGGACCGCGGCGCCGAGGTGTTCGACTACGGCAACTCGATCCGCGGTGAGGCGCAGCTCGGCGGCTACGACCGCGCGTTCGCGTTCCCCGGCTTCGTGCCCGCCTACATCCGGCCGCTGTTCTGCGAGGGCAAGGGCCCGTTCCGCTGGGCCGCGCTGTCCGGCGACCCCGAGGACATCGCCAAGACCGACAAGGCGATCCTGGAGCTCTTCCCGGAGAACGAGCAGCTCCACCGGTGGATCAAGATGGCCGGCGAGCGCGTCGAGTTCCAGGGCCTGCCCGCCCGCATCTGCTGGCTCGGCTACGGCGAACGGCACCTCGCGGGCCTCAAGTTCAACGAGATGGTGGCGTCCGGCGAACTGTCCGCGCCGATCGTCATCGGCCGCGACCACCTCGACTGCGGCTCGGTGGCCTCCCCGTACCGCGAGACCGAGGCGATGGCCGACGGTTCCGACGCGATCGCGGACTGGCCGCTGCTCAACGCCCTGGTCAACACGGCGTCCGGCGCCACCTGGGTGTCGGTCCACCACGGCGGCGGCGTCGGCATCGGCCGCTCGATCCACGCCGGCCAGGTGACGGTCGCGGACGGTACTCCGCTGGCGGCGCAGAAGATCGAGCGCGTGCTGACCAACGACCCCGGCATGGGCGTCATCCGGCACGTCGACGCCGGGTACGACGAGGCGAAGGCGGTGGCTGCGGACAAGGGCGTTCCCATCCCCATGCAGCACAGCCCGATGGAGGGCTGAAAATTGTCAGACCTCGCTGGGAGAATTGAAATCGGGGGACCCCCTGGAGGGGACCCCTGCGTGAGCCTGCCGATGGAGGCGTGATGCTCGACCAGATCGCGGACGTCGGGCGTGACACCAAGCGTGGCGGCTACTCCCGGCACGGCTACGACAAGCCGGAGCTGGAGCTGCGGCACTGGTTCGTCGAGCAGGCCGTCAAGCGCGGCCTGAACGTCGAGACCGACCAGAACGGCAACCTCTGGGCGTGGTGGGGCGAGCGCGGCGACAACGCGCTCGTCACCGGCAGCCACCTGGACTCGGTGCCCGGTGGCGGCGCGTTCGACGGCCCACTGGGGGTGACGTCGGCTTTGGAAGCCGTGGACCTGTTGCAGGCCAAGGGGTTCAAGCCCGCGCGGCCGTTCGCGGTCACGGTCTTCGCGGAGGAGGAAGGCGGCCGGTTCGGTGTCGCGTGCCTCGGTTCGCGGCTGCTGACCGGCGCCATCTCCGCGGAGAAGGCGCTGGCGCTCAAGGACCCGGACGGCATCACGCTGGCCGAGGCCATGAAGGCCGCCGGGTACGACCCCGATCTGGTCGGCCGCGACGAACGGGCGTTGCGGCGCATCGGCCAGTTCGTCGAGCTGCACGTCGAACAGGGCCGCGGCCTGACCGTGCCGGTCGGTGTCGCGAGCAGCATCCTCGCGCACGGCCGGTGGCGCTTCACGTTCTCCGGCGAGGGGAACCACGCCGGTGCGACGTTGATCGAAGACCGCCGCGACCCGATGCTCCCGGCCTCACAACTCGTCCTCGCCGCCAGGAAGGCGGCCAGGTCGGGCGGGCGTGCCACCGTGGGAAGGCTCGTCCCCAACCCCGGTGGCACCAACGTCATCGCGTCCAGCGTGGACGTCTGGCTGGACGCCCGGGACAGCGACGACGCGCGCACCCGTGCGATGGTCGCGGAGATCTCCGAGGCGGCTCACCAGGCCGCCGAGGAAGAGGGGTGTGAGGTCACCATCACCGAGGAGTCGTACGGCGACACGGTGTACTTCGACAGCGGGCTGCGCGACGACATCGCGGGGGCGCTCGGCGGCGTTCCGGCGTTGCCGACCGGTGCGGGTCACGACGCGGGCATCCTCGCCGCGCACGTGCCCACCGCCATGCTCTTCGTGCGCAACCCCACCGGCGTGAGCCACGCGCCGGAGGAGTTCGCCGAGCAGGCCGACGTCGACGAGGGCGTCAAGGCGCTGGCCGCGACTGTCGAACACCTCAGCTCATGAACTTCTGGTGCGAGCGAGCCTGGTTGCCCGCCGGGCTCGCCGAGCGCGTCCTGATCAGGGTCGAGCACGGCGTGATCTCCAACGTGTCCACAGTGGACACCATTCCGCTGGGAGTGCGGCGGCTGCACGGCATCGTGGTGCCGGGCTTCGCGAACGCGCACTCGCACGCGTTCCACCGCGCGCTCAGGGGCCGGACGCACGACGGTGGCGGAACGTTCTGGACGTGGCGCGAGGGCATGTACGCGCTGGCCTCTCGCCTCACACCGCAGTCGTACTACCGCCTGGCCCGCGCGGTCTACGGCGAGATGGCGCTCGCCGGGGTGTCCGCGGTGGGCGAGTTCCACTACGTCCACGACGGGTCGAACGAGTTCGGGTACGCCCTGCGCGAGGCGGCGAAGGACGCCGGCATCCGCCTGACCCTGCTCGACACCTGCTACCTCGCGGGCGGCATCGACCAGCCCGTGAACGAGGTGCAGCGGCGCTTCTCCGACGGCACCGCCGAGGCGTGGGCGTCCCGGGTCGCGGAACTCCAGTCGGACGACGTGATGCGCGTCGGTGCCGCGATCCACTCGGTCCGCGCCGTGCCGCGAGCCGAGCTCTCCGTGGTGGCGCAGGCGTTCCCGGACGCCCCGCTGCACGTCCACCTCTCCGAGCAGCCCGCCGAGAACGAGGCGTGCCTCGCCGCGTACGGCCTCACGCCGACCGGGCTCCTGCACGAAGCCGGTGCGCTCTCAGCCCGGACAACGGCCGTGCACGCCACGCACCTGACGCCCGAGGACATCGCACTGCTCGGCGGCTCCGGCACGGGCGCGTGCTTCTGCCCGACGACCGAGGCGGACCTCGCCGACGGCATCGGGCCGGCCCGCGAACTGGCCGACGCCGGCAGTCCCCTCTCGCTGGGCAGCGACCAGCACGCGGTGATCGACCCGCTGCTGGAGACCCGCGCACTGGAACACAACGAGCGGCTCCGCACCGGTCAGCGCGGCCGGTTCTCGCCGGCCGAACTGCTCGGCGCAGCCACCCGTCACTCGGCGCTCGGCTGGGACGGCGGGCGGATCGAGCCGGGTGCACCGTGCGACCTCGTGGCGATCAGCTGCTCCACGCCGCGGACCGCGGGTTCGTTGCCGCAGCAGGTTCTCCTGTCGGCGACGGCGTCCGATGTGGACACGGTGGTCGTCGGTGGCCGGGTGGTCGCCGCTGGGGGAGTGCACGAGACTCTGGGTGACGTCGGCAGGCTGCTGGCGGACGCGATCGAGGAGCTGTGGGCATGAGCGTGCTGATCACCGGCATCGGTGAGCTGACCACGAACAGCGAGGTCGCCGGTGACGCGCTGGTGATCGACGGCGCGGAGATCGCCTGGGTCGGAAACGCGGACAGGGCCCCCGCCGCCGACGAACGGGTCGACGTCGAGGGCCGCGCGGTGCTGCCCGGCTGGGTCGACAGCCACACCCACCTGGTGTTCGCGGGCGACCGGACCGCCGAGTTCGGCGCGCGCATGGCCGGCAAGCCCTACACCGCGGGCGGCATCGCCGTCACCGTCGACGCGACCCGTGCCGCCACTGACGAGGAACTGGCCGCGGTCGTGCGCAAGCACGTCGCCGAAGCCCTTCGCCAGGGAACGACGTTCATCGAGACGAAGACCGGTTACGGCCTGAACGTGGCCGACGAGGTGCGGTCGGCCCGCATCGCCGCCGAGCAGGCCGACGAGGTCACGTTCCTCGGTGCCCACCTCGTGCCGCCCGGCGAGGACGCGGACACCTACGTCGAGCTGGTCCGCGGCGAGATGCTCGACGCCGTCGCACCCCTGGTGCGCTGGGCGGACGTGTTCTGCGAGAAGGGCGCGTTCGACTACGACCAGTCGAAGGCCGTGCTCCAGGCGGCTGCGGCGAAGGGCCTCGGCCTGCGCGTCCACGGCAACCAGCTCGGCGAGGGGCCCGGCGTGCGGCTGGCCGTGGAACTCGGCGCCGCCTCCGTCGACCACTGCACGTACCTGTCCTCCGCGGACATCGACGCACTGGCGTCGTCGGACACCGTCGCCACGCTGCTCCCGGCGTGCGACCTCTCGACCCGCCAGTCGCTGCCGCCCGCCCGCGCCCTGCTCGACGCCGGTGCGACGGTGGCGCTCGCCAGCAACTGCAACCCCGGCTCGTCGTACACCTCGTCGATGGCGTTCTGCGTGACGACAGCGGTCCTGCAGATGCGGATGAGCGTCGAGGAAGCGGTCTGGGCGGCGACGGCGGGCGGCGCGCAGGCGTTGCGGCGCACCGACGTCGGTGTCATCAGGCCTGGTGCGCGGGCCGATCTCCACGTGCTGGACGCACCCTCGATCACGCATCTGGCGTACCGTCCGGGCGTCCCGTTGACGCACTCGGTGTGGCGTCAGGGGGAACGCGCCAATTGAGACGGGGGTCTCATCACCCTTCGTGTGGGCCTACTGGCGGAAGGTGCAGGGCCGTACGGTGTCCCCGTGGTGGATTTCGCGGAGGCCTTGACGAAAGCCGTCGACAACAGCGGCCTCAGCCTCGAACGCATCCAGCACCACCTGGCCGCCCGGGGCATGCAGGTCAGCATCTCGACGCTCAGCTACTGGCGCCGCGGCCGCAGCCGTCCGGAACGCCCGGAGTCGCTGAAGGTCGTCGCCGCCCTGGAGGAGCTGCTCGACCTCGGTGAGGGTTTCCTGACCGACCGGCTGGGCGACAAGCGGCCGCGCGGGCGCTGGGTGGACCAGTCGCTGTCCCTGGAGGACATGTGGGACTCGCGGGCCACCGATCTCGGCGAGGTCATGTCGCGGATCGACCGGCTGCAGCCGACGGCGACGACGTACCTCAGCGTGCAGGACCGGCAGGTGATCGGCCCGGACCGCCGCGAGGTCTCGAACCACTGCACCGGCGTCATCCAGGCGCTGGAGGACGGCGTCGACAGGTTCCTCGCGATCCAGCTGGCCGATGCCACGGACCTCGGCGTGCCGTCCATCGAGGCGGGGCCGCCGTGCCGGCTCGGCAGGGTCCGCAGTGAGGACTCCACCGGGTTCCTCGTCGCGGAGATCCTCTTCGACCGGATGCTCAGAGCGGGGGAGACGGCTCTCGTCGACTACGTGGTCCGGATGAGACCCGGCGCGGACAGCGAGGTCTGCGACCGGCGGTTCCTGCGTCCGGTGAACGACTACACGCTGCAGATCGGCTTCCACCCGGACGCGGTGCCGGCGCGGTGCTTCCAGTTCGCACGGCCTTCGTTGCACGAACCGGAGACCGCGCTGAACGACCTGTGGATCGGGACGACGGCCTCGACGCACATCCACGTGCGGAACTCGAAGCCCGGAATCTATGGAGTGCGGTGGGAGTGGGAGTAGCCGCTACTCCCACTCCCACCGCAAGCGCCCCCAGTCGAGACGATGCGCTCGGCCGAGCCGCATTCGGCCTGCTCATCAAGGGCGCCCAGGATGGCCGTCACCGCTGCAGGGAGGCGGCGACAGCGAGTTCCTAGACCTTCAGCAACAGGTTCGGCGAACCCGTCCTGATGTCGGTCAGCTTGTTCGGCGTCGCGGCGCCGACCAGGGCGTTGCGCACCTGGGCGGGCGTCGCGGACGGGTTCGCGCTCAGGTAGAGCGCGGCCGCTCCGGCGACGTGCGGGGAGGCCATCGACGTGCCGCCCATGGACCGCGTGCCGGTGTCGCTGCTGTGCGAGGCGCTCACGATGTCGCTACCCGGTGCCCAGATGTCGAGGCACGTGCCGTAGTTCGACGAGCCGGCCGTCCAGATCGAACGCCTGTCGGCGCGGTCCGACGCACCGACGGTGATCGCCTCCGGCGTGCGGGCCGGGGTGAAGTTGCACGCGTCCTGGCCGCTGTTGCCGCCCGCCAGCACGTAGGTGAAGCCCGCGCTGATCGAGCGCCTGACGGCGTTCTCCAGCGAGGTGTTCGTGCCGCTGCCACCGAGGCTCATGTTGACGACGGCGGGCTTCTTGCCGTTGGCCGTCACCCAGTCGATGCCGCGGATGATGCCGTCCCACGCGCCGCTGCCGTTGCAGTCGAGAACGCGGACGCCGACGAGCCTGGCCTTCTTCGCGACGCCGTAGGTCTTGCCCGCGACCGTGCCGGCGACGTGCGAGCCGTGGCCCTGGCAGTCCTGCGCGACGGCGTCGTTGTCGATGAAGTCGTAACCGTCGGAAGCGCGGCCCTCGAATTCGGAATGAGTTTTCCTGATTCCGGTGTCGAGAACGTACGCCGTCACGTTCGACGCGGTGTTCGGGTAGGTGTAGGACTGGTTGAGCGGCAGGTTCGCCTGATCGATCCGGTCGAGACCCCAGACCGGGTTCGACTGCGTCCCCTGGATCGTGGCGACCGTGTTCCGCTCGACGAATTGCACGTCCGGGTCCGCCGCGAGCCTCCGCGCCTGACGATCGGACATTCCGGTGACCGAGAACCCGTTCAGCGCGGCGCTGTAGGTGTGCTTGACGTTGCCCTGGTAGCGGGACGCCAACGCGCTGGCAGGGGTGCGCGCTCCGTCCTTCAGCACCACGATGTAGCTGCCCTCGACCGCCTGAGTGCCCGCACCGGGCAGCACTGCTCGTTCAGCGATCGCGGTGGGCGTCCACATCGCTGTGGAAGCGATGCCCAATGCCGCCGCGATGGCGACATGACGCCTAAGTGCCATGGGGTTCCTCCTGGCAGGGAATGAACTGGGGAACACCAGGAAACTAACGTGAGTTGTGCTCTGGATAACAGGTTCGAAACTTCAGTTCTCAATACTGTCAAAACTGTGGCGATCCTCGGTTTTGTGCACTCGCAGTGTTGAACGGGCCAGTTCCGATCACGGCCCGTAGCATTCCTCCATGCGGGATTTCGCTGAGGCGCTGGCGAAGGCGGTGGAGGCGAGCGGGCTCAGTCTGGAGCGGATCCAGCGCCACCTGGAGTTGCGCGGCGTGCAGGTGAGCCTGTCGACGCTGAGCTACTGGCGCCGCGGCCGCAGCCGCCCGGAACGGCCGGAGTCGTTGCACGCCGTCGCGGTGCTGGAAGAGGTGCTGCGGCTGGCACCGGGGGAGCTGACCGGGCAACTCGGGGACAAGCGGCCGCGTGGCCGCTGGGTCGAACGAGTCGCCGCGCTGGAGGGCATCTGGCAGGAGGCCGCCATCGACCTCGGCCGCGCCATCGCCAGGGTGGACCGCCTCACCGCGGCTCCGGCGAAGTACCTCGTCGTGCGGGACGTGACGGTGATCGGTCCCGACCGGAGGGAGGTCGAGATCCGGACCAGTTCGGTGATCGAGGCGTTCGAGGACGGCGTGGACCGGATCCTCGTCGCGAAGACCGCCGACGAGACCGACCGCTCTCCCGGTGACATCGTCGCGCAGAAGTCGTGCCGGGTCGGCCGCGTGCGCCGGGACGACGAGCACAAGCTGATCGTCGCCGAGGTCATCCTCGACCGGGTGCTGCGAGCGGGGGACACCGCGCTCGTGGACGTGCGGATGATCTCCGACCCCGGCGCGGACAGCGTCTCGGCGGACCGCACGTTCGTCCGCGCGCTGCGCGAGTACGTGCTGGAGGTCGAGTTCCACCCCGACGCGGTGCCCGTGCGGTGTCACGGCTTCAGCCGGTCCGAGCCGGGCGCGCCCGATGTCGACACGGGCGAGCTGTGGATCGGCACCACGGCCTCCACCCATCTCGTCGTGCGCGAAGCCCAGGCGGGGTACGTCTACGGCATCAAGTGGGAGTGGGAGTAGCGGCCCTCGCTCGCTACTCCCACGACTGCACATCGAGGCATCAGTTCCCGATGCGCAGCAGCCTGTCGGGCGATCCGACGCGCAGGTCGCGCAGGGCCGCCGTCGTCGTCGCGCCGTTCACGAGTGCGTCACGCACCTGCTGGTTCGTCGCGTTCGGGTTCGCGCTCAGGAAGAGCGCCGCCGCACCGGCCACGCTCGGCGCAGCCATGGACGTGCCGCTGTCGAGCCGGGTGGCGAAGTCGTGGGCGGTGGAGGCGGAACGGACGTCCGTGCCCGGTGCCCAGATGTCGACGCACCGGCCCCAGTTCGACGCCGTTCCCCACTGCGGCCAGACCGAGCGGTTGTCGTTGCGGTCGGTGGCCCCGACCGTGATCGCCTCGGGCAGCCGGGCCGGGGTGTAGCCGCACGCGTCGCGGCCGTCGTTGCCCGCCGCGAGCACGTAGGTGAACCCGGCCGCGATCGACCGCCTGATGGCGTTCTCGATGAGGTCGTTCTGGCCCGGCCCGCCGAGACTCATGTTGACGACCGCGGGACGCCGGCCGTTGAGGGTGACCCACTCGATGCCGGAGACCACGCTGTCCTGGTCGGACATGTTGTCGCAGCCGAGCACCCGCACGCTGACGACCTGCGCTCGTTTGGCGACACCGGACGTCCGGCCCGCGATCGTCCCGGCGACGTGGGTGCCGTGACCGGCGCAGTCGCTCGCGTTCGCGTCGTCGTCGATGAAGTCGAAACCGTGCGACGCGCGACCTTCGAATTCGTTGTGCGTGATTCGCACGCCGCTGTCGAGAACGTAAGCGCGAACACCTGCCGCAGCATTGTCCGGATATGTGTACTGGGCGTTGAGGGGAAGGGCGCGCTGGTCGATCCGGTCCAGGTTCCACGGCACGTTCCACTGGGTGGTCTGGCCGCGGAGGACGAGGTTGCGCTGGACGTAGGAGACCTTCGGGTCCGCTGCGAGCCGTCTGGCCTGCTGCTCGGACATGTCCCGCACGGAGAAGCCGTTGAACACGGCCTTGTAGGTGCGCTTGAGCGTGCCGCGGTACTTGCTCAGCAGGCTCTGCGGAGATGCGCTGACGCCGTCCTCGAGGACGACGATGTAACTGCCGGGAACAGCCTCGCCCTCACCGCGCAGTGCCTGTTGTGCATTTGCGGTGGGAGTGCAGAGAACAGTCGCGAACAATGCCGCGGCAACGCAGGTGTTGATTCTCATCGTGTCCTCCCGGCAGGCTTGAACGCGATGAAACGTAACTTCACGAGTGGGTGAAATGACAGTGGAGAAAATTTGGTCACCAACACTGTCAAGACTGTGGCGAGCTGGAGCAGCTCCACGTGGCACAATGCCGCGCCGCGGGGCAGGCTGGAAGTCATGGAGTACACCAACCTCGGTCGCAGCGGCCTGTCCGTCTCCCGCCTGTGCCTCGGCACGATGAACTTCGGTCCCGAGACGTCCGAGGCCGACAGCCACGCGATCATGGATCGCGCCCACGAGCACGGCCTCAACTTCTTCGACACGGCCAACGTCTACGGCTGGAAGAAGGGCGAGGGCGTCACCGAGAACATCATCGGCAACTGGTTCGCGAAGGGCGGCACCCGCCGCGAGCGGACCGTCATCGCCACCAAGCTCTACGGCAGCATGGGCGACTGGCCGAACGAGACCAAGCTGTCGGCGCTGAACATCCGCCGCGCCGCGGACGCGTCCCTCAAGCGCCTGCAGACCGACTACATCGACCTGTACCAGATGCACCACGTCGACCGGGACACGCCGTGGGACGAGATCTGGGAAGCCTTCTCCGTGCTGCGCCAGCAGGGCAAGGTCATCTACTTCGGCTCGTCCAACTTCGCCGGCTGGCACATCGCCCAGGCCCAGGAGGCGGCCCGCACGCGCGGGTTCCTCGGGCTGGTGTCCGAGCAGTCGATCTACAACCTGATGACCCGCTGGGTCGAGCTGGAGGTCCTGCCGGCGGCCAAGCACTACGGCCTCGGCGTGATCCCCTGGTCGCCCCTGCACGGCGGCCTTCTGGGCGGTGTGCTGCGCAAGCAGCGCGAGGGCGGCACGTCCCGCAGCGCGTCCGGGCGGTCCGCGGACGCGCTGGAGAAGTACCGCGACACCATCGACGCCTACGAGAAGCTGTGCGCGGAGATCGGGGAGGACCCGGCCAACGTCGGCCTTGCCTGGCTGCTGCACCAGGACGGCGTGACCGCGCCGATCATCGGGCCGCGCACGGCCGAGCAGCTCGACAACTCGTTGCGCGCCGCGGAGCTGAAGCTCGACGCGGACGTGCTGGCCAAGCTCGACGAGCTGTTCCCGGCACCGGCTCCGAACGGGTCGAAGCCGGCCCCGGAGGCCTACGCCTGGTAGCTCAGTCCTCGAAGTCGTCGTCGTCGCGCGCCAGGAAGGTGGCGAAGCGCTCGATCGGCGTCTCGAAGTCGGGGTTGGCGTCGACGAACTCCCGCAGCTTGTCGGCGAGCCACGCGAAGGTGACCTCCTCCTCGCCGCGCCGCTTCTCGAGCTCCTCGATGCCGCGATCGGTGTGGTACATGGCGGAAACTCCTGTGAGTTCTGTAGAAAACGAGCCGCCGGACCCAAGGGATCCGGCGGCTCGTTCGTGTCGTGCGGGGTCTTACTCGAACGCGCGGGTGATGATCTCGCGCTGCTCGACCTCGTGCACCTTGCTCGAACCGGCCGACGGGGCGGCCATCGGGCGGCGCGACACGCGGCGGACGGTGCCCAGGTGCTCGGGCAGCAGTTCCGGCAGGGCCAGACCGTAGAACGGCCAGGCACCCTGGTTCGCCGGCTCCTCCTGCACCCAGCGGACGTCCTTCGCGTTCGGGTAGCGCTCCAGGGTCTCGGTCAGCTTGCGGGCCGGGACCGGGTAGAGCTGCTCGACGCGCACGATCGCCACGTCGCCACCGCCGCGCTTCTCGCGCTCGGCGTGCAGCTCGTAGGAGATCTTGCCGCTGCACAGCAGGACCTTCGTGACCGCGTTCGGGTCCTTGATGGTCGGGTCGTCCATCACCGAGTGGAAGCGGTCGTTGATGAACTCGTCCGTGCCGCTGACCGCTGCCTTGAGGCGCAGCATCGACTTCGGCGTGAACACCACGAGCGGGCGGTCGACGCCGTCGAGGGCGTGGCGGCGCAGCAGGTGGAAGTAGTTCGCCGGCGTCGACGGCACCGCGACGGTCATGGAGCCCTCGGCGCACAGCTGCAGCCAGCGCTCGATGCGGCCCGACGTGTGGTCGGGGCCCTGGCCCTCGTGGCCGTGCGGCAGCAGGATCACGACGTCGGAACGCTGACCCCACTTGGCCTCACCGGACGAGATGAACTCGTCGATGATCGGCTGCGCGCCGTTGACGAAGTCACCGAACTGCGCCTCCCACAGGACCAGTGCCTGCGGGTTCGCGACCGAGTAGCCGTACTCGAAGCCGAGCGCGGCGAACTCCGACAGCACCGAGTCGTAGACCATGAACTTGCCCTGGTCCGGCGACAGGTTCTGCAGCGGCGTGTAGTCCTCGCCCGTCTTGCGGTCGATCAGGGTCGCGTGGCGCTGCACGAACGTGCCGCGACGCGAGTCCTGGCCGGCCAGGCGGATGTTGCGGCCCTCGATCGCGAGCGAACCGAAGGCGAGCAGCTCGGCGAACGCCCAGTCGATGCCGCCCTCGCGCGCCATCTTGGCGCGGCGGTCGAGCACCGGCTTGACCCGCGCGTGCGGCGTGAAGCCCTCCGGCAGGTTCACGTGGGCGTCCGCGATGTGCTCCAGCACCTCGCGGGAGATGCCCGTGGGCAGCTTCGCCGGGATCTGCTGCTCGGCCTCCACCGACGGGCTGACCGTCACCGGGTGCTTCTCGAGCTCGCGGACCTCGTTGAAGACGTGCTCCAGCTGGCTGGAGAAGTCCTGCAGCGCCTTCTCGGCCTCTTCGACGGTGATGTCGCCGCGGCCGATCAGGGACTCGGTGTAGGTCTTGCGCACCGAACGCTTCTGGTCGATCACGTCGTACATCGCCGGCTGCGTCATCGAGGGGTCGTCGCCCTCGTTGTGGCCGCGGCGGCGGTAGCAGACCATGTCGATCACGACGTCCTTGTGGAACGCCTGGCGGTACTCGACGGCCAGCTTCGCGACCCAGTAGCAGGCCTCGGGGTCGTCACCGTTCACGTGGAAGACCGGCGAGCCGATCATCTTCGCGACGTCGGTCGAGTACTTCGAGGACCGCGAGTGCTCCGGTGCCGTGGTGAAGCCGACCTGGTTGTTCACGACGATGTGGACGGTGCCACCGGTGCGGTAGCCGCGCACGAGCGCCAGGTTCAGCGTCTCGGCGACGACACCCTGACCCGCGAACGCCGCGTCACCGTGCATGGCGACCGGCAGGACGGGGAAGAAGTCGCCGCCCTTGTCGATCATGTCCTGCTTGGCGCGCACGATGCCTTCGAGAACCGGGTCGACGGCCTCGAGGTGCGACGGGTTCGCCGTCAGCGACACCTTGGTCTCGCCGTCGCCGAACATGCGGAAGTACTTGCCCTCGGCGCCGAGGTGGTACTTCACGTCGCCGGAGCCGTGCGCCTGACCGGGGTCGAGGTTGCCCTCGAACTCGCGGAAGATCTGTGAGATCGGCTTGCCGACGATGTTCGCGAGGACGTTCAGGCGGCCGCGGTGCGGCATGCCGATGACGACCTCGTCGAGCTCGTGCTCGGCGGCCTTGTCGAGCACCGCGTCGAGCAGCGGGATGACGGTCTCGCCGCCCTCCAGCGAGAAGCGCTTCTGGCCGACGTACTTCGTCTGCAGGAACGTCTCGAAGGCCTCAGCGGCGTTCAGCTTGCTGAGGATGTACTTCTGCACGGTGGCCGGGGGCTTCTCGTGCGGAACCTCGACGCGCTCCTGGATCCAGCGGCGCTCTTCGGGCTCGAGGATGTGCATGTACTCGACGCCGACGGTGCGGCAGTACGAGTTGCGCAGCACGCCCAGGATGTCGCGGAGCTTCATCCGCTCCTTGCCGGCGAAGCCGCCGACCGGGAACTCGCGGTCCAGGTCCCACAGCGTCAGGCCGTGGCTGAGCACGTCCAGGTCGGCGTGGGAGCGCTGGCGGTAGTTCAGCGGGTCCGTGTCGGCCATCAGGTGACCGCGCGTGCGGAACGCGTCGATCAGCTCGATGACGCGCGCGGTCTTGTCGACAGCGCCCTCGGGGATGTCGGCGACCCAGCGGATCGGCTCGTAGGGCAGGCGCAGCGACGCGAAGATCTCGTCGTAGAAGCCGTCCTCACCGAGCAGCAGCTGGTGGATGCGCTTGAGGAACTCGCCCGACTCCGCACCCTGGATGATGCGGTGGTCGTACGTGCTGGTCAGCGTGATGATCTTGCTGACGCCCATGTCGGTGAGCGCCTGCTCGCTGGTGCCCTGGAAGTGCGCGGGGTACTCCATGGCGCCGACGCCGATGATCGCGCCCTGACCCGCCTGCAGCCGCGGCACCGAGTGGTTCGTGCCGATCGTGCCGGGGTTGGTCAGCGAGATCGTGGTGCCGGAGAAGTCGTCCGCCGTCAGCGAACCGGACCGGGCCTTGCGGATCAGGTCCTCGTAGGCCTGCCAGAACTGCGTGAACGTCATGTTCTCGCAGCCCTTGACCGACGCGACGACCAGCGTGCGGCTGCCGTCCTTGCCGGGCAGGTCGATCGCCAGGCCGAAGTTCACGTGCTCCGGCGTGACGACGAACGGCTTGCCGTCCACCTCGGCGTAGTGCCGGTTCATGTTCGGGTAGGCCTGCAGCGCCCGAACCACCGCGTAGCCGATGACGTGCGTGAAGGAGACCTTCCCGCCGCGCGTCCGCTTCAGGTGGTTGTTGATGACGATGCGGTTGTCGGCCAGCAGCTTCGCGGGCACGGCACGCACGCTGGTCGCGGTCGGAACGGTGAGCGAGAGCTCCATGTTCTTCGCGATAGCGGCGGAGGCACCACGCAACTGCTTCTGCTCGGGCTGCGCGCTCGGCTTGACCGGGGCGGCCTTCGCGGCCTGCTGCGGCGCGGGCTTGCCGGTCTGCGGCAGCGAGGCCGCGGACTTCGGCGGCGCGGCAGCCGGCTTGGGTGCGGCGGCGGGCGCGGGCTTGCCGTTGTCGGCGGCCGGGGGCGTCACGGTCGCGGTCGTGGTGGTCGTAGAGCCACCCGCGCTGGCCGTGGCGGCACTACCGTTGCCTCCCGCACGCTTGTAGTCGGCAAAGAAGTCGTGCCATGCCGGGTCTACGGATGACGGGTCCGCGAGGAACTGATCGTACATCTCCTCGACGAGCCATTCGTTCGGCCCGAACTGTGACGCAGGACTGCTGCTGGACACGGCTGGCGCTCGCCTCTATCCATCTCGCTCTTGGTGTTGACTCATGCGGTAGTCAGGTTAGTCCCCCTGGCCCGGGCCTTCACACGCTGGAGGCACATGGCAAGGAGTGCTCTGTCACAGGATCGATCAGGACGGCCCTGTCGTCACCCGCAGTTGAGCAGTTCTTGATGTGCGTCTCACATCGTCGCCTCCCTTTCGAGCAATGCTCACAAGCTGTCGGACGGGCATACGCGCCGGGAGCACTGATCAGTTCACGATAGGTACATCGCGGTCGCCCTGCGGATTGATCTTGTGCAGCTCGTTCTGTTCAGCCCAGTGAACGCCGGATCGAAGCCGCCATCGCGCTGACGAACCTGGTCCTGGTGTCGTCCGGGGTCCGGTCCAGCGACAGGTACGGGTTCAGGTCCTCCAGCTCGACCAGCAGCAGGTCGCCCTGCCGGGTGCGGCAGGCGTCGACGCGCTGGATGCCGTGGTCCAGGTCGTTCCAGTCGACGAACCGCTGCGCGAACTCCAGATCCTCCCGGCTGGGGACGTACGAGCGGAGTTCCCAGCGCTTCGCCGGGTCCGGTGCGTTCAGGGCGTACTGGAAGTCGTGGTCCACGAAGTAGAACGACACCTCGTACCGGAAGTCGATCCTCGGTTGGACGAGGACGTCCGCTTCGTCGCGGGCCTTGTTCTCCAGGTTGCTCTGGAGATCTTCGCTGGAGACGAACTCCAGGCCGTGGGAGTCGGCGCCGGCCTTGGGCTTCACGACGTACTCGGTCGCCTGGGGGAGGCGGTCGAGGTGGTCTGCGGTGCCGATCGTGGGGATGACCGGGAAGCCCTCGTCGGTCAGGTCGATCAGGTACTGCTTGCCCGCCATGTCGCCCTTGCCGGTGAGCGGGTTGTAGACGCGTTGGTTCGTGGCCTTCGCCTGGTCGCGGAAGTGGTGGTAGGCCGGGGCGTAGTCGATCACCGGGCCGCTGTTGCGGATCACGACCGTGTCGTGAGCTGGCATCAGGGCGGTGGCGTCTTCCGGGTGGCAGATGGCCAGGTCGAAGTGCTGCCTCAGGTGGGAGGTCAGGTAGATGTCCTCGTCGCAGTAGCGGCGGCCTTTGGCCGGGTAGGCCAGGTTGGAGACGTAGAGGATCGAGGGGCGGGCGCGGGCGGAGGGCATGGCGGGGGCTCCTTTGACCGTGTCGGTCTGGAGTTGGTTTCTACGGGATCGGGGCGGGTGGGGACGAGGGTTCGTGGTGGGGGCCACGGGCTTGGGCTTTCGGGGTGGCTTGCGTGGGGCTTGCCGAGGGGCATCGACGGGGTGGCTCGCGTTGGCATCCCCAGGCGCATCGCGCGGGCGGTTTGTGTTGGCTTACCCAGGCGCATCGCGCGGGTCGGCTTTTGGGTGTTGGTCGCGTTCCAGCGGGGTGGTCGACTGCCGTGCGGGTTGTCGCCTTGCGGGGGCGGGTGGGTTGGCACTGCGCGGGTCGGCTTGCGTTGGCCTGTTGCGTTCCAGCGGGGTGGTCACCTGCCATGCGGGCGGTCGCCTTGGGAGGGTGGCTGGGCGGGCAGTACCGGGCCGGTCCGGTCATCGCCGCTTCGCGACGATAGCGATTGGGGCTTGACCTTGAGCCTCTGGCGGGATGCTTAGACGGCCGGAATAGGGCCGGGCTGAAAAGCGCCCGGCCGTGCCCGTGAGGGGAGCATCCCGCCCACTCAAGGTCAAGCCCCAATCGCAGTGCGGTGGTCGCTTCATTACCGCTTGACCAGCAGACCTAGGTTCACACGCCTCGGCTTCGCCATTGCCGCTGGCGACAGGTGGCTCGGCTCCGCCGTTGCCCTTCGCGTACGGAGGGACGCCTCGGCTCCGCCTTTGCCGGTAGCCGCAAGTGGCTCGGCTACGCCGTTGCCCTTCAAGCTTGGAGGGACGCCTCGGCTTCGCCGTTGCCCTTTGCGCGTGGAGGGACGCCTCGGCTTTGCCTTTGTGTTGGCGGAGCAGGGCGGTTGCGCCGTTGCCGTGGCGGCAGGGGCGTGGCGCTTGCCGTTGCGGTTTGTGTGCGGGTGGTTACGCGGCTTCTGGGGCGCCGCCGTGGCGCCACAGGCGGGCGTAGGTGCCGTTGGCTTTTAACAGGTCGGCGTGGGTGCCCTGTTCGATTATCCGGCCGTTGGCCAGGACGACTATTCGGTCGGCCCTTGCTGCGGTTGCTAAGCGGTGGGCGACTACGAAGGTGGTTCTGGCGCCTGCGAGGTGGTCGCTGGCTGCCAGCACCGCCGATTCTGTGGCCGGGTCCAGGGCCGCTGTCGCCTCGTCCAGGAGCAAGAGGTCCGGGTTGACCAGTTCTGCTCTGGCCAGGGCCACCAGTTGGCGTTGGCCTGCGGAGAGGTGGTTGCCTCGTTCGCCCACCGGTTGGTGGAAGCCGTTCTGGAGGGTGGCGACCATGGGGAGGGCGCCCACGGCTTCGGTTGCCTGCTGGATTTCCTGTTCTGTCGCTGTGGGGCGGCCGTAGGCGACGTTGGTGGCCAGGTCGCCGCCGAAGAGGTGGGCTTCCTGGGGGACCACGCCGAGGCGTTGGCGGTAGGCGGAGAGGTCGTAGGTGCGGACGTCCACGCCGTCCACCAGGACTGTGCCCTCGGTGGCGTCGTAGAAGCGGGCTATGAGTTTGACGAGGGTCGATTTGCCTGCGCCGGTCTCGCCTACCAGCGCGACGGTTTCGCCTGGCTTCACGTGGAGCGTGACGTTGTCCAGGGCCGGGGCTTCGGCTCCCGCGTAGGTGAAGGAGACGTTGCGGAGCTCCACCTCGCCCTTCAGACGGGGTGGGACCTCGACCGGGGTTGCCGGTGGTTCGACCGTGCTCGGGGTGCGGAGCAGGTCGCCGATCCTGCGCAGGCCCACCCTGGCCTGCTGGTAGCCGTCGAAGACGCCGGAGAGTTGCTGGATCGGGCTGAAGAACAGGCCCAGGTAGAGGAGGAAGGCCAGCAGGACGCCCGGCGTCATGGTGCCTGCCGCCACCCGGTGGGCGCCCACGGCCAGGACCACTGCCTGGGCCACGCCGGAGAGCATCGCCACGAACGGGAAGTAGGTGGCGATGTAGCGCTGGGCCCGCAGGCGGGTGCGGCGGTAGGCGTCGCTGCGTTCGGCGAAGGCCTCGGCCGAGCGGCGTTCCCTGGTGTAGGCCTGGGAGACGCGCAGGCCCGAGACGTTCTCCTGGAGGTCGGCGTTCACCGCGCTGACCCGTTCGCGGGCTTCCGCGTAGGCGGTGGAGGAGAGGCGCTGGAAGAGCACGGTGGCGGCGGCCAGGACCGGGAGCACCGAGAGGGCGATCAGGGCCAGTGAGGTGTCGGTGACGACCAAGGCCGCGGTGATGCCCACGACGGTGACCAGGCTGATCACGGCGGTCACGAGGCCTGTCTGCAGGAACGTCGAGAGGGCGTCGACGTCCGTCGTCATCCTCGTCATGATGCGGCCGGCCATCTCGCGCTCGTAGTAGTCGAGGCCGAGGCGTTGCAGGTGGGCGTAGCTGCGGACGCGCAGCAGGTAGAGCAGGCGTTCACCCAGGCGGGCGGCGAAGACCGTGCTGCCCGCCGTGGTCAGCCAGCCGACCACGACCAGGCCGACGCCCAGCACCACGGCCTGCCACAGCGCCGACTCGGCGCCGCCGATCACGCCGCCGTCGATGCCGAGGCGCACGAGCGAAGGCAGGCCCATGCCGACCAGCGCGTCCAGCACCACCAGGGCCGCCACGCCGCCCAGTGCCCAGCGGACCGGGCGCAGGAGGCGGGCGAGGCGGAAGGCGGGGTCGGGGGCGCGTGGATCTTCGCCGTGCAGGAGCGGGACCTCGGTGGCAGGGGGCAGCGAACGGACCTGGGCGAGCAGTTCGGGAGTGGGCGGGCCGCCGGCCAGCGCCGCCATGCCGCTGCCCGCGCCACCTCCTCCAGCGCCGCCACGCCGTCCGGCCGCGGCCGGGGCCGAGGTCTTCGCCTCGGCGAGCAGGCGCTCGTCGAGGTCCTCCTGCGACAGCTTCGGCCACAGTTCGCCGGCCGTGACCGGCGCGGCGGACTCGATGGCCTCGCCCGGCCCCGCCAGCAGGTCGCGGTAGAGGGCGCAGCGCTCGGTCAGCTCGGCGTGCGTGCCGATGTCGACCACGCGGCCCGCGTCCAGGACGGCGATCCGGTCGGCCAGGGACAGCGTCGAACGCCGGTGTGCCACCAGAAGTGTCGTGCGGTCGGCCGTGACCGAGGCGAGCGTCGCGTGGATCGCCGCCTCCGTCGCGTTGTCCACCGCGGACGTCGCGTCGTCCAGCACGAGGATGCGCGGATCGGAGAGCAGGGCGCGGGCCAGGGCGACGCGCTGGCGCTGCCCGCCGGACAGGGTGAGGCCGCGTTCGCCGACCACCGTGTCGTAGCCGAGCGGCAGGGCCTCGATGAAGTCGTGGGCCTCGGCGGCCTTCGCGGCGCGCTCGACCTCCTCGCGCGAGGCGTCGGGGCTGCCGTACGCGATGTTCGAGAACACCGTGTCGGAGAAGAGGAAGGCCTCCTCGAACACCACGCCCACCGCGCCGCGCAACGACTCCAGCTTCAGCGTGCGCACGTCCGCGCCGCCGACCCGGACCGAACCGCTGTGCACGTCGTAGAAACGCGGCAGCAGCAACGACACCGTCGACTTGCCCGACCCCGCGGTGCCCACCAGCGCCAGCGTCTCGCCCGGCTCGACCGAGATCGAGAAGTCCTTCAGGACGGGCTCGCTGCGGGCATAACCGAAGGACACGCCGGAGAACGAGACGCCGAGCGGGCCGGACGGCACCTCGCCGGGACCGTCCGTCACGTCCGGCTGGGAGTCGATCAGCTCGTAGACCCGCTCCACGCCGGCCCTGGCCAGCTGGGCGGACACCATCAGGCTCGACAGCAGCCGCGTCGGGCCGACGAGGTTCGCCACGTACGTCGTGAAGGCCAGGAACGTGCCCAGCGTGACCTGGCCGTGCAACGCGAGCCAGCCGCCCAGGCCGAGCATCGCGACCTGGCCTAGCAACGGCAGCGCCGTCACGGTCGCGAGCGGCTTCGACGACAGCCGGGCGGCGCGCATCCGTTCGGCGAACAGGGACTTGGCGTGCTTCTCCAGCCGGGCGACCTCACGCGCCTCCTGGCCGAAGCCCTTCACCACGCGGACACCGGTGACGGTCTCCTCGACGTGCTGCGCCAGGTCCGCGGCCCGCTGCTGCGCCGACCAGGTGGCGGGGAACAGCGTCAGCCGCGTGCGGCCGGCCAGCCACGCCACCAGCGGCAGCACGATCACCGCGATGATCGTCAGCGGGATCGACAGGTAGATCATCGCCGCCAGCGCGGCCAGTGCGAACACCACCGTGCCCACGGCCAGCGGCGCCATCATCAGCAGCGACTGCACCAGCTGCAGGTCGGTGATCGAGCGCGACACGATCTGCCCGGTGCGCAGCTCGTCCTGCTTCGCGCCGTCGAGCCGCTGCACCGCCGAGAACACGCCGAGCCGCAGGTCGTGCTGCACGCCCAGCGCCAGCCGCCCGCCCAGGTAGCGCCGCAGGAACGCCGACCCGAACGTCAGCACCTCCAGCACGACCAGCGCCACCATCAACGGCCACAGCCGATCGGTGCGGCCGCCCGTCGAGTCGTCGATCGCCGTCTTGAGCAGCAACGGCCCCGCCGCCTGCAGACCCACGCCGACGACCGCGGCGAGCACCGACAGCACCACCAGGCGGGGGTGCTGCCAGCACGCTGCGGTCAGTCGGCGGATCCAGCCCTTTGTCACGGAACCCACCCTACGGTCGGGGTCCGACATAAAAGTGTGACGTCAGGAACCGCAGGTCAGGTGATGTCCTTCTGGGTCATCCGGGCCCAGCCGCCACCGAACGCGGCTGCCACCCAGGCGAAGAAGATCAGCCCGGACAGCCACCACGCCTGCGCACCGCCCGCGCCCGCGACGACCCGCAGCCAGTAGACGCCCTCCTCCGGCACGACGCCCGCGTCGGCCAGGAACAGGTCGACCGCGACCGAACCGGTCAGCCCGTCCACCGACCCGTTCGGCAGGAACCCGACGGCCGTCTCCGGCACGCCCGAGAGCCGCAGGCCGAACTGCAGCGCGTTCTCGATCACCAGGAAGTACATGATCAGCAGCACGATCACGCCGGCGGAATTCGGGATCAGCGCGCCGAGGCCCACGCCGAACATGGTCATGAGGATCGAGGACAGCACGCAGACCAGGGCGAGCATCGCCCAGCCGCCCGCGTCGGGCATCTGGCCGGAGTTGCTGGTGAGGACGAGGCCGAGCGCGGTGAACCCGATGATCGCGAGCCCGTAGATCGCGCCCCAGAGCGCGTAGACCATCAGCTTGGCCGCCATCGCGTGCACCCGAGACGGCGCTGTGAGGAACGTCGTCGTGATGGTGCGCGTGCCGACCTCGTTGGCGATCGCCAGCGCCCCGAAGATCAACGGGAACATCGTGGCGAGGTTGATCGTCCGCCCGATGCCGAGCAGGGAGAACTTCCACTGGTCCGGCGTCACGCCGAGCGCGTCGGAGAGCTGCTCCGCCTCGGAGGACGAGAAGACCTCCACGATCGACTGGCCGAGCAGGCCGGACAGCAGGCCACCGCCCAGCGCGATCAGCACGGTCGGGATGAGCAGCGCCCACCACAGCGTGGTTGTGGTGATCTTGCGGAGCTCGGCCTGCACGAGGTCGCCCATCAGGCCCACCCACCCTGCTGCTGCTGGTACGGGGCCGGCGCGTGCCCGGCGAACTGGCCGCTGGTGAGCCGGAAGAAGATCTGTTCCAGGTCCGCCTGCTCCTCCTGGATGCCGTAGACCGACACGCCCGCGCGCAACGCGGTGTCCGCGACGTGCTTGGCGTCCACTCCGGACACGGCGAGACGGCCGTCCGGCAGCTGCTCGAGCGCCTGGACACCGGCTTCCCGCAACGCCGTCGCGAGGGCGCCGATGTCCGACGGCTGCACGAAGACACGGCGTTGTTGTTGCTGGCGAAGGTGTTCCAGCGGCCCGTAGTACATCGTCTGCCCGCGCGACACGATCACGACCTGGTCGACGGTCTGCTCGACCTCGGCCAGCAGGTGGCTCGAGATCAGCACGGTGCGGCCCATGCGCGCGAACGACTGCAGGAAGTTCCGCAGCCACGCGATGCCTTCGGGGTCCAGGCCGTTCGCCGGTTCGTCGAGGACCAGCACCTGCGGATCGCCGAGCAACGCGGTGGCGACGGCCATCCGCTGCTTCATGCCCAGCGAGAACCCGCCGACGTTGCGGTCGGCGGCGGTGCTCAGGCCGACCAGGCCGAGGACCTGGTCCGCCTGAGCGTCCGGCACGCCGAGCGCCGCCGCGTACACGCGCAGGTGGTTGCGCGCCGTCCTGTTCGGGTGGAACCCCTGCGCCTCCAGCACCGCCCCCACCACGCGGCCGGGCTGACCGAGCTGGTGGAACGGTCTTCCGTTGATCGTCGCCGTACCGCTCGTCGGCTTCACCAGTCCCAGCAGCATTCGCAGGGTCGTCGTCTTGCCCGCGCCGTTCGGGCCCAGGAAGCCCGTCACGCTGCCGGGTGACACGGTGAAGCTCAGGTTCTGCACCGCGGTCACCGAACCGAACTGCTTGGTCAGGTTCTGGACCGCGATGAGGCCGCTGCCGTCATGCATGCGGCCCATCCTGCCTGAAGCGTCAGTCCGGCAAGGCGTGCTTGGGACGAGACACGACGGGCGCGCGGTGCACCACCGGCGGTTCGGCCGCCATGGCCGGCAGCTCGGTGGTCATCTCGGCCGGCGTCTCCTCCGGCAGTTCGATAACACCTGATCGAGTGAACGGGTTGCGCAACGGGCGGCGCCGTTCGCGATGCGGCAGGCCCTCGCCGATCAGGTGTTGGTGCGCCATGTTCCAGATCTGGCACGGCCATCGGCGGCGGCGCAGCCAGCCGGGACAGGCCTTGCACCGGCCGTCCTCGTCGGGCTGGTGCACCGTCAGCAACAGCCGCCAGCCGTCCGCGAGGCGGTGGATCTCCGCGCGGGCCAACGGAACCAGCGCTTCGGCTTCTCCGTGCTCCGCGACTTTGTCCAGCAGTGACAGGCGTTGCAGCACCGCGTCGCGCAGGGTCTCGTCCATCACATCTTCGCCGTGGCCTGGTCGAGCAAGGATCCCAGCCGACGTGTCTGAGTGGCGGACATCACAGCGGTCTCGCCCGGCGGCGTGACCAGCAGGACTCGGTCGTTCTCCACCAGAACGGTCATCGATCTGTCGCGCCCGAACGGGTCGTGGCAGTGGATCCATCCCTGTGGTTCAGCCATGGAATCTCCCTTCGAGGGACACCCGACTCCGTCTTCATCGGCCGAACGCCCTGCTCGCCGCACCGCGATGTCGGGATTTCACTCGTTTGCTGGAAGGGCCGGACACCGGCGGTGGTCCACTCGGGGAAACTTTTGGGTCGCGTTTCGGCGGGGGTGCTGGGCGCGGTGTGCCAGAGCCCGCTATATTTGGTCACGGCGGCCCCGCTCCCAGTGACCCCCAGGCTGGTTGAGCGCGGCCGCCCTTTAATCTCCCAGGTCCTTCCTCGTTCTTTCCTTCCGCGCACGCTCTGCGCGAAATCCTCTTGCGCCCTCCGCTCTCGTACGCTGTAAGTTGCTCGTACACCGTAAGGGGGAGGAACGATGACTTCGACGACCGAGAAGGTCGTGGCGCACCCGCATCCGCAACGCTGGGCCGTGCTCGGCGTGCTGTGCCTGTCCGTGATGGTCGTGGTGCTGGACAACACCGTGCTGAACGTGGCCATCCCGTCGATCTCGACGGGCTTGGACGCCAGCACCGCGGACATCCAGTGGATGATCAACGCCTACTCGCTGGCACTGGCGGGCCTGCTGCTCACGACCGGCTCGCTCAGCGACAGGTTCGGCCGCAAGCGCGCACTGCTGGCCGGTCTGGTGCTGTTCGGCACGGGCAGCGCGGTCGCGGCGTACGCGACCTCGTCCGAGGCGCTGATCGCGGCCCGCGGCTTCATGGGCATCGGTGCCGCGGTGCTGATGCCGGGCACGCTGGCCGTGCTGATGCAGCTGTTCGACGACAAGGAACGCCCGAAGGCCATCGGCATCTGGGCCGCCGTCACGAGTCTCGGCTTCGCGGCGGGACCGGTGATCGGCGGTGCGCTGATCAAGCACTTCTGGTGGGGCTCGGTGTTCCTGATCAACGTGCCGGTGGCGATCCTCGCGATCGCGGCCGTCGCGATGCTGGTGCCGGAGTCCAAGGACCCGGCCGTGCGCAAGCCGGACGTGCTCGGCTCGGTGCTGTCGATCGTCGGCATGGTGTCGATCGTGTACGCGGTGATCGAGGTGCCGGAGCACGGGTTCGGCTCGGCGGAGTTCGGCGTGCCGGTGGCGATCGGCCTGGTGACGATGACCGGATTCGCGTTGTGGGAACGGCACACCAGCGATCCGATGCTCGATCTCGGGTTCTTCAAGAACCGCCGTTTCACCGGCGCGGTGGCGTCGGGCGTGCTGGCGGCGTTCGGCATGGCGGGCTCGCTCTTCCTGCTGACGCAACACCTCCAGGGCGTGCTCGGCTACAGCCCGCTGGAGGCCGGCGTGCGCGTGGCGCCGATGGCGATCGCGTTGCTCGTCACCAGCAACACGTTGGGACAGCTCGTGATGAAGCTCGGCGCGGGCCGGGCGATGCTGCTCGGCATGACGATCGTCGCGGGCGGCGTGGCACTGCTGTCCGTCGGCACCACCTACCCGCCGACGCTGGCCGGGCTGGTCCTCATCGGCGTGGGTGTCGGTGTGTCCCAGCCGGTCGCGGTCAACGCGCTGATGGGCTCGATCCCACCGGAACGCGCCGGAATCGCGTCCGGGCTGTCGGGCACGCTGACGGAACTGGGCTCGTCGTTCGGCATCGCGGTGCTGGGCGCACTGCTGTCGGCGCGGTTCGTGGCCTCGCTGCCGGAGGGCGTCTCAGGGCGCTCGCTGACGGAGGCGCTGCACAGCGGTGCGGACATCACGGTCGTGCGCGAGGCGTTCTCGAACGGCATGAGCGTCAGCCTGGTCATCGGCGCCGTCGCCGTGTTCCTGGGAGGTGTTGTGGCCAGCGTGTTGCTCAGGCGTGCTTAGGATCGCTTCGTGGAGAGCGTGTGGTTCAGCAAGCCCAGGCCCGGCAGCGGCCAGCCCCTCGGCCTGAGCCGGGAGGCGATCGTCCGCAAGGCGATGGAGATGCTGGACGCGCACGGTCTGCAGAAGCTCTCGATGCGCAAGCTCGCGGCCGAACTGGGCGCGGCGCCGATGTCGCTGTACTGGCACGTGCCGACGAAGGACGCGCTGATCGAGCTGTGCCTCGACGAGGTCTACGGCGAGTTCACCCTCCCCGACACCGAGACCGACTGGGAGACCGCGGTGCGCGGGATGATGCGCGAGTTGCGTCAGCTCGCGCTCAAGCACCCGTGGTGGATTCGCGGCATCGGGGAGTTCAACACCATCGGCCCGAACGCCGTGGCGTACGCGGACGCCATGTTCGGGCCGATGATGCGCGCCGGACTGTCGACCGTGGCCGCCGCCCAGTCGATCTCCACGGTGGGCAGCTTCGTCAACGGGTACGCGATCGCCGAGGTCAACTTCATCGGCCGCGGCGGGATGGACTCGCCGCCGCCGGACATGGACAAGATCGCCGACCTCTACCGGGACAAGCACCCCAGGTACGTCGCGATGCTGGACGAGAGCGAGTTGTGGTCGCTCGAGCGCCAGTTCGAGTTCGGGCTGGACTGCGTGATCGAGGGCGTCAAGGCGAAGCTGGAGGCGCTGCGGCCGTGAGCATCGGCGCCAGATGGGCGAAACCCCCGCAGCGATTCACGCGTGCGGGGGCCTCAATCATCCAGTTGGCTTTCAGACGACGGTGTCCAGCGGCGTGTGCACGAGGCCGGTCGCCTCGGCCACCGGGCCGTTGGTCAGCAGACCGGCGTGGACGTTCAGGCCCAGGGCGAGCGAACGGTCGTCCTTGAGCGCCTTCTCCCAGCCCTTGTCGGCCAGCGCGACGGCGTACGGCAGCGTCACGTTGGTCAGCGCGTAGGTCGAGGTGCGCGGGACGGCGCCCGGCATGTTCGCGACGCAGTAGAAGACCGAGTTGTGGACCTCGTAGGTCGGCTCGGCGTGCGTGGTGGCGCGGGAGTCCTCGAAGCAACCGCCCTGGTCGATGGCGATGTCGACGAGCACCGAACCCGGCTTCATCTCGGCGACCAGCGCGTTCGAGACGAGCTTCGGAGCCGCGGCACCGGGGACGAGCACGGCACCGATGACCAGGTCGGCCTCGCGGACGGCCTGCTCGATCGCGAACGAGTTCGAGGCGAGCGTGCGCAGACGGCCCTGGAACTGGGCGTCGACCTGGCGCAGGCGGTCGACGTTGGTGTCCAGGATCTGCACGTCGGCGCCCATGCCGACGGCGATGGTCGCGGCGTTGACGCCCGCCACACCGCCGCCGATGACGACCACGCGGGCCGGGGCGACACCGGGGACGCCGCCGGGCAGCACGCCGCGGCCGCCGGAGGGCTTCATCAGCGCGAACGCGCCGACCTGCGGGGCCAGCCGGCCCGCGACCTCGGACATCGGGGCGAGCAGCGGCAGCGCGCGGTTCGGCAGCTGCACGGTCTCGTAGGCGATGGCCGTGGTGCCGGACGCGAGCAGCGCCTCGGTCAGCGGCTTGTCGGCGGCGAGGTGCAGGTACGTGAAGAGGGTCTGGCCGGCGCGGAGACGGGGGTACTCCTCGGCGATCGGCTCCTTGACCTTGAGGACCAGGTCGCCCTCGGCCCAGACGTCGTCGGCGGTCGCGAGGACCTTGGCACCCGCGGCGAGGTACTCCTCGTCGGTGATCGCGGACCCGAGACCGGCGCCCTGCTCGACGTAGACGTCGTGCCCGCGGCTGGTCAGCTCGTGCGCACCGGCAGGGGTGAGAGCGACGCGGTACTCGTGGTTCTTGATCTCGCGAGGAACTGCGATCCGCACGATGACTCCTCCGTTCGGTGGCCGACATCTCACAATGTGAGGCAGGCACAAGGTCATGTCACTGTGCTGGTCGCACTATCTGGTACCCCGATGGTTGTTCATCTGGGACAAAGCGACCTGAGCCCGGTTCGCGTTCCGCTCGACCGGCCCGCGTTGACACTCGGCGGGGGGCGCACATAGCGTTCGCCCCGGACAACTGAACACCGGCCGCGGCGCGCCAGCGCCAGAACCCGCGTGGGAGAGACCTCGACGAACTGGTCGAGGCGCCGAAGGGGCAAGCTCCCGCACACTCTCAGGCAGCAAGACCACCCGGGGTAGGCAACTCTGCACGGCGGAGGGGGCGCAAGTTTCCTGACCCGTCACAGCCAGAGGAGTCGCGCCGTGGAGTTCCCCGAGAACCTGCTCTACACCGTCGAGCACGAGTGGGTCGACTGGACGCCGGGCACCCAGGACCCGCTGACCTGCGGAATCACCGAGTACGCGGCCGACGCGCTCGGCGACATCGTCTTCATCCAGCTGCCCGAGGTCGGTGCCAAGGTCGTCACCAACGAGGTCTGCGGCGAGCTGGAGTCCACCAAGTCCGTGAGCGACCTGTTCTCGCCCGTCACCGGTGAGGTGATCGAGGTCAACAGCGCCGTCGTGGACGACCCGGCCCTCGTGAACAGCGACCCGTACGGCGCCGGCTGGCTGTTCAAGGTTCGCGTCGACTCGGCCGAGAACCTGCTCACGGCGGCGAAGTACGCCGAACTCACCAAATCTGACTGACCGCCCCACCACCACGAAGGACTGATCAGTGGCGATCAGCGTTTTCGACCTTTTCTCCGTCGGCATCGGACCGTCCAGCTCCCACACGGTCGGACCGATGCGCGCGGCCGCGATGTTCGTCGAGAAGCTCGGCGCGCGTGCGTCCGAAGTGGACCGCGTGCACGTAGAGCTGTTCGGCTCGCTCGGCGCGACCGGCCACGGCCACGGCAGCCCCAAGGCCGTGTTCCTCGGCCTCGAAGGCAACCTCCCCGAAGAAGTCGATCCCACCGCCGCGGCCGCCCGCGTCGAGGAGATCATCTCCACCGGACGGCTGAAGCTCGGCGGCACGCACGAGATCGCCTTCGCGCACGACCGCGACCTCGTCATGCACCGCCGCAAGTCACTCCCGTTGCACCCCAACGGGATGAGCTTCGAGGCGTTCGCGGACGGCAAGTCGGTGGAGCACGCCGTCTACTACTCGATCGGCGGCGGTTTCGTCGTCGACGAGAACGCATCCGGCACCGACCGGATCAAGCCGGACTCCACGCCGTTGCCGCACCCGTTCCTGACCGGCGACCAGCTCCTCGCGCGCTGCCGCGAGACCGGCCTGTCGATCAGCGAGATCATGATGGCCAACGAGCAGTCGTGGCGCACGGAAGCCGAGATCCGCCAAGGGCTTCTGCACATCTGGCACGTCATGCAGGAGTGCGTCGAACGCGGCTGCAACGAGCACGGCATCCTGCCCGGCGGCCTGAAGGTCCGCCGCCGCGCCGCCGAGATGCGCAAACGCCTGGAGGGCGAACACTTCGTCACCGACCCGCTGCGGGTCATGGACTGGGTGACGCTCTTCGCCCTCGCGGTCAACGAGGAGAACGCGGCAGGCGGCCGTGTCGTCACCGCACCGACCAACGGCGCGGCCGGCATCGTCCCGGCGGTCCTGCACTACTACACGAGGTTCGTGCCGGGAGCGTCCGACGACGGCGTGGTCAGGTTCCTGCTCACCGCCGGCGCGATCGGCGTGCTGTTCAAGGAGAACGCGTCGATCTCCGGCGCCGAGGTCGGCTGCCAGGGAGAGGTCGGCTCGGCCTGCTCGATGGCCGCCGGCGGCCTAGCCGAGGTGCTCGGCGGCACCCCCGAACAGGTCGAGAACGCCGCCGAGATCGCCATGGAGCACAACCTCGGCCTGACGTGCGACCCGATCGGCGGGCTCGTGCAGATCCCGTGCATCGAACGCAACGCAGTCGCGTCCATCAAGGCCATCACGGCCGTGCGCATGGCTTTGCGGGGCGACGGCTCGCACTTCGTGTCGCTCGACAAGGTGATCAAGACCATGCGGGACACCGGCAAGGACATGTCGGTGAAGTACAAGGAGACAGCTCGCGGCGGACTCGCCGTGAACGTCATCGAGTGCTGATCTCCGTGAGCCTCGAGCCCTTCACGTCTCAGCGGGCGTCGTACGCGGCCTGCGCGGCCAGCACCTCGGGCATGCGGCCTTCGAGCAGCTCGATCAACGACAGCAACCGCTCGGCCGTGTCGCGGCCCAGCGGCGTGAGGCTGTAGTCGACGCGGGGCGGGTTCGTGTTCTGGGCTTCCCGGAGCACGAGCCCGTCGCGCTCCAGCGCCTGCAACGTCTGGGACAGCATCTTCTCGCTGACCCCGTCGACGCGGCGGCGCAGCTCGTTGAAGCGCAGCTGCCCGTCGGCGAGCGCGGTCAGCGTCAGGCTGCCCCACCTGCCGGTGATGTGCTCCAGCGTGGGACGCGACGGGCACGCTTTCGCGAACACGTTGTAGTCCATAGCGGCATCATACCTGGTCAGCGCGCTAACGGAAAGTAAGTGTGAGAGCTCTCCGCGTCAGGAGAGCTCTCACGCCTCAGAACGGCCAGGTGGCGTTCTGACCTGCTTCGAGCAAGGGGATCACCTTGAAAGTCGCGTCCGTCAGGCCGCCGAACTCGTGGCGGTTCGCCTTGCCGGTGGCGTACGCGGCGTTCTGGTAACCACCGAGGTTGAACCCGTAGATCGGCACGTGCGCCGGCACGACGTCCGAGACGCCCTGCCCGTGGTACCCGGACATCGTCTGCATGTCCGAGATGATGAACACGCGGTCGTGGCCCCGGTAGGAGCGCTTCAGCGATCCGGCGATGTCGGTGCCGTGCCCGACCTCGCCGATCCGCTTGAGGAACCGGTCGACCTCGCGGATGACCGAAGCGCCCCGCTTGACGTCGTGCCGGAACGTGCCGTTCGCGAACCCGACCACGTCGACCTGCTCGCCTTTCGCGCCCAGGGCGACGCCGAAGACCGCCGCGGCCTTCGCCGGGGTGACCTTCGAACGCGCCGAGATCGCACCGGTCGTCATCGACGCCGAGGTGTCGACGAGGATCAGCGAGCGGCCGGGCAGGGCGGGCAGGTTCGACAGCGACGCCTGCAGCGCCTGGTCCAGGGCGTGGCCCCAGCGCAGGCTCGGCGCCGCCTCGTAGGCGGACAGGAAGCGGAACGGGAACTGCCGCGAGCGCGCGACCTGGCCGGGGTCGGCCAGTCGAGCGGCGACAGCGGCCGCGGCCTCGTCGGTCATGCCGGCCTCGTCGAAGTTCCTTAGGTTCCTCAAGAGGGCCATGTAACCCATGGACGGCGCGAGCGCCTCCCACACTTCACGAGTCAGCGGTCCCTGCAGCCAGCCGGCCACGGACTCCCACGTCATCCCCGCCCTGCGCAGCACGTCGACCGCGTCGGGACGCTCGAACAGCGCGCGGCGCTGCTCGACCGGCCATGCCATCAGCTCCCGCCGTGCCGCGATCACGCGCAGTTCGGCGGGCACGTCGGCGTCGGCGGAACGGCGGCGGTCCAGCACGTGCTGGAAGAGCGCGCCCTGCCACGGCGCGGCAGGCGAGGGGTGCGCGAGGTTCAGCACGTCGGCCATGCGGAAGCCGCGGGCGTCGCTGTCCCACTTGAGGACCGCGCGCTCGTTGTAGAGGCGCCCGACGGCGTCGGCGATGCCGCGCTTGATCGGCTTCGGCACGCGCCGGCCGTTCTGGCTCGTCCAGTAGGCGAGGAGTTCGCCCGGCTCGTCGGCGCGCTGCAGCACGGAGGCCACGACGGCGCGATTGGTGACGCCGGCGTCGGACTCGGCCACGAGGCGCGCGAGCACGAACTCGGCCGCGCCGACGAGCGACGCCGTGCGCATGTTCGCCTCGCTGCGCAGCCACTGGAGCAGACGCGCGGTCCACTCGGGATCCGCCAGGGCGGCCTTGTGCACGAGCTGGGCGAAGCGGTTGTCGCGCTGCGAGCCGGACTCGTAGAAGGTGTCCTCGCCGCCCATGTTCGACACGGCGAGCAGGAACAGCTCGGACTTCGTGTCGCGGGCGTAGCCGTCGCCACCCTCGTGGGTGACGCCAGTCGGTACCGGCGCCGTCGTGACGGGGCTGGTGGCCGCCGGACGCGCGCGGAAGATGTTGAACTTCGCCATTGGCACTTCCCCCTCGGAGAAAACAAAGGGGAGCCCACAAACCCCACACGTGTCCGAGATCAAGGTCGCGGAAGGTACGTAGCTGCTCTGCCGTTTGAGCTACAGCCGGTTTCCCGTCTGGCGGGACTCGAACCCGCAACCCGCCCATTAACAGTGGAAGTAACCCTCTGCTTCGCACCGGACACGTGTGGAGTTGTGCGCTCCCGAGATCAAACTCGCCAACGGTGTGTTTGCGTTTTGAGACGAAGTAACCGTTGGCTTCGCACCGGGTGCGATTTCTATGCAACCACACCTGACCAGCGATTTAATTCTGACCGGTGTGGAGTTTTGGACGCCCGAGATCAAATCGCGGAGGGTGACGTGCTCACCGGGGTGAGCGGAGACCGGCCGGAACCGGCCTCAGGAGTCGAACCTGAGTAACCACCGAAGTAACCCTTCGCTGCGCACCGGGCGCACACTCATACAACCACACCGCGCAAAGGGTTTTCCTAAGGCGCCGCCTTCACGAGCCGGCGCAGCATGTAGAACAGGCCGACCGTCAACAGGAAACCGACGGCGCTGATCATCACGATCTGCTCGACGGTGTCCGCGTGCGATCCGGCGAACACGTAGGCGGCGCAAATCGGGATGGTGCCGACGAGGGTGAACGACATGAAGGTGCGGAATGACACCCGCGACACCCCGGCGGACACCGACACCGTCTCCGCCATCATCGGAATGCCGCGCGCCACCCCGAAGAACCAGGGCCCGAACTGACGGCCCCAGCGCCGCATCTCGGTCAGTTCCTCGATGGTGACCACCCGGCGCACCAGCCACGGCCCCGCGAACCGCCCCAGGGCGTACCCTGCGGCAGAGGAACCCAGGGATCCGATGACCGCGAGTGCCAGCCCCAGGGGCAGGCCGAGTGCCGTTCCGGCCAGCACGATGAGCGGCGTGGACGGCACGGGCAGCAGCACGTCCACGACGAGCAGGGCGAAGATCGCCACCGCCGCCCACACCGGGTCGATGCCGCGCACCCACGTCACGACCCCGTCGAAGTCGATGAGATCCAGCGCCTCGAACACGATCCAGCTCAGCAGCACGAAGCCGAGCACGACGGCCGGTATCCACTTCCACCGAACGCCCGTCTCATAACTCATCGGGTGATGGTCGCCCACGCCGATGCGCCGGACAATCCGCCAGTGGCGCAGGTTCCGCGAAGGGACACACATGAGTGACGATCTCGTGCCTTTTCTCGGGCACTGGGTGCTCGACCCGGCACGCTCCGCGTACACCGGTGGCACCCCGCCACGCAGTGGTCACTACGACCTGCGGCTCGAGGGCGACCGGCTGGTGGTCAGCATCGAGGGCGTGCTGGGGTCCGGTGATCCCATCCGCACCGGGTACGCGTTGGACCTGCGGCAGGACACGCCGATGAGCGTCGGCCACGTCGACCGCGTGCGGACGGTCGTCGAGCCGCGCCGCTTCTGCACGATCGCCTACGCGGGCGCGCAAGCGGTTGCGCGTGCCTGGAGGGTGCTCGGTCACTTCAACGAGATGACGGTCGTCCAGTCCGCGCCCGACGTGTTCGGCGTGTGGCGTGACGACGTGTCCGTGTACCGCAGGCAGTTCTAGTTGCGTGGCCTGAGCACCGTGACGACGACGCGCAGGCCCAGCAGCACGGCGATGATCAGCAGGTTGTAGCCGAGCACCTGGTGCAGTCCCACGTCCGCGGCGATCTGCGGCCCGCCGGACGAGCCGAGCAGCAGCACCGCCATCACGCCGGCGGTGGCGCCCAGCGCGGTCAGCATCACCTGGTGCAGCAGGCCCGTGATGAACGACCTGTCGCGCTCGTCCGCGAACAGCCTCATCGACATGCTCAGGCGGCCCTGCTCCATCGCGCCGGTGATCCGGTCGATCCGCCGCGGCAACCGGCGCAGCATGGGCAGCACGGCCTGCAGTTCCTCGGCCATGGTCCGCTGCACGGACTCCGGTGTGAGCCGTTCGGAGATCTGCTCGGCGGCGAACGACCGCGACTCCACGACGATGTTGAAGCCCGGTGCGAGCACCGCCAGCGTGCCCTCCAGCGTCGCCAGGGCCCGGAACACCGCCGCGATCTCCGGCGGGATGCTCAGGCCGAATCGCGAGACGATCAGGAACAGGTCGCCGAACATCTCCACGTCCGGACGCATGCCCGCACCGAGGTGGCGGGCCATGAACTGACCCAGAGCACGCTCCAGCCGTTGCTCGTCGATGTCCTCCGGGCGTGAGGTCAGCTCCAGCAACGCGTCCGTGAGCCCCGCCGGATCGCTGCGGTCGATCGCCAGCAGCAGCCGTTGCAACGCCGAGCGCAGCGCGGAGTCGATCCGCCCGACCGAGCCGAAGTCGAGCAGGCCGAGGCGTCCGTCGGCGAGCAGCAGCACGTTGCCGGGGTGCGGGTCGGCGTGGAAGACGCCGTCGAGCATCACCTGGCGCAGCACGAACCGCAGCAGGGTGCGCGCGAGCCCCAGGTCCTCCGCGGCGCCGCGCAACGGCACCCCGTCGAGCCGGTCCATGACCAGGACGCGAGACGTCGACAGGTGGACGTGGGGCAGTCCGACGGACGAGTCCGACGCCGCCGCCACGGTCGTGATGTTGCGTGCCTCGATCTTGAAGTCAAGTTCCTCGCGCAGTGCCGCGGCGAACCCCGCCGCGAGGTCGCGGACGCCGAGAGCCGAGCCCCACCGCGTGCGTTGCAGCTTCTCGGCGAGCCGCGTGACGATGTCCAGATCGCCCTCGGCGGTTGCCCTTACGTCCGGGCGCTGCACCTTCACGACGACCTCGGCGCCGGACTTCAGCACCGCCCGGTGCACCTGCGCGATCGAGGCCGCCGCCAGTGGTTCGGGATCGACCTCCTGAAACGCGTCGAGCCCGACCTCGGCGTCGAGCACCGCCCGGACCTGCTCCCACTTCGCGGCCGGCACCTTGTCCTGGAGCAGGCTCAGTTCGTCGACGAAGTCCTGCGGCAGCAGGTCGGCACGCGTCGACAGCACCTGTCCGAGCTTCACGAACGTCACGCCGGCGTCCTGCAACGCGAGCCGCAGCGACCGCGAGAGCCCCATGGACGTCCGCTCCCGGCCGCGCAGGTAGGGCCCCAGGCCGTGCCGGAACGCGATCGCGGTGATCCGCGAGTACCGCCGGGTCCGCGCGATCCGGCGCCGCGCCATGCCCCACCACTCGGTGGGCGGCGGGATGGAGCCGGTCGGCACGATGATCTCGGCGAACGCGAGCAGCCCGATGACCACCAGGATCGACAGCCCGAGCTGCACGGTGATCAGCGCGGCGGACGGTTCCGCGGTGGCCTCGCCGAAGATGCTCGTCGCGATCGACATCGCGAGCGCGCACATCAGCGCGGTGCGGATCAGGCCTATGCGCAGCCCGAGAATGCGCCGTGCGGCCAGGGCCATGCCCAGGACCAGCAGCAGGAACGTGATCGGGAAGCCGATCGTGTAGACGAGGAAGTCCCCCATGATCGAAGCCTAGGCGCGCCCCTTGACTCAGACTGGGAGGTCGCGAAAGATCCGATGAATCGCTGCCAGCGTTGAGGGCCCGTTCCTCGGCAACGGCTACCTGGGCTCCGGCATCTACGCCGAGCCGGGCGCCAACGCCGTCCGGTTCACCGTCCAGCACTCCCAGGTGCAGGACCACCGGCCGGAGTTCGGGGCGCTGTTCGGCCTCGCCCGGCTGCCCATCGGCTACTTCACGCTCGAACCCGTCGGCGCGATCACCGGCGTCGACCTGCGGCTCGACCTGTGGAACGCCGAACTGACCGGCACGATCACCACGGCCGCGGGAGTCTGCGGGTGCGGGCGTTCGTCCACACCCGGCGCCGGTCGGGTTCACCGACAACCCGCCCGTGCAGCTGACCAGCGCAGGCGAGGTGCAACTCGCGGTGCAGCCACTGAACGCCGGTGGCGAGCACGTGACGGCGTGGCGTGAGGTCACCCGTGGCACTCGGCGCACGCTGTTCACGAGCGTCGCGTGGTCACACTCGGCGAGAACGGCTGTGCGCAAGGCGATCGCGAACGTCCGGTGCGGCTCGATCGACGCCCTTGCCGTCGACCACCGGCTGTGGTGGCACGAGTTCTACCGCAGGAGCTTTCTGTCCATTCCGGACAAACGGCTGGAGGCGTTCTGCTGGATCCTGCTCTACAAGTTCGCCTCGGCGGCACGGAAAAGGTTCCCGCGATGGCGACCTGTCGACCTCGACGCCGTCACCCACTCCGTCGACAGCTACCGCGACGTCCTGGTGGACCAGGTGCCGGCCGAGTACCGGCACGACTCCGCGGGCATCCCGCGCACCACCGACACCGTGCTGAACAACGGCGCGGGCGTCGGCAACTCCGGTTCCGGCGTGGGCGTTCCCGTTGCGCAGGACCGTCAACTACTACTTCCACTTCCTGACCAAGGGATCCGACGGGAGGTGGCACCTGCCGTTCACGTTCTCGCCCGAGTACGGCGTGAACGCGCCTGACTGCACCTAAGACCTCGCGCTGATCCGGTGGGGTTGCCGGACGTTGCTGGAGGCCGCGAAGTCGTTGCGCGTCAACGATCCGCTGATCCCGAAGTGGCAGGACACGCTCGCTCACCTCACGCCGTACCCGGTGGACGCCAACGGGTACATGATCGGCGCCGGGGTGCCGTTCTACCCGCTGTACGAGGTCACGTGGGAGGATACCGCGCAGCGGCAGCTCATCGAGACGTCGCTCAACCACTGGGTCAGCTTCGAAGGCGCGTTGCAGGGCTACACGTTCACGGGTGCGGCCTCGATCAGCGCGCAGATGCTGCGCGGGGACAAGGCGGACTTCTGCCTCGGTGAGCTGATGCGCCGGTACAGGCCGCCCTCGACTCACTCGACCGGCTCGAGGCCCTGCTGGGCAGTCGGGACGCGGCGGCGTTGCGGGCGGCGGACAAGCAGCTGCGCGTGCCGGACCTGGACCACCGCGCGCTGTGGCGCGACTACGAATCTGAAGCCAGGTCCGGTGGCCGGCGCTTCCGCGCCTTCCTGGGGCTTGCCGGGGTAGGACGCCACCGGTGTTCCAGCGCGACGGCGGTGCGCTGGAACACCGGTGACGCGGCTCAGAAGTCGAAGACCTTGCCGGTGTTCGCCCGCAGCACGCACGGGTTCGAGAACACCTCCTGGAAGTCGATCCTCTTGTTGCGCCACTTGCCGCGCAACGTGGCCTTGGTCGGGTTCAGCTCCATCGTGCACATCGCGCCGGTCTCTTCCAGTTTGCGGAAGTCGCCTTCGACGGGCATGAGCTGGTCGCACGCCAGTTCGGCGTGCTTGTGCGGTCCGCCTGCGGGTTCGCAGTTCAGCTGCGTGGTGCTGAGCGTGCCCATCTCCGGTTGCACCGACAGCACCAGGCCGGATGCGGGGAGGAGAGGCGCTGTCAGGGGTGCCGCCTGGGCCGTCGCGGGGACGAGCGGTGCGGCGAGCGCGAGACAGGCAAACAAAAGTCGGGTCCTTGCCATGCCAACACTCTGGCGCGGCGAGGACCCGGACTCCATCCAACTGGGCGGTAAGCACCGGATCGTGTAAACCGCCGGAGGTGCGTGCAACTAGACGCCGGTCAGTTCCGTCCCGGCGAGAGCGGCGGCCACCTGCTCACCCACCGCTGCCATGCCTTTGGCATTCGGGTGAACCGGGAACGCGAGGCTCGTCGGGATGATGCCCTCGACCCACTTGTCCCACGGTGCCGCACACGTATCGCGACCGGTGCTGATGTCGTACGGGTTCACGAACGTGGCACCCGCGGCGTTCGCCTGGGCGCCGAGCATCCCGTTGAGCTGCTTCTGGACGTTGTCGAGGTACGGCACGTCGCCCCTCGAGATCGGCACGATCGGCCAGCACCCACCGGACGGGGGCAGGATGCGCAGGTAGCCGACGACGACGATCTTGGCCTTCGGCGAGCGCTGCTTGATGCCGGCGAGCACCGCGGCCACCCTGGCGGCGGTGGCGTCGACGCGCTGGGCGAGGGAGTCGCCGTAGTTCGCCTTGCAGGGAGCGCCGTGCGGGTCGAGCACGCTCTTGCCGGCGCAGGTCAGGATGATGTCGGAGAAGCCGATGTCGTTGCCGCCGATGGAGACGGTGACGAGGTCCGTGTCGGCCTTGAGGGCGGAGAACTGCGGAACCGGCTGACCGGGGACGCCGCTCTGGACACCCGCCATGTCCTTGGTCTGCGCGCCACCGCAGGAGATGTCGGTGAAGTTGGCGATGCCGAGCCTCTTCGCGAGGACGGACGGGTAGTTCTGGGTGGACTTGAAGCAGCTCAGCGGGTCGAGCCGCTGCAGCGGGATGAACGGTCCCGACACGAACGAATCTCCGAGCGAGACGTAGTTCCGGTACTGCGGGGCGGCGCTGGCGGGCGGTGCCAGCATGGCCGCGATCAGGGCCGTGAGCAGGGAAACAACAGTCACTCGGCGCGTCATTGCTACCTCGTTACTGAAGAGTAGGAACGTAGGACGAAGGGTGACCGGACCATTGCGCAGTGTCAATCCCTCGACCAGGCTGGAACGATGACGGGGGTGCGCAAGGTGGCGGCCGCATCGGCGGTCGGCAACACGATCGAGCTGTACGACTTCTTGCTCTACGGCACGGCTTCGGCGCTGGTGTTCGACAAGATCTTCTTCCCGCAGTTCGACTCGCGCGTCGGTGTGCTGCTCGCGTTCGCCACGTTCGGCGCGGGCTTCTTCGCCCGGCCGCTGGGCGGTGCGGTGATCGGTCACCTCGGCGATCGGATCGGGCGCCGCGCGATGCTCGTGGTGACCTTGTCCGTGACCGGTCTGTCGACGGCGTTGATCGGCCTGCTGCCGACGTACGCCCAGGTCGGCATCCTCGCGCCGGTGCTGCTGGTGCTGTTGCGGGTCGTGCAGGGCTTCTTCATGGGCGGCGAGCAGGGCGGCGCGTCGCTGATGGCCGTGGAGCACGCGCCACCGGGGCGTTGGGGCTGGTACGGCAGCTGGGTGTTCATCGGGTCGCCGGTCGGGCTCGTGCTGGCGAACCTCGCGATGTACGTGTCGTCGCGCGCTTCCGGGCCGGACTTCCTGAGCTGGGGCTGGCGGTTGCCGTTCCTGTTCTCGATCGTGCTGGTCGGGATCGGCCTCTACATCCGGCTGCGCGTGTCGGAGTCGCCGCAGTTCGTGCGGGCGGAGAAGTCGCGGCTGCCGATCGCCGAGGTGCTGCGCGACCGGTGGCGCGTCGTGCTGCTGGGGGCCGGCGTGAACCTCGGCTTCACGATCTTCATCTACGTGCTGAGCGTGTTCATGATCGGATACGGGCGCACGGCGTTGAAGATCTCCGCGGACGACCTGCTGATCGCGACCGTGGTCGGGTCGCTGGCACAGGTCGTCGCGGTGCCCGCGTTCGCGTTGCTGTCCGATCGCGTCGGGCGGCTGCCGGTGATGTTCGGCGGGGCGATCTTCCAGGCCGCGTTCGCGTTCCCCCTGTTCTGGCTGACCGACTCGGGCTGGTTCACGTTCGCGATGGTGCTCGGGTTCGTGGGCTCGGCCGCGTTGTTCGGTCCTTCGGCCGCCTACTTCGCCGAGCTCTTCCGCACCCGCGTGCGGTACAGCGGGGTGGCGCTGAGCTTCCAGCTCGGTGCGGTGCTCGGTGGCGGGCTCGCGCCGCTGGTCGCGCAGTCGTTGCTGCGCACCGGAACATGGGCCATCGCCCTGTACCTGATCGCGGGTGCCGTGCTGTCCGGCGTGTGCCTGCTGGTGATCGGGTCAGCGCACCAGGCGGAGCCGGCGGGCGGCGAGCCCGATGCTCAGCCGCTGTCCCCAGCCCAGTCGTAGCGCGTCGCTCTCGATGCCGTCGCCGAACACCACCAGCCCGTCCGACTCCACGTCGATGTCGAGCGGGCGGTCGGTGATCTCACCCTCGGTGTGCTCGATGCCGGTGCTCGGCGACGGCCAGGCCTCCCTGACGAACCAGACGAGCCTGCGTTCGGTCGGGGTGGGCAGGGTGAGCGGGCTCTGCCTCTCGCGGTGCGCCGAACTGCACCAGCCCGTCGCCCCGGTGCCGCTGCCCACCAGGATGCCGGACGAGGCCTGGCGTTCGTTGCTGATGCGGTAGCGGCTGGTCTGGTGGCTCGGGTGGCCGACGTAGATCTCGTTGAGCGCGTGGAGGGTCTGGCCGTCGTCCGCCCTGGCCTCGACCATCGTGCGGTCCTCGGTGTCACCGGTGCTGTGCAGGAGTTCCTTCGCGTCACCGGGGGCGTGCTTCGCCAGCACGCCCCGTTCCGGGTTGATGCCGATCACGGGCTGGCCGTCGAGGTACTTGGCGACGTTGGCGACCAGTCCGTCCTGACCGACGATGACGACTACGTCCTCGGGCGCGAACAGGAACCGCGACAGGTCTTCCCGCTCGACGACGCCGCGGCGCCAGTCGAGCGGGATCGCGGCGCTGACGTCTCCCAACGCCCTGCGGGTCTGCTGGTCACGGTCCACCACCTCGTCCAGGGTTCTGTTGCGGGACTTGAGGAAGAACTCGACCTGACCTCGCGTCCCGTGTCGTGCCAGCAACTCTGTCAGTTCGGTGCGCCGGTGCACCAGCACGATTCGCGGGGCGAGGCTCATCGGGCCAGTCTCTGCAGGAGCGGCTGGATCAGGTCCGGGGTCAGGGTGATGCTGCCGATCTCGGGCAGGTTGCCGGCGAGTTCCTTGACCGCCAGGGCGTAGAGGGTCTCCTGCGGGACCTCCTTGTAGGCGTCGAGCCGTGCCTTCTCGCCCGCGGCTTCGGCTTCGGCCAGCTTGCGGATGCCGTCGGCCTTGGCGTCGTCGGCGACGCGGCTGGCCCTGGCGTGGTCCTCGGCCTTCTTCAGGGCGTTCGCGCCCCGCTGGACGACCAGGAGTTCCTCGCGCTTGGCCAGTTCGATCTGGTTCTGCAGCTCGTTCTCGCTGATCGACCGCTCGCGTTCGACCGCCATCGCGCGGCGCTCGTAGGTGGCCTTGTCGGCCTCCTGCTGGACCTTCTCCCTGACGGTGGTCTGGAGGGCCTTCTCCATGTCCGCGTCCGGGCGGATCGCCACGACCCTGACGTCGATGATCTCCAGGCCGATGTGGTCCGCGGTGAGGTTCTCGGCGACCGCCTGCTTGACCCGTTCCACGCCGGTCCTGATGGCGGTGTCGAGGTTCAGGGTGCCGAGGATCTTGAGAGCGTGCTGCTGGGTGCTCTCGGTGAGGGTGTTCGCGATCTGGCTCAGCGGGTCCTGGCGCCAGGTGCCGGTGTCCGGGTCGATCGAGAAGTCGATCCTGGCCGTGGCGGTTTCCGGGTCCGTGCAGCGGTAGGTGATGGTCAGCTGGACCGTCACGTCCTGGTAGTCGTGGGTTCTCGCGTGGAACAGCATGGGGAGTTCGCGGTCGTCCACCGGTACTTCCGACAGGACCGCGGTTCTCGGGCGGAACCAGAAGCTCAGGCCCGTGCCCTCGTGGATCAGCTTGCCCTTGTCGACGTGTCGGATGTGGACGGTGGGGGCTCCCCTGAGGTGGCGGAGTCCTGGGTAGCGGCTGATGTCGGCCATGGGGCTGGCTCCTCTTGGCTCGCAGGCGGCTGGTCGTCTGTCAGCCGGCCGTCTCTCGGCTTGTCGTCGTTCTGACGATAAGCCTATACTTCGTGGGGTGTACACGCCAAGTGATTTCCCTCCCTTCGCTGTCACGGTCGATCTCGTGGTGTTGACCGTTCGGGACGATGCGTTGTGTGCGCTGCTGGTTCGGCGGGGGGAGGCGCCGTTTCGGGGGCGGTGGGCGTTGCCCGGGGGGTTCGTTCAGGTTTCCGAGTCCGTGGATGCTGCTGCTGCTCGTGAACTGGTCGAGGAGACCGGGGTGTCCGGGTTGCACCTCGAGCAGCTCGCCACCTACGGGGAGCCTCGGCGGGATCCTCGGATGAGGGTTGTTTCTGTGGCTTATCTGGCGTTGGCGCCTGACTTGCCTGTGCCTGTGGCCGGGACTGATGCCGCTTCGGCTGCTTGGGTGCCCGTTTCGGAGGTTTCGTCGTTGGCCTTTGATCATTCTCGGATCTTGGCTGACGGGGTGGAGAGGGCTCGGGCCAAGTTGGAGTACACGGGGCTTGGGACTGAGTTCTGTGGGGATGAGTTCACCGTGGCTGAGTTGCGGCGGGTTTATGAGATTGTTTGGGGGGTTGGGCTGGATCCTCGTAACTTTCATCGGAAGGTCACGGGGGTTGAGGGGTTTTTGGTTCCTACTGGGGGGAGTACCGCTCGGGATGGGGGGCGGCCGGCTGCGCTTTATCGGCGGGGGGATGTTGGGGTGTTGAGTCCGCCGTTGGTTCGGTCGTCGGCTTGACGTGCGCGGGTGGGTGGGTCGCTTTGCGTGCCGCGACCTGGCTGGTGGGTCGCCTTGCGTGCCGCGACCTGGCGGGTGGGTCACCTTGCGGGCGGCTGGCTTGCGTTGCGTGCTTTCCCTGGGGGCTCTGCCCCCAGACCCCCGGCAATCTGATCGGGGGGTGCGCCGTGCGCGGGTAGATGGCACGCCTGTTGTTTTGGGCGGCTGCCTGTTTCGTAGTTCGGGTGCGTTGGCGGTGGGGTCCCGTCACGAGCCGCACCAAGAGCGGGCCACACCTGAAGAAGGGTGTCAAGCGGACGAAAAGCGTGTCCGCTTGACACCCTTCTTCAGGTGCAGCAAGTGCTATGGCGCGACTCGTGACGGGACCCCACCGCCCTTGCCTTCTGGAAAGACGGCTCGCCTTCGGCTTCGCGTTCGATCAGAGGCGGACTGAGTCGCCGGTGATTGCAGACTGCTTTGCTGCCTCGATTACCTCTAGGCCCGCTACTGCGTCTTGTGGTGATACTGGGGGTTTTCCTGCTGCCACTTGGGCGTAGAAGTCCTGGTATGCGCCTGGTTCTGTGCGGTGGGGCTTTCCGGCTAGCGTGCCCCAGGCTTCTTCTGGTTCTTCGCCCCAGCCTGGGGTGGCGGGGGTTTCGCCTGCCTTCAGGCGTTCTTCCTGGGGGTCCATGCCGTACTTCACGTAGGCGGCGTCGTGGCCCAGTACTCGGAAGCGGGGGCCCAGGTCTGCTGCCAGGGCGCTCATCCAGAGGTGGGAGCGGACGCCGTGTTCGTGGGTCAGGGAGAGGAAGACGTCGTCGTCTGCCTTTGCGCCTGGGCGGACGGTGGCGATTTCGGCGTGTACTGAGGTCGGGCGGCCGAAGAGGGCCACTGACTGGTCTACCAGGTGGGTGCCCAGGTCGAAGAGGATGCTGCCCAGGTCTGCCGGGTCGCCTGATTCCTTCCAGGATGACTTGATCTCTGGGCGGTAGCGCTCGAAGCGGGACTCGAACTTGTGGACTGTGCCCAGGGCCTTTTCGGCCAGCAGGCGCTTCACCGTGAGGAAGTCGCCGTCCCAGCGGCGGTTGTGGAACGGGACGAGCATGAGGTTCTTGGAGGAGGCGATCGAGGCCAGGGCTCTTGCTTGCATCGCTGAGCCCGCGAAGGGTTTGTCCACCACCACGTTGAGGCCGTGTTCCAGGACCTGGCGGGCGTGAGTTGCGTGGAAGCGGTTCGGGGTGGTGATGACCACCAGGTCGAAGTCGCCCGTCCAGACTTCGTCCAGTGAGGACAGAAGGCGGGTGTTCGGGTAGCGGGACGCCACCTCTGCCTGGCGCCTCGGGTTCGACGTGACGACGGCGGACAGGTCCAGGCCTTCCGTTGCCTCGATGAACGGGGCGTGGAAGGCCGCCCCACCTAGTCCGTAGCCGACCAGAGCTGTGCGCATGCGATCAGCCTAAGCGGTCTCACCTGGTGGACGGGGTGTCGGAGGGACCGTCCGGCCCCCTACCTTCATCGACTATGACCATGCCGTTGGTTAGCCGGCGCCACGTCGACTACGTGCGCGTCACCAGCATGGCCTGTCGTTGCTCTCGTTGATCCCAAGCCCTTCCGAATCAGCGAACGTTGGAGCACAGCCATGTCCTGGTCCTTTGAGACTGCTCAGATCCACGCGGGCGCCGCGCCCGATCCGGCCACTGGTGCTCGTGCCACGCCGATCTACCAGACCACCTCCTACGTCTTCAGGGACACGCAGCACGGTGCTGATCTCTTCGCGCTGGCTGAGCCCGGGCACATCTACACGCGCATCAACAACCCCACGCAGGACGTGCTGGAACAGCGCGTCGCCGCGCTCGAAGGGGGTGTTGCGGCTGTCGCCTTCGCGTCCGGGTCGGCCGCGGAGACGGCAGCGATTCTGAACTTGGCGCGGTCTGGGGACCATCTGGTGTCCAGCGCGTCGTTGTACGGCGGTACGTACAACCTGTTCCACTACACGTTGCCCAAGCTCGGCATCGAAGTGTCGTTTGTGGACGACCCGGACGATCTTGACGCGTGGCAGGCCGCGGTGCGGCCCAACACCAAGTTGTTCTTCGCGGAGACGTTGGCGAATCCGCGTTCTCACGTGCTGGACGTCGAGGGGGTTGCCGGGGTCGCGCACGCGAACCAGGTGCCCTTGATCGTGGACAACACCGTGCCCACGCCGTACCTGCTTCGGCCGTTGGAGCACGGGGCGGACATCGTGGTGCACTCCGCGACGAAGTACCTCGGTGGGCACGGGACGGCCATCGCGGGCGTGGTCGTGGACGGCGGGAAGTTCGAGTACGGCGCGGAGAAGTTCCCGGACTTCCACGAGCCCGACCCCAGCTACAACGGGCTGCGGTACTGGCCGGTGCTCGGGCACGGGGCGTTCGCGGCGAAGCTGCGGGTGCAGGGGCTGCGGGACACGGGGGCGGCCATCGCGCCGTTGACCAGCTTCCTGGTCATCCAGGGCATCGAGACGTTGTCGCTGCGGATCGAACGGCACGTGCAGAACGCGCAAGCGCTTGCGGAGTGGTTGGAGGGACGGGACGAGGTCGAGAAGGTCCACTACGCGGGCCTGCCGTCGTCGCCGTTCCACGACAACGCGCGGAAGTACCTGCCGAAGGGTGCCGGCGCGGTCGTGAGTTTCGAGCTTCGCGGTGGTGTCTCGGCCGGCCGGGCGTTCGTCGACGGCACGAGCCTGTTCAGCCAGCTGGTGAACATCGGTGATGTGCGGTCGTTGATCGTGCACCCGGCGTCGACCACGCACAGCCAGCTCACGCCCGAGGAGCAGCTCGTCACGGGTGTCTCGCCCGGCCTGGTGCGGCTGTCGGTCGGGCTGGAGGGGCTGGAGGACCTCAAGGCGGACCTGGAGGCGGGCTTCACCGCGGCGAAGTCCGAGTTGTAGTGGGCGGCTGGCGGTTCGGTGATCCGTTCGGCCGGCGGAAGTGGTTCAGCCACGCCGGGAAGTTCGGGGAACTGCCGGGTTTCCAGCTCGCGTACGAGACGTGGGGGACCTTGAACGCCGAGGCCTCCAACGCGGTGCTCGTGCTCCACGCCCTGACCGGGGACAGTCATGTCGCCGGGGGCGTGGAGCCGGGTCACCCGACGCCGGGCTGGTGGGACTCCCTCGTGGGGCCGGGTAAGCCGCTCGACGCGTTCTTCGTCGTCGCGCCGAACGTGCTGGGAGGCTGTCAGGGCAGTACCGGGCCCTGGCAGCACCCCCGGTTCCCCGACCTCACGATTCGCGACCAGGTCGCGGCCGAGGTGCACCTCGCGGACCACCTGGGCATCGGGCGGTGGGCCGCCGTGCTCGGCGGGTCGATGGGGGGCATGCGGGCCGTCGAGTGGGCGGTGAGCGAGCCGGACCGGGTCGAGTCGCTGTTGTTGCTGGCGACGACCGCCGCGGCGTCCGCCGAGCAGATCGCGCTGGCGTCCGCGCAGCTGCACGCGATCAGGGCCGATCCCGTGGAGGGACTGGGGATCGCGCGGCGGATCGCGCACATCAGCTACCGCAGCGAGCAGGAGCTGCAGGCCAGGTTCGGCAGGAGCAGGCAGGAGGACGGCCGGTTCGAGGTGGAGTCCTATTTGGACCACCACGCGGCGAAGCTGGCCCGGCGGTTCGACGCGGCCAGCTACGTCACGCTGACGGAGGCGATGAACTCGCACGACGTCGGGTACCGGCGCGGTGGGATCAAGGCGGCGCTGCGGAAGGTCACCGCGCGCACGATCGTCGCCGGTGTCGACTCGGATCGGCTCTACCCGCTGGCGCAGCAGGAAGAGCTGGCCGCGGGCATTCCCGGGGCCGACGACCTGAGAGTGATCGAGTCGCCGTACGGGCACGACGCGTTCCTGATCGAGAGCGAGCAGGTCGGTGCGCTCGTCACGGAGCTGGTGCCCGTGCGGTCAGGTAGTCGTTGAGACGTGCGGAGGCGGCCAGCATCGCCAGGCCCCGTGCGGTGAGGCGGCGGCGCCAGTCGGCGAGGGCGGCACCGAGGCTGTCGGTGCCGCCCGCCGTGCGGATCTGGTCGACCACCAAAGCGATGCGCGCCAACGGATAGCCGCCGCGCCGCAGCAGGTGGGCGAGTTCGGCGTCGCGGACGTCCTCGGCTCGGAACAAGCGGTAGCCGGTCGGTTCACGGGACGGCACGAGGATGCCGGCCTCCTCCCACGCGCGCAGCGTCGCCGGGGTCACGCCGAGGCGCCGGGCCAGCTCGCCGATCGTGCGAGGCTCCAGCACCGGTTCGAACTCCGTCAGGTCCTGCACCGCGCGGCTGACCGAGTCGAGGGTGGAGCGGTCGCGCAGCAGTTGTTCGTGGCCCCGGTCGATCGTCGCGAGCACGTCGTCCAGCGAGTCGTCGTGAATCGCGTTCATGATCTGGCCGGCGGTGGCGTGCCCGAAGGCGGGGATCAGCGCGAGGAACGTGCGCAGCGCGGCGGCGTGGACTTCGGTGTAGACGCGGTAGCCGGACGGCGTGCGCTCGGCGGGCGGGAGGAACCCGGATTCCTCGTAGTTGCGCACCGCCTGGGTCGAGAGGCCGTGCTCGCGGGCGAGGTCGGTTGGTCGCACGGTTGAGACTTTAGGCATGAATCGCGAGAAGATCGCGTAAAAGTCTCAACTGAGCTTTCAATGTTACGGTTGAACCACATGAGCCAGGACATTCGCGAGTTCATCACCCCCTTCACCGAGCTGCTGGGGTTCGGGGAGCCGACGCACCTCGACCACGCCCACACCTGGATCCGCAACGAGCTGTTCGAGCAGCTCGCGGGCCTGGGTTTCCGCTCGATCGCCCTGGAGACCTGCCGGATCAGGGGCCTGAGCGTCAACGACTACGTCCACGGCGGACCCGGTGACCTCGACACGATCATGAAGGAGGGCTTCTCCCACACGTTCGGGGAGAACTGGCCCGCCAACCGCGAGCTCGTGCAGTGGATGCGCGAGTACAACGCGGACAAAGCGCCTCAGGACCGCCTGTCGTTCCACGGCTTCGACTTCCAGACCGAGACGGCCAGCGCGCCCAGCCCGCGTCCCTACCTCGAACACGCCCGCGACTACCTGGGCGAGGACGTGGACCTGACGATCGACGACGAGAAGTGGAGCCGCGACGAGGCCGTCATGGACCTCACGCAGTCGCCCGGGCGGTCGGAAGAGGCGATCAGGCTGCGGGAGATCGGCACCGGGATGCTCAAGCGGCTGCACGAGCGCAGGACCACCGACGAGGCCTGGGCCCGCGCGGAGACGCACCTGGTGGCCGGACTCAGCCTGCTCCAGTACCACCGGGAGTGCGCGGAACCGAACCCGCTGGGCGTGCGCCTCAACCGCCTGTGCCAGATGCGGGACGGCGTGATGGCGCGGAACCTGCTGGAGATCCGGCGCGCCGAGGCCGCGAACGGTCCGACGTTCGTGTTCGCGCACAACGCCCACCTGCAGCGCACCAACAGTTCGATGGAGATGGCCGGCGAACGCGTCGAGTGGTTCTCCGCGGGCGCGCTCGTGGCGCCGATCCTCGGTGACCAGTACACCGTGATCGGCGGCACGCTCGGCCGCAACGACTCGATCGGGCTCGGCGAACCGGACAGAGCCACCTTCGAAGGCCGGCTGCAGGACAGGTTCACGACCTGGGGCATCACGAAGGACAAGCCTGTCGGGTCACCCCGCACCGACACGGGCGCCGATCCCATGCTGGCGATGGCCTACTTCCCGCTCGATCAGCACCTCATGGACGGTGTGGACGCTCTGCTGCACATCAAGGTTGGTCGTCCAGCGACGCGGTGATCCACGACGCGACGGGCAGGTCGCGCGTCTCGCACTCGATCGCCAGCTTCAGCGTCCACCGCAGGGCTTGTAAAACGACTGTCGCAAGCTCCTGCGGCTGGCCGTTGGCCAAGGCGATCTCGATCTGCTCCGCAGCCGCGTCCTGGTCGCCGTGCACCTCGGCCAGCAACGCGCGGATCGCCGTGCGGACGGGTGGGTCCGCGTCGTCGATCTGGACCTCGTTGCCCTCCTCGTCGAAGACCTGCATCTTCACCGGGGTGGCGCCGCCGGAGCCGAGCGCGCTGACCATGCTGCTGCACTCGGCGAACAGCAGGAGCACGAGCTCACGGATCTCCTCGTTGCCCTCGGGCGACCCGCTGAGGTACCCGGTCACGAGGTCTACCGCCACAGCGTCTTCCCCGGCCCTGGCCGCAGCCAGCGCCTCGCCGGCGACGGCCGTCAGCCGTGACCAGCGATCTGGATCCTGTGGTGGTGTCACAGGTACTGCCTACCGCGCGGTGTCACGCATTCGCAATGCCCCATCTTGATCAGAGTGCTACCGGGGTATGTCACTCCGCAGGTCAATGTGCGAATCAACGGATCCACCTAGCATCGGCTGGTGTTCCGCGCGCTGTACCGGACCGTTCTGGGTCCTGATCGCACCCGAGTGCTCGCCAAGGCGCTGGGGCGGTGGCGCATCCCGGTGCACACCGCGCTGATCATCTACGCTTTCGTGTGGGCGATCGTCGCGAGCGCCGGCTACGTGCGCCAGGAGGACTCGGACGGCTGGTGGGTCGTCATCTTCCTGGTGACGGTCGTGCCGTACGTGCTGCTGATCTGGTCGCCGCTCTACGCCTGGCGGCTCGCGGTGCCGGGCTTCTACCTCGTCAGTCTCCTGTGTGCCGGTGACGGCGCCGAGACCTTCCAGTACTGGACCGCGGCACCGTTGTTCGTCGCGGTCGCGGCGTTCTACTCGCGCGCGACCGTGATCGTGGCCACGTTGCTCAGCGGCGCGCTCATCATCGCGTCCGAGCCGCAGGCCGCGGACAGGGCGTTCTTCGTGCCGATCGTGGGTGCGGCGGTCTTCCTGTTCGGTGCGCGCGGCAGAGCGGAACGCGAACTCGAAGAAGAGCGTGACGCCAAGGCCGCGCTGGAGGAACGCGCTCGCATCGCACGCGAGATGCACGACGTCGTGGCGCACCACATGTCGCTGGTGGTGGTCAGGTGCGAGACCGCGCCCTACCGTCTCAAGGGACTGAACGAAGAGGCGCAGCAGGAGTTCGCCGAAGTCGGCGAGGCCGCGCGTGAGGCGATCACCGACATGCAACGGCTGCTGGGCGTGCTGCGGACGAACGGCGAGGCTCCTCAACGGGAACCGCAGCCGGGCATCAGCCGCATCCCGGAACTGGTGAGGCCCGGCGACGAGGCCGAGGTCGACGTGGGCGACGTTCCGGAGGCGGTCGGCCTGACCGCGTACCGGATCGTGCAGGAGGCGCTCACGAACGCCACCAGGCACGCGCCCGGCTCGAAGGCGTCCGTCCACGTGCGCGAGAACAAGGGCGTGCTCGAGGTGGTGGTGATCAACACCGCCGGCGGGCCGTCCAGGGGTGGTGGCGGCGGGCAGGGCCTGGTGGGGATGCGAGAACGCGTCGCCGTGCACGGTGGCACGCTGACCGTGAAGTCGACCGAGGACGGCGGGTTCCTGGTCAGGGCGAGAATTCCGTTGGGGGACAAGTGATCAGGGTGGTCGTGGTCGACGACCAGGAGATGGTGCGCGAGGGGTTCTCCGCGCTGCTCGACTCGCAGGACGACATCGAGGTCGTCGGCGCCGCGGGCAACGGCGTGCAGGGCGTCGCGCTGGCGCGTACGGTCAGACCGGACGTCGTGCTGATGGACATCCGCATGCCCGAAATGGACGGACTGACGGCGACGCGGTTGTTGCTGAACGGGTCGGACGACCTGAAGGTCCTCGTGCTGACCACGTTCGACCTCGACGACTACGTCTACGAGGCGTTGCAGGCAGGCGCGAGCGGGTTCCTGCTCAAGCACGCGCCCGCCCGCGAGCTGCTGGGCGCCGTCCGCGTGGTGGCCGCGGGGGAGGCCCTGCTCGCACCGTCGATCACCAAACGCCTGATCGAGGACTTCGTCCGGTCGCGCCGGTCCGACCGCGTCCGGCCCGCGCAGCTGTCGGTCCTGACCGAACGCGAGACCGAGATCCTCGTGCTGATCGCGCAGGGCCTGTCGAACACCGAGATCGCCGCACACCTCGTGTTGGCCGAGCAGACCGTCAAGACGCACGTGAGCCGCGTGCTCACCAAACTCGGCCTGCGCGACCGCGCCCAGGCCGTCATCGCGGCCTACGAGAGCGGGCTCGTGATACCGGGGTAGCAACGGGAAAACGGCCCGCCGGGGTGACGATCCGGGGTCTGTGGTCTTCCTAGCGTCGATTCATGCGCCGAGCCGTCCTGTTCCTCCTGCTGATCGCCCTCCCGTCGGTCGCGCCGTCGATCGCGCAGTGGCGTTCCGACGTCGCCCGCCGGGTCGCGATCGTCGGTGACCTGAGCACCGCGCGTGACGTCGTGATCATCGTGCCGGGGTCCGACGTGGACGTCGGCAGGTTCGAGCGCACGGTCGGGCGGATGGCGTCCAACCTGTACGAGCAGGCACGGCGGGACGACCTCGCGGTGATCGCCTGGCTCGGGTACCGGACGCCGCAGGGACTCGGCGTGGACGCGATGACCGGCTCGCTCGCACGCCAGGGCGCCGCGGCGCTCGTCGACTTCGTGCGGTCGTTGCGGACACAGGCGCGCGTGCACGTCGTCGGCCACAGCTACGGGTCGGTGGTGGTCGGGCTCGCGGCGCACGAGCTGGACGTGGCGGACGTCGTGTTCACCGGAAGCCCTGGTGTGCGGGCGGATTCCGTCGAGGAGCTGGGGACCACGGCTCGGGTGTGGGCACTGCGGTCCAGCGGGGACTGGATGAGGTTCGTGCCCAACGCGCGGCTGTTCGACCTCGGGCACGGCACGGATCCGGCCTCGGACGGCTTCGGCGCGACCGTGCTGCGGTTCGAGGGCGGGAAGCACGACACGTACTACGAGCCGGGCAGCGAGACGTTGAACGCTCTCGTCCGGATCGTTTCGGGTTCGGGGGAGAAGCTGTGAGAAATCCGTTCATCGACGCCGTGCGGGCGATCGCCGTCGTCACGGTCGTGCTCGGCCATTGGCTGGTGACCGCACTCGTCGACACGCCCACCGGCATGTACATCGACAGCCCGTTGCAGCACTTGTCCTCGCTGACACCGGTTTCGTGGGTGCTGCAGACGCTCGGCCTGTTCTTCTTCGTGGGCGGGTACGCGGCCGCGCACTCGAAGACGCCGTTCCTCGTCCGGCTGAAGCAGCTCGCCGTGCCGACGTCGCTGATGCTCGGCTGCTGGGCCGCTGTCCTCTTCGGACTGACGTTGCGCGGCGTGGACCAGGGCACCGCCTGGAACATCGGGTTCCTGGTCACGACACCGCTGTGGTTCTTCGGCGTCTACCTGGTGCTGCTCGCACTGAAACCGCTGGTGCGCAAGCTGGACGAGTACTCGTGGGGTGTGCTCGTCCCGGTCCTGCTGGTGCTGGTCGTGCCGTACGCGGTGTGGTGGGCGGCCTGGCAGCTCGGCCACTCGCTGGCGCGCAGGAGGATTCCCGGACCGCCGCTGCTGGTGCTGGGCGTGCTCGGGTACGCGCTGCTGACGACGTTCGGGGGCTATCCGCTGTCGGCGGTGGGCATCCCCGGCGAGGTCGTCTCGAACCTCAACCCGCCGAACTACGCGACGCTCGCGCTGGCGTTCGCACAGATAGGTCTGGTGCTCACGATCGCGCCGCTGCTGACCAGGCTGGGGACGGCGAAACCCGTGGCATGGCTGAACAAGCACGCGCTCGGCATCTTCCTGACGCACCAGAGCGCGCTGATCACCCTGACGCTGGCGCTCAGCGCGTGGGGCTCGCTGCCGGGGCTCCAGCAGCCACCAGACCATCCGGACTGGGTGTGGCAGCGACTGCTGTGGCTGCCGGTGTGCGCGGCCGTGACCTGGGGATGGCTCCGAGCGCTGCGAGGCCGATCGCCACGGCGTGCAGCACCACCACCGGCGGCGCCGGGTCCAGCGCCAGCATCGGCGGTACGCACGCCAGCGCCGTGAGCAGCCACGGCAGGCGGGTGTCGCAGCTGCCGGTGCGGGCGGTGTGGATCAGGTACCAGCCGAGCAGCAGGTGGATGAGGTTCTGCAACGGGTCCACGGGCAGCAGCACCAGCACCCCGTCACCGAGGAACCCGCTCACCACGAACCCGAGCACGCCGAGCGTCCCGAACGACACGCCCATGGCCGTCGCGAGGCGCGTGCGGTGCGACTCGTGCGGCAGGCGCTGGAGCCGGACCAGGCGCCGTTCGAACCGGTGGAACAGCAGGATGAGCGGCACCAGCCCGAACACCAGCCAGACCGGCGCCTGCGTCAGCCCGAGCAACCCGACCAGGGCGCCGACCCCGGCCAGGTACGTGAGGTACACCGTCATCGGGGCGCGGCGGGCGAAGTCCACGACGTGCCACCACCGGCCGTCGAGCCACGAGGTGACCCGTCCGCGGGCGAGCAGCGCGAGACACACCTGCGCCACTCCGAGCACCATCATCGAGCGCGGGTAGTCGCTGAAGAACACCAGCGCGGGCAGCGTGACGGCCCCCATCGCGGCCAGCAGCCTGCGCGAGAGGACGGTCAGCGTGCCGTCCGCGTAGAAGAAGCCGATCTGCTGCATCAGCAACGCGCCGACGATCAGGTTCGCGTACCCGCCGGTCTTCCAGTCCGTCGACGTGCGCGCGATCTCGACCGCGAGCGTCACCAGCACCAGCACGAACGGCGTGTTGCGGCGGAAGTGCTCGTGCAGCCACGCGGCCGCCGGCGTCGCGGCCACGGCGAGCAGGTAGACCCCGAGGAACCACAGCGGATGCGTGATCAACCGGCTGTACGCGTCGACCTTCACGTCCATCAGGTTCAGCGCCGCGAACAGCACCACCCACAGCAGCACGAACGCCAGCACCGGCCGCAGCAGCCACGACGTCCGGCTGGACACCCAGCAGCCGAAGCCGCCCTGGTGCGCCTGCCAGCTGCGCAGGTTCGCGTGCCCGCCGGCGAAGAAGAACAGCGGCACCGCCTGCAACGCCCACAACCACGGCGTGCCGAACCCTCTGAGGTGCGCGAGCGTCGCCACCGTCTCGCCGAGCACGAGCAGCGCGAGGCTGAAGAGCCGCAGGAACGTCGCGTACCGGTCCTGCTCCGCGTGTGCCAGCACCAGGGGCAGCGAGTTCGCGGTCGTGCTCTCGCGGCGCCGGCCGTGCAGCCGCGCCAGCAGGAGGAACACCACGACCGCGCTGCCGAACGCCCACGCCACCACGGGTTCGTGGCCGGGCGCTCCCCACCGCTGCCGCCAGGAGTTGAACTTCAGGCCCATCGCATAGGTCTCGGCCACCGCGTGACAGCTCTGCCCGGCACCGCGCGGGTTCAACCGGCACTGCGCGTGCAGATCGGTCGTGAGCCTGTCGTCCAGCGCCTTGCGCGCCTGCGGCCCGAGCGGTTCGCCCTTGTGGTCGGCGTAGCGCAACAGGTCGTAGCCCAGGTCGTGCGCCCGGCACGCGGCGCTGAAGTCCCATTCGGTGTCACCGGCCGGCCCGGAGCACCCGCCACCCGCGTCGACCACCCGGAGCGTCCCGTCCGGCGCCGTGATGGTCTTGGGATCGCGCCCCATCTCGCGCGCGAAGTCGCTCGGCAGGTTGAGGTACGGGTCGTGCGTCGCGGACGGCGCCACGAACGCCTCGACGGCGTTGGCCGCGGCGATCACGTCGGCGCTGGGCGGAACCCCGTTGTCCCCGGTCGCCGGGCGGGAGGCGACCACCCCGCAGACGAACACCGCGAGCGTGATCACGGTGAACCGGAACCAGGCCGGAAGCCGGAGGAGGAGTTTGCGCGCGCCCATTGTCGGGCAAGGTTACGGAAGGGTCTCGGCTGACCGCCAGTTCACCAGGTCAGGCGCACGCCATCCGTCGATCGGTGGATCCCGGGCCAGCCGCGGCGGAGGGCGGGGTGCACGACACGGCCGATGTCGCCCGGCCGGTCACGACGACAGGCTCGAAGCATGAAACGCCTGCTCACACCTGATCTCGCCCGCGGGTACGGCAGATCCGCTCACGCGCACCCTCGATGCGGGTGCTGGTGCTGACGACGCCCGACACCGATGCCGACGTGCTGCCGACGATCGAGGCGGGCGCGATCGGGTACCTGCTCAGGGACGCGCCGCGCGAGGAGCTGTTCCGCGCGGTGCGGGCGGCGGCACGCGACGAGACGGTGTTGTCGCACCAGGGAAGACGAACCGCGAGGTGGGTGCGGTGCTGCACATCAGCGAGGCGACGGTGAAGACGCACCTGCAGCACGTCTACGCCAAGCTGGAGGTGCCGGACAGGGCTTCGGCCGTGTCCGCGGCGCACCAGCGAGGACTGATCTAGGACGTCACCACGGCGGGCGTGAGCGAGGCGAGCGCCATGCGGGAGAGCAGCGCGGCCATCTGGTCGCGGTCGAGGTGGGCGCTGTGCGGCGTCGAGTTGATGAGCCCGAACACGGCGTGCGCGGCGGCACGGGCGGTCGGCTCGTCGAAGCCCGGCACCGTGCGCCGGATCGTCTCCACCCACACCTCGACGTACCGGCGCTGCAAGGCGCGCACGCGCCGGCGGTCCGGATCGGTGAGGTTCGCCAGGTTGCGCATCTGCACGGTGATGAGCGCGGGGTCGTCCAGCGCGAAGTCGACGTGCCAGCCGATGAGCTCCCGCAACGCCTCCTCGGCGTCCGAGGCGGCGTCCACCCGCGCCTGGCCGCCGTCGAGCAGCCGTTCGGAGATCGACGTCAGCATCTCGCCGAGCATCGCGTCCTTGCTGCGGAAGTGCCGGTAGAGGGCCGGGCCGGAGATGCCCACGGCCGCACCGATGTCGTCGATGCCCACGCCGTGGAAGCCGTGGCGCGCGAAGAGCTCGGCCGCGGCGTTGAGGATCTGGTCCCGACGTGAGGGTTTGTCGACCACAGAGGGAGGTTAGCAGCCGTTCACATGAGGCCGTGTCCTGCAGATCGGCCCGCGATGGTCGCGCCCGAGGGGGCTTCTGGCGGCACCGCCGCAACCCCCGAATACGACCCGGTATGAGGGGGGCGCGGCGGCACCGCCAGAAGCCCTCTCGAACGTGACTCTCATCGAGCCGATCTGCAGGACACGGCCTCGCCCGATGGGTGGAATTCACGCAGGTGCAAGCGCGAATCGTTGACTCTTGACCAATACTTCACACAGGCCTTACCCCTGGGTAACCATTGACCCGCAATGCATCACGCCCCTGCGGCCCCTTCGGGAGTCTTCGATGCGTCCTGCTCACCTCATCGCCTCGGTGGTCACCGCCGCCGCGGCCGTCATCGCGCTCGCCAATCCCGCGAGCGCCGCCCCGATCAACTACGTCGCGCTCGGCGACTCCTACGCCTCCGGGCTCGGGACCGGCAGCTATGACGGTGCCAGCGGCAGCTGCAAGCGCGGCCCGCTCGCGTATCCGGCCCTGTACGCGGCGGCGACAGCGCCCGCGACGTTCAAGTCCGTGGCCTGTTCCGGCGCGCGGACAGGGGACGTCATCACCCAGGCGAACAACCTCACCGCGGCGACGAACCTGATCACCGTGCAGGTCGGCGGCAACGACGCCGGCTTCGCCGACGTCATCACCACCTGCACCTTCGGCTCGGACCAGGACTGCACCAACCGGGTGAACCAGGCCAAGACCTACGCCGCGAACACGCTTCCCGGCCTGCTCACCAACGTCTACAGCACGATCAAGTCGAAGGCCCCGTCCGCACGCGTGGTCGTGCTCGGTTACCCGCGCATGTACAAGGTGCCGGGCTCGTGCAACGTCGGCCTGAGCGACACCAAGCGCGCCGCGATCAACTCCGGTTCCGACGCGCTGCACAACACCATCGCCGCTCGGGCGGGGGCCGCCGGGTTCGGCTACGTCGACGTGCGCGGGGCGTTCACCGGGCACGAGATCTGCTCGTCCAGCTGGTGGCTCAACAGCCTGAGCTGGCCGGTCGAGGAGTCGTACCACCCGAACCGGGCAGGGCATCAGAGCGGCTACCTGCCCGCTCTGCGGTCGGCCATCGGTTAGCTTATTCCGGAACGTGAGAGTGCCTGAAAGTCTGCTTGACCTGCGTTCGGGTCACTCTCGAGGCGTTCCTGTGGACCGCCAGGTTAGCGGGCGCTAACATGAGGATGTTAACGCCCGCTAACCTGAGGTCTGGGGAGCATGGACGCACCTGTCCTGCGCAGCGCAGCCGAGCCGTCGGACCGCTACGCCAAGGAGCACACCGCGCTCGTCGACGAGCTGCGCGGCAAGCTCGCCACCGCCGCTCTCGGCGGTCCCGAGAAGGCACGTCAGCGGCACGTCGACCGCGGCAAGCTGCTGCCGCGCGAGCGCGTCGACACGCTGGTCGACCCCGGTTCGCCGTTCCTGGAGCTGTCGCCGCTGGCCGCCAACGGCATGTACGGCGACGAGGCACCGGCCGCGGGCATCATCACGGGCGTCGGACGCGTCTCCGGCCGTGAGTGCGTGATCGTCGCGAACGACGCCACGGTCAAGGGCGGCACCTACTACCCGATCACGGTCAAGAAGCACCTGCGCGCGCAGGAAGTGGCGCTGCAGAACAACCTTCCGTGCATCTACCTCGTCGACTCCGGCGGCGCGTTCCTGCCCAAGCAGGACGACGTGTTCCCGGACCGCGAGCACTTCGGCCGGATCTTCTACAACCAGGCCACGATGTCGGCGCGCGGGATCCCGCAGATCGCCGCCGTGCTGGGCTCGTGCACCGCCGGTGGCGCGTACGTGCCGGCGATGAGCGACGAAGCGATCATCGTCCGCAACCAGGGCACGATCTTCCTCGGCGGCCCGCCGCTGGTGAAGGCCGCGACCGGCGAAGTCGTCTCAGCCGAAGACCTCGGCGGCGGCGACCTGCACTCGCGCACGTCCGGCGTCACCGACCACCTGGCGGAGAACGACGCGCACGCGCTGCGGATGGTCCGTTCGATCATCTCGACGCTCGGCCCGCGCGCGCAGCGGCCGTGGGACGTCGCGCCCGTCGAGGCGCCGGTGGTCACGGACGACCTCTACGGCGTCGTGCCCACGGACTCCCGGACGCCCTACGACGTGCGCGAGGTGATCGCGCGGATCGTCGACGGCTCGAAGTTCCAGGAGTTCAAGAAGGAGTACGGGCAGACGCTCGTCACCGGCTTCGCACGCATCCACGGCCACCCGGTCGGGATCGTCGCCAACAACGGCATCCTGTTCGGCGAGTCGGCCGTGAAGGGCGCGCACTTCATCCAGCTGTGCGACAAGCGGTCCATCCCGCTGGTGTTCCTGCAGAACATCACCGGCTTCATGGTCGGCCGCGAGTACGAGGCGGGCGGCATCGCCAAGCACGGCGCCAAGATGGTGACGGCGGTGGCCTGCGCGCGCGTCCCGAAGTTCACCGTGATCATCGGTGGCAGCTTCGGTGCCGGCAACTACTCGATGTGCGGCCGGGCCTACTCGCCGCGGTTCCTGTGGATGTGGCCCAACGCCCGCATCTCCGTGATGGGCGGTGAGCAGGCGGCGTCCGTGCTCGCGACCGTCCGCCGCGACCAGCTCGGTGACGAGTGGTCCGCGGAGGACGAGGAGGCGTTCAAGGCGCCGATCCGCCAGCAGTACGAGGACCAGGGCAACCCGTACTACTCGACCGCGCGGCTCTGGGACGACGGCGTGATCGACCCGCGTGACACCCGCACGGTGCTGGGACTTGCCTTGTCCAGTGCGGCGAACGCCCCCATCGACGATGTTTCCTACGGCGTCTTCCGGATGTGATCATGTTCGACAGCGTTCTGGTGGCGAACCGCGGGGAGATCGCGGTCAGGGTGATCCGCGCGTTGCGGTCGCTCGGGATTCGTTCCGTCGCCGTGTACTCCGACGCGGACGCCGAGGCGTTGCACGTCAAACTGGCCGACGAGGCCGTGCGGATCGGGCCCGCCGCGGCCCGTGAGAGCTACCTGTCCATCGAGAAGATCGTCCAGGCCGCCGTTTCGACTGGCGCGCAGGCGATCCACCCCGGCTACGGCTTCCTGGCGGAGAACACCGCGTTCGCGGCGGCCTGTGACGCGGCGGGAATCGTGTTCGTCGGCCCGCCCGCGCCGGCGATCGACGCGATGGGCGACAAGATCCGCGCGAAGCTGACCGTGTCGGCGGCGGGCGTGCCCGTCGTGCCGGGCCGCACCCGCGCGGGCATGTCCGACGACGAGATCGTCGACGCCGCCCAGGAGATCGGCTTTCCGGTGCTGCTCAAGCCTTCCGCGGGCGGTGGCGGCAAGGGCATGCGGCTGGTGCACGAGGAATCGGCGCTGCGCGAGGCGATCGAGTCCGCACGGCGCGAGGCGCGCGGGTCGTTCGGTGACGACACGCTGCTGATCGAGCGGTTCATCACGAACCCGCGTCACATCGAGATCCAGGTCCTCGGCGACGCGCACGGAAACGTGATCCACCTCGGCGAACGCGAGTGCAGCCTGCAGCGCAGGCACCAGAAGATCATCGAGGAAGCCCCGTCGCCGTTCCTCACGCCCGAGATGCGCGAGGCCATGGGTTCCGCCGCGGTCGACGCCGCGAAGGCCGTCGGGTACGTCGGCGCGGGCACCGTCGAGTTCATCGTGGACGGTGCGTCCGGCGACTACTTCTTCATGGAGATGAACACCCGGCTGCAGGTCGAGCACCCGGTGACCGAGATGGTCACGGGCGTCGACCTCGTCGAGTGGCAGCTCCGCGTGGCCTCCGGCGAAGAGCTGGATCTGAAGGTCGAGCTGAACGGCCACTCGGTCGAGGCCCGCGTCTACGCCGAGGACCCGGCGCGCGGTTTCCTGCCGACCGGCGGCCGCGTGCTGGCGTTGAGCGAACCGGCCGACGTGCGCGTGGATTCCGGTCTGTACGAGGGACTTGTGGTCGGTTCGGACTACGACCCGATGCTGGCCAAGGTCATCGCGCACGGCCGTACCCGCGAGGAAGCTCTCAGGCGTCTCGACCACGCGCTCGGCCGGATGGTGCTGCTCGGCGTCACGACGAACATCCCGTTCCTGCGCGCACTCCTGCGCGACGAGGACGTGCGTTCGGGCGCCCTGGACACCGGCCTGGTCGAGCGGAAGCTGGACTCGCTGACCTCTGCCGAGATCCCGGACGACGTGTACGTGGCGGCCGGCCTGGAGCGTTCGTTGCAGCCGCACGGTGACGACCCGTGGGACCAGCCGGGCGGCTGGCGCGTCGGTGAGCACGCCTGGACGACCTGGCGGATCAACGACGTCGACGTGCGCGTGCGCGGCGAGGAAGTCGTTGTGGGCGCCGGAGAACCGGTCCGTGCTCGGGCGCGCCGCGAAGGCGCCGACCTGCTCGTCGGCTCGCGCCGCTACGCGATGGCCCGCGACGGCGACGTCCTGTGGCTGGGCCACGACGGCGCCTCCTGGGCGCTGGTCGAGGCCGAGTTCCTGGTCGGCGCCGCCGAAGGTGCCGCCGCGTCCGGTGGCCCGGTGAAGTCGCCGATGCCCGGCACCGTGCTGGTGGTTCGAGCCCAGCAGGGCGAGGAAGTGACCGCCGGTCAAGCGTTGTTCGTGGTCGAGGCCATGAAGATGGAGCACACCGTCACGGCACCCGTCGACGGCGTGCTCGCCGAAGTGAACGTGCAAGCAGGCCAGCAGGTCGCACTCGACCAGGTGCTGGCCCTCGTCGTCTCTCACGAGGAGTGACAGCAATGGTGGACTTCAGGCTCCCGAGCGAGTACGAGGACCTGCGCAAGACCGTCGAGGAGTTCGCCCGCGACGAGGTGGCGCCGGTCATCGGCGACTACTACGAGCGCTGCGAGTTCCCGTACCCGATCGTCGCGAAGATGGGGCAGATGGGCCTGCTCGGCCTGCCGTTCCCGGAGGAGCACGGCGGCATGGGCGGCGACTACTTCGCCCTGTGCATCACGCTCGAGGAGCTCGCGCGCGTCGACTCGTCGGTCGCGATCACGGTGGAGGCGGCCACGTCGCTGGGCGCCATGCCGATCTACCGCTTCGGCACCGACGAGCAGAAGGCCGAGTGGCTGCCGTCGCTGACGTCCGGCGAGAAGCTCGGCGCGTTCGGCCTCACCGAACCCGGCTCCGGTTCCGACGCGGGTGCCCTCTCCACCACCGCACGCCTCGAAGGCGACGAGTGGGTCATCAACGGCACCAAGGCGTTCATCACGAACTCCGGCACGGACATCACCGGCCTGGTGACGGTCGCCGCGGTCACGGGCACCCGGCCCGACGGCCGCAAGGAGATCTCCTCGATCATCGTCCCGTCCGGCACCCCGGGCTTCACGGTGTCGAAGAAGTACTCCAAGGTCGGCTGGAGCGCCTCCGACACCCGCGAACTGTCCTTCTCCGACTGCCGCGTGCCCGCCGCGAACCTGCTCGGCACGCGCGGCCGCGGCTTCGCCCAGTTCCTGCGCACGCTGGACGAGGGCCGCGTCGCCATCGCCGCGCTGTCGGTCGGCCTCGCCCAGGGCTGCGTGGACGAGTCGGTCCGCTACGCCCACGAGCGCGAGACGTTCGGCGCGAAGATCGGCACCTACCAGGCGATCCAGTTCAAGATCGCCGAGATGGAGGCCCGCGTGCACACCGCGCGCCTGGCCTACTACGAGGCCGCGTCCCGGATGCTGCGCGGCGAGCCGTTCAAGAAGCAGGCGGCCATCGCGAAGCTGGTCTCGTCCGAGGCGGCGATGGACAACGCCCGTGACGCCACGCAGATCTTCGGCGGCTACGGCTTCATGAACGAGTACCCGGTCGGCCGGTTCTACCGCGACGCCAAGATCCTGGAGATCGGCGAGGGCACCTCCGAGGTGCAGAAGATGCTGATCGCCCGCGAACTCGGTCTTTAGGCCGTTCCATCTAAATAGTTTCGAAACGCCGGTTCGAATGGCTCTGTCCGGCTACCGTCGTCTGCCTTCCGCACGAGTGTGAGGGTGCAGATGACAGGTAGCCGGACAGAACCGTTCTTCCCGGGTGTGAACGTACTTCTCGAAGTCATTCGCGGTCTGTGCGACCGGCCCGGCTTCTTCTACCGGAGCAAGACCGAGGAAGTGGTCGGTGACCAGCCACTTCCGTTGCTCTACCTGGAGAGCGAAGCCAGTCCGACGCCATTTCTGCGTGCCCTCGAACACAAGCTCGACGAGGGTCGCCCGGCAATACCGCACGCTTATGTCGACGTATCCGCCGTAGGTGCGGAAGTGGACAAAAGATGGCCACCGGAAGCGCGGGAGACGCCACCGCTGCTGCCGTTGCTGGACGTGCTGAGCCATCGGTTGTCGGAGGTCCACGTCGGCACCGAACGGCTGACGCGGTTCGACCACTACCGGCTCGTCGACTGGCTCACCAGCAAGCGGCTGCCGCGTTCGCCCGGCCGTGACGACCGGGCGAGCGTCATCGAGCTGTTGCGGCAGTGGACCGGGCGTACGGGCCAGGACGGCGACGCGCTGAACCGGGCCGTCGACGCGTTCATCCCCAACCTCGTGACGAGGCTGGGGCTCGGGCTGGTCGCGTGGGTCGGCAGCAAGGCCGGTTTCCGGTGGCTCGGCAAGCGGGTGCCGGGGCTCGCGCGCGAGTCGAAGTGGTTCATGCGGGGGCAGAACTTCGCACTGCCGAACCACTCCATCGAGTTCCTCGGGTTCGCCGAGCGACTGACGCTGGGCAGGCGCGAGTCGGAGAACGAGGAGCAGATCAAGCTGCTGCTCGTGCACGCGTTCCTGGAGGACCTGCGGATCTCCTACCGGCGCCGCCGCCGGTTCCTGCCGCGCAGGGCCGGGTTCCGCCGCACCGCCTACATCCCCGTGCTGCTCGACGGCGTGACGGAGGACAACGGCGGCTGGGAGCTGCTGGAGCTGATCAACGACGTCCGCAACGAGACGGGCGAGGCCGACCCGTTGCTGGTGATCGCGGCCAGTTCGGTGCGGCCGGCGTTGTCGGAGCGGCTCGGGACCACGCCGGTCGAGCCGGAGGAGACCGCGGACGCGCTGGCGACGTGGCGGGAGGAGCTCCCGCGCAAGCGCCAGATGCTCGCGCCGGACGCGCGCTACCTGATGATCAGGCTGCCGTTCCCGGACCCGGACAGGAAGAAGTGGAAGGGCGCGCCCGCGTTCACGGCGGCGCCGGTGAAGTGGCTGGCGCGGCCGCGGCGACTGGAGACGATCATCGCGGCGGTGGCCGCGGTGTTGCTGCTGCCGGGGTTCGTCACCGTGCAGAACCACATCGACGCGAACTGCTCGATAGTCGGCTCAGCGGTCTCGCCGGGGGTGTCGACGCGGCTGATGGACGTCGACGGGCACACCGAATGCGTGGGTTACAGCGACAACGACAGCCAGGTGTTCGGGTCGAACGAACGGCTCCGGTGGACGCAGCAGGCGGTCTTCGCGCAGAACGAGGAGGCCGAACGGCTGCGCGCCTCGAACCGCGACCGCCCGCTCGTCTCGTTGCTCTACTTCTCGAGCCTCACCCACCGGGACAGCAACCCCGACGCCGACCACTCCAGGGCCGAGGAACTCGAGGGGATGCTGCTCAAGCAGCGGCAGCAGAACGACAGGTCGAGCTCGGGGCCGTTGCTGCGCATCGTGGTCGCGAACGGCGGCGCGAAGATGGATCGCGCGCACGACGTGCTGACGGAGATGCTGACCCCGTTGCTGGAAAGGGATCCGAGCATCATCGGGGTGATCGGGCTCGACCGCAGCGTCGAGCAGACCAGGAAGGTCATCACGTCGCTCGGTTCGCTCGGGGTGCCGACCATCGGCACGACGCTCACCGAGGCGTCGCTGCCGAAGCTCTCGGCGATGTACTTCCAGCTGATCCCCGGCAACGTCCGGCAGGCCGACCTCGTGCGGCAGTACGCGCAGCACGTCCGCGCGACCAAGGTGACGATCCACCACCCGAAGCTGGGGCAGGAGGACGTCTACCTCGACAACCTGGTCGCCGTCCTGGGACAGGAGCTGGCCAGGTCGGGTGTGCTGTACGAGGCGCGCGAGTGGGCCAACGGCCCGCAGGAGGTGCCGTCGCAGTGCGTCGAGAACCACTCCAGCGAGCTCGTGTTCTTCGCCGGCCGCGAGGAGCACTTCGGCGAGTTCCTGCAGGCGGTCGGCAGGAACTGCTACGACAAGACGCGCCTGCCGCGCATCCTCGCGGACGACGCGATCATCCGGTTCATCGCGCAGGAGGCGAGCCGCAAGCGCGACTCGCTGGCCGGTATGCGCGTGTCCTACGTGAGCATGGCCGGACTGGTCGTGCTCGCGGGCAAGTCCTGCGTCGACGGCAAGCCGGACGCCAAGGTGCGCGGCGGTCTGCCGCTGGACGCCTTCTGCGCGGGCTACAGCAAGCTGGCCAAGGAGGTCCAGGACTCCGCGCTGCCGCGGGAGGACAAGCCCGCCAAGCCGTGGCCCGGCGAGCACATGGCGGTCGCCTACGACGCGGCAGGGCTGTTCCTCGACGCCGTGCGCAACGCCCAGGCCCGCCTGGCCGGGTACACCCCGCACCGCGGGGCGATCGGCGGGGAGCTGCGTGAACTGGAGTTCTTCGGCGCCACCGGACGCACGAACTTCAAGGTGTCGAGGGTCGGTGAGACGAGGAACTTCACGATCCTCGAGCTCGCCGACATCTACGACTTCGCGCAGCAGCCCACGTGCGTGTTCCTGACCGGTGACCTGTACGGGCCGGACTCGCCGCGCCTGCCGAACGGGTGCCCCGCCTAATTAGACCTTGGGCACCGCCCGGTCGATGATCGAGGCGAAGTCGGTGGACTTGGGGAGCGTGCCGAACGCGACTCCCCAGTCCCCGCCCAGCCGGGAGCCGAGGAACGCGTCCGCGACGGCGGGGTGCCCGTGCTTCACCAGCAGGGCACCCTGCAGGATCAGCGCCATCTTCTCCACGACCCGGCGGGCCTGCGACTCGTCCACATCGGACAGCGCGGTGCCGAGCTCGTTCAACGCCCTGTCGACGCGCTGGTCGACGCCGGTGACGGCGGCGAGGAACTCCTGCACCGAGCCGGGTTCCTTCTTCATCGCGCGCAGGACGTCGAGCGCGGCGACGTTGCCGGAGCCCTCCCAGATCGACATCAGCGGCGACTCGCGGAACAGCCGCGGCATCCCGCTGTCCTCGATGTACCCGTTGCCTCCCAGGCACTCCAACGCCTCGGCGGCGTGCACCGGTCCGCGTTTGCACACCCAGTACTTGGTGACCGCGAGCCCGAGCCGCGGCCGGTGCTGCGCGAGCCACATCGCGGTCGTGGTCGCCGCCTCGGACTCGATCGCGAGGTCGGCGAGCACGTTGCGCATGGCGGGCTGGTCGATCAGGTAGCTGCCGAACGCCTTGCGGTGCGCGGCGTGGTGCGCGGCCTGCCTGAGTCCGGCGCGCATGCCCGCGGCGCTGCCGAGAACGCAGTCGAGCCGGGTCATGTTGACCATCTCGATGATGGTCCGCACGCCGCGGCCCTCGTCGCCGACCCGGTGCGCGAACGCCTCGTCGTACTCGATCTCGGCGGAGGCGTTGGACTTGTTGCCCAGCTTGTCCTTCAGGCGCTGCAGGAAGAACCGGTTGCGCGTGCCGTCCGGGAGCACCCGCGGCACGAGGAAGCACGTCAGCCCGCCGGGTGCCTGCGCGAGGGTCAGGAACACGTCCGACATCGGCGCCGAGGTGAACCACTTGTGCCCGGTCAGGACGTAGCCGTCGGCGACCGGCTGCGCGACGGTCGTGTTCGCGCGGACGTCCGATCCGCCCTGCTTCTCGGTCATGGACATGCCGGCGATCAGGCCCTGCTTGGACAGCGGAGCGCGCAGCCCGAAGTCGTAGTTCCGCGCGGTGAGAAGGGGTTCGTAGCTCTCGGCCAGATCCGGTGCGACGCGCAAAGCGGGCACGGAGGCGTAAGTCATCGAAATCGGGCATCCGTGGCCGGCCTCGACCTGGGACCACACGTAGAACTTGGCCGCGCGCTCCAGGTGCCCACCGTCGACATAGGCGTGCAACCCGTGCGAGACCGCGACGTCCATCAGTTCGTGCCAGGCAGGGTGGAACTCGACCTCGTCGATTCGGTTCCCGAATCGGTCGTGGGTGTGCAGCACCGGCGGGTAGGCGTTGGCGAGCCTGCCGCGCTCCTGCCACTCGTGGCTGCCCGCGAGCCTGCCCAGCTCGTGCAGTTCGGCGTCGTCGACCCAGCTGAGCAGGGCCGGATCGTCCGCGACGTCGTGGCCGCTGAGCAGCGGGACCTGGTTGGTCACCTCGTGCGTAGCCATGCCCAGCACGTTACTACTCGTAAGTAACTTTGGGCAGGGTGCCGGTGAAGATCGCTGGCCCATTCGGGCTTTTGGGCGTGCCAAGGACGCTGACGAGGAATAACGTCGTTCTGGTGAGTGACCATGGGCACAGCTCGGCCGTGGCTGCGCTGAGCGCGCAGTACGCCGCGATGCGCGAAGGTGCGCCAGTGCGGCTCGCGAAGAAGACGTCGAACCTCTTCCGGTTCCGGGCCGACCAGGCCGGCGGGCTCGACGTCGGCAGGTTCGACCAGGTCCTGTCCGTGGACCCGGTCGGACGCACCGCACAGGTGCAGGGCATGACCACCTACGAGAACCTCGTCGCCGCGACACTTCCCCACGGCTTGATGCCGTTGGTGGTGCCGCAGCTCAAAACCATCACCATCGGCGGAGCGGTCGCCGGGCTCGGCATCGAGTCCACGTCCTTCCGCAACGGGCTGCCGCACGAGTCCGTGCGGGAGCTGGAGATCCTCACCGGCGACGGCGAGGTGGTCGTCGCCAAACCGGACGACGACCTGTTCCGCGCGTTCCCCAACTCCTACGGGACGCTGGGCTACGCGCTGCGGCTGGAGATCGAACTGGAACCGGTGCGCCAGTACGTCCGGTTGCGGCACGTCCCGTTCGGTTCGTTCGCGGAGTGCGCCGCCGTCATCGAGGAGGTCTGCGAGGACGGCTCAGCCGACTTCGTCGACGGCACCGTGTTCTCACGCGGCGAGATGTACCTGACGTTGGGCCATTACGCCGACATCGCGCCCTACACGTCGGACTACACCGGCAACCAGATCTACTACCGGTCCATCCAGAACCGCCGCACGGACCACCTGACGATCCACGACTACCTGTGGCGCTGGGACACCGACTGGTTCTGGTGCTCGCGGGCGTTCGGCGCGCAGAACCCGGTCGTCCGTCGCCTGTGGCCGAAGCGGTACCTGCGTTCGGACGTGTACCGCAAGCTCGTCGCGAAGCACCGGCAGCTGAGGCCGCGCACGGACGTCGAGCCGGTGATCCAGGACGTGGAGATCCCGGTCGCCGGACTGGCCGACTTCCTCGACTTCTTCGACCGGGAGATCGGCATCTCGCCGGTGTGGCTGTGCCCGGTCCGCCTGCGCGACACCACGGGCTGGCCGCTGTACCCGATGGACAGGGACACGTTGTACGTCAACGTCGGGTTCTGGTCGGAGGTCCCGGTACGACCGGGGGAGAAGATGGGTGACCGCAACCGGCTGATCGAGCGCGAGGTGGCGCGGCTGGGCGGCCACAAGTCGCTGTACTCGGACTCCTACTACACCGAGGACGAGTTCTGGCGGCACTACAACGGTTCGCACTACCGGTCCGTGAAGGCCCGGTACGACCAGACGAACCGCCTGCCTGATCTGTACGCCAAGTGTGTCAGGGGACGATGAATGCGGTTGGCCTCCATTTTCCAGAGCATCACAGGTGGCAGCGACGTTCGCTTCCAGGCCTACGACGGCAGTACCGCCGGGCCGTCGGCGGCACCGGTGTCCATCGACATCAGAACACCGGAAGCCTTGTCCTACCTGGCTTCCGCGCCCGGTGAACTGGGGCTGGCCCGTGCCTACGTGACGGGTCACCTGGAGATACTCGGCGACGTGCACGCCGGTCTCTCCCGGCTGTCGGAGTTCTCGCTGCGAGAGCTCCCGTGGTTGCAACGGGTCGAGCTGCTGCGGTTCCTCGGCCGGATCCGGTTGTCGCACAAGGTGTCCCCACCGCCGCAGGAGACCCGCCTGCGCGGCCTGCGGCACTCCAAGGCCCGCGACTCGCAGGCCATCGCGCACCACTACGACGTCTCGAACCAGTTCTACGAGTGGGTCCTCGGCCCGTCGATGGCCTACACCTGCGCGGTGTACCCGACGCTCGAATCCACCCTGGAGGAGGCCCAGTTCGCCAAGCACGACCTGGTGGCGCGCAAACTGGGGCTGAAGCCCGGCATGAGACTGCTGGACGTCGGCTGCGGCTGGGGCGGCATGGTCATGCACGCGGCCCGCGAGTACGGGGTGCGGGCGATCGGCGTGACGTTGTCGCGCAACCAGGCGGAGTGGGCGCAGAAGGCGATCGTCGAGGCCGGGTTGTCGGACCTGGCCGAGGTGCGGCACCTCGACTACCGCGACGTGCGGGAGACCGGGTTCGACGCGGTGTCGTCCATCGGCCTGACCGAGCACATCGGCAAGGCGAAGCTGCCGGCGTACTTCTCGTCCCTGTACCGGAAGCTGAAGCCCGGTGGCCGGCTGCTGAACCACTGCATCACCCGGCCGGACAACAAGCAGCGGGCGTTGTCGGGGCCGTTCATCGACCGGTACGTGTTCCCGGACGGCGAGCTGGTCGGGCCCGGCCACCTCGTGTCGCTGATGCACGACACCGGGTTCGAGGTGCGGCACGAGGAGAACATCCGCGAGCACTACGCCCTCACGCTCGCCGCCTGGAGCCGCAACCTCGACGCGCGCTGGGAAGAAGCGGTCGAGGAGGTCGGGGAGGCTCGGGCGCGGGTGTGGCGGCTGTACCTCGCGGCCTCGCGGCTCGGGTTCGAGCGCAACAACATCCAGCTGCACCAGGTGCTCGGGGTGAGGCTGGACGGGACGACGTCGCACATGCCGTTGCGCCCGGACTGGCTTTCCTGACCTTCGGCAAACCTGAAGAGTGGTCTTCGGCAGATGTGAAGGCGGAGGTTCGGCGGATGTGACGCCGGGACGGCTGGGGCGGCGCTTCCGCCGCGCCAGTCGTATCCCCCAACCGGGGCGATTGGTGCCACAATGGCACCATGAAGCGGATGAACCTGAGAGATGTGCCGGATGAGGTCTACGCGGCTCTCGCGGACGGCGCCGCAGCGAACCACCAGTCCTTGAACGCTTTCGTCGTCGAGCGGCTTACCGAAGCTGCCCAGGTGCTGAACATCAGCGACTACCTGGCGACCTACGAGCCGCCGAGCGGCACCGGGGTCACTTTGGAGGATGCGACGGCCGCTGTGCGCGAGGTACGGGACGCTTCATGAGTCTTGCTGTGGTCGACGCCTCCGTATTGGCCGCGTTCTACTCGGCCAGCGATCCTCGGCGTCACCAAACGGTCGCTCGCATGTCTGCTGGGCACGGTCTGTTCGCCCCCGCTCACCTCGATGTGGAGGTGGCCTCGGCATTGCGCACGATGTCCAGAGGCAATCCGGCACTTGCCGCGGCGGTTCCGTCCGCGTTGCAACACCTGGCTGGTCTGCCGGTGCGCCGGATGCCATTGGCGCCGTTGTTGTCTCGTATGTGGGAGTTGCGCGACAACATCACCCCGTACGACGCCGCATACGTCGCACTGGCCGAGCAGCTCCGGGCCGTCCTGATCACGTGCGACGTGCGCTTGGCCTCCGCTCCGGGGGCCAAGTGCACGTTCGACGTGATCAGTTAGCTCAGCTCGTCGACGATCTGCTTGGCCGTGTCGGACGGGATCGCGAACCCGATGCCCACGCTCCCGGCTTCGCCGCTGCTCGACGCCGGCGAGTAGATCGCCGAGTTGATCCCGATCAGCTCACCGGCCGCGTTCACCAGCGCGCCGCCGGAGTTGCCGGGGTTGATCGACGCGTCGGTCTGGATCGCCTGGTACGACACGGAAGACGCGCGGCGGGTCTCGCCCGGCACGGTCACCTTGCGGTCCAGGGCGGACACGATGCCGGTCGTCACGGTGCCCTGCAGCCCGGACGGCGAGCCGATGGCCATCACCGCGTCACCGACCTTCACCGAGCCGGAGTCCGCCCACTTGATCGGCGTGAGGCCCGATGCTCCGGAGACCTGCAGCACGGCGAGGTCCGAGGCCGGGTCGGTGTTGACGACGGTGGCCGGTAGTTCGCGGCCGTCGTTGAACTTCACCGTGACCTGGCCGCCGGACGAGGCGACGACGTGGTTGTTGGTGAGGATCTTGCCGTCCGCGGAGAGGACCACACCGGAGCCGAGGCCGTTGCCGACGTTCACCTGGACCACCGAGGGCAGCACGCCGGACGCGACGGCGCTCCAGTCCGGTGTGGACGTGTTCGCGATCGTCTGCGCCGAGACGGAAGAAGTCGCGGGGGCGGAGTCCGGCGAGGCGATCACCGCTCCGGTGACACCTCCGAACAGGCCGGCGACGAGTGCCGCGGCCGTGAGCATCGGGGCCGTTCGGCGCCAGAACTTCGGGGCGACGACGGCGGGCTGCGGTTCCACCAGTGACCCGCTCATCGCGGGGAAGCTCTGCTCGGTCATGACTCCACGATGGACCCCCATCATGTGAGCCAGCTGTGCCGAAACCCTCGAAAACCCTGATAAGAACTAGCTGAGAAGGAGCGCGGAGACCTCCGCGGCCGACAGCGCCGGCCCGAAGTGCGGGCCCTGCCCGCCCGTCACGCCCAGCGTTCCCAGCCTCGCGGCCTCGGCGGCGGTGCGCACGTCCTCGGCGTAGAGCGGCAGCTTCAGCAACGACGCCCACCGCAGCAGCGCCACTGAAGCGCTCTCCTCCACGCGGTTCGCGCCCTCGTCGAGACCGTGCACGACGGAGCCGGTGAACTTCACGCCGCTCAACGGCAACTGGCGCAGCCGGTCGACACCGACGTTGCCGCCGTTCAGCTGGTCCAGCACCAGCCCGATGCCGCGCTCGGCGAGGATCGTGAGCTCGTCGAGCTGTTCGTCGTTCAGCAACGCCGGCAGGTGCTCGTGCAGTTCGAAGCGCAGCAACGACGCGGGCAGGCCGGTGCGGTCCAGCACGCGGGCGACCTCGGCGACGAGCTCGGGCTCCTGGCACAGCCGCGGCGGCAGGTCGATCGAGAGCACGGGCATCCGCGAGCCCAGCGCCAGGTGCCAGTCGGCCGCGTGCCGGCACGCGGCCTCCAGCCCCCAGTGCACCAGGCGGACGATCATGCCGTTGTCCGACGACTGGCCGAGGAACGTGTCCGGGCACAGCACCCCGCGTTCGGGGTGGACCCAGACGATCTTGGCCTCCAGCGCGAGCACCGAGCCGTCGGCCAGCGAGTGGACGGGCACGTAGTCGACGCGGAACCGGCCCTCTTCCAGGGCGCCGGGGATCGAGGCCGCGAGCGCGTACCTCTCCTTGTCGTGCCGGTCCCGTTCGCGGTCGTACAGCGCCCACTGCGCCTTGCCGTCGCGCTTGGCCCAGCCGACCGTGACGTCCGCCGCGCGCAACAGGTCCGCCGAGTCGCCGCGCGCCGCCCGCGCCACGATGCCGACGCTCGTGGTCACGCCGACGCCGTGCGAGCCGATCCAGATCGGCTCCTCCAGGCGTGCGGTGAAGTCCTCGACCAGGGCGACCACGCTCCGCACGTCCTGCGGGTCCCTGATCAGCACGCCGAACTCGTCCTCGCCGATGCGCGCGACCTTGGCGACGTCCTCGGAGAACACCGCCCGCAGGTGCGTCGCGACGTGCATCAGCACCCGGTTGCCCGCCTCGTGCCCGAACGCGTCGTTCACGCCGCGGAACCCGTCGATGTCGACCTGCACGAGCGCGAGCGTCTCCGGGCCCTTCGAACCGGACACGCCCTCCAGCCAGCCGAGGAACTGCGCGCGGTTCGGCAGGCCCGTCTGCACGTCGTTGAGGCTCTGCCGCACGAGTTGCGACTGCAGCGCGCGCATCTCGCTCATGTTCTCGATCATGGTGACGAGGTACGGCGGCGTGCCGTCCTCCTCGCGCACGACCGAGATCGCCATGTGCGTCTGGATCGTCTCGCCGTCGCTGCGGACCATCCGCTTCTCGACCCGGATGTTGTCGTGCTCGGACGCGATCAGCTGCTTCGTCAGCTCCCGCAGCCCGGCCCTGTCGTCCGGGTGCACGAGGTCGCGGCCGCTCATCTTGCGCAGGTCCTCGTGCTTGTAGTCGAGCATCACGAGCAACGCCTCGTTGACGTCGATGATCTCGCCCTTGAGGCCGCTCACGACGATGCCGAACGCCGAGCTCTCGAAGACCGCGCGGAACTTGGCCTCGCTCGCCCTGACCGCGGCCTCGGCCCGGCGCATCGTGTTGATCGCGGCCGTGCGGCTCAGCTCCTGCTGGGCCAGCGTGCGGTCGCGCAGCCCCTCCGCGTACCCGGCGGCGAGCGCGGCCAGCTGGGCCGGCGTGACCGGGGTGTGCTCACTCAGGCAGGTGAGCGACAGCTCCAGCGTCACCGAGGCGATGAGGCCGTGCTCGACCATGGACCGGCCGACCTGCCGCGCCTCGCCCACACCACCGTCGAGCAACTGCTCGACGTAGCCGCCGAGCAGTTGCTCGAGCTTCGCGCGCGTGAAGTTCGCGACGAGGGTGTTGGAGATCGCCGCCGCCCAGCGAACGGCGGGCTCTCGGCTGTCGACCATGTTCATTCAGCTCAGGTGGCCGTTCGTGGAGGACCGGGGGTGATCTGCTTCGATCTGTTGACGCGGTACCACCACCAGGAGTGGGTCCAACGGGCAAGCTTACTGATCACTCAGAACCTGTCCAACGGAACCCCGAATCCCGGTCGAGAATCGACGATTCGGCCATGAATTCACTCGTTTGAACTAACGAATCACCTTGGTGAAGGCCAGCGGACCAATTGTCAGAGGGTCTGTCTCCACGTCGAACAACGGTGTGTAACCAGTCGCCAGGTACAGCCCTTTCGCCTCCGGCTGGCGCGGTCCCGTGGTGAGGTAGATCCTGGTGTACCCAAACGTTCTGGCCTCGTTCTCCAGTTCCACGAGCACCCGCCGCGCCAATCCGCGCCGGCGGTGTTGTGAATGCGTCCAGATCCTCTTCAGTTCGGCTGTTTCGGCGTCAAACCTTTTGAACGCGCCGCCCGCCACGGCCACTCCCGCTTCCATCAGAAGGAGGAACTGTCCGTTCGGCGGCTCGAACACGTCCGCCGGTCGTTGCATCTCCTGTGCGCCCATCGGTCCGTAGCGAGACGTGTATTCGTACGTGAGTTCAGCTACCAATGGCGCCGCGTCCGGATCCGACTGCCGGACGCGGCGCACTTCGAGAGTTGTCATGCGGCCTTGACCCGGTCTCGCTTCGCGACCTCCTCGCGCACGATCGGGATCACGTACCGGCCGAAGTCGATCGCGTCGTCGAGCAGGTCGTAGCCGCGCGCGGACAGGATGTCGACGCCGAGGTCGTAGTAGTCCAGCAACGCCTGCGCGACTGTTTCCGGAGTGCCGACCAGCGCGTTGGAGTTGCCCGCGCCGCCCGTCGCCTTCGCCGTCGGTGTCCACAGAGCACGGTCGAACCGCTCGCCGCGGTCCGCGACCGCCAGAAGTCGTTGCGAGCCGGTGTTCTCCGGGCTGGTCAAAGAGTGCCGGCGGCTCAGCGGCCCGTTCGCCTTCCGCGCCTCGATCCGGTCGACCGTGCGGTGGGCCTTCTCCCAGGCCAGTTCCTCGGTCGGCGCGATGATCGGCCGAAACGCGACCTGGATCCTCGGCACGTCCGCGCGGCCGGCGTCCTTCGCGGCCTGCTTCACCGACTCGATCTGCTGCGCGGTCTCGGCCAGCGGCTCACCCCACAGGCAGAAGATGTCGGCCTCCGCTCCGCCCGCCGCGTAGGCAGCGGGGGAGGAGCCGCCGAACGACACGTTCGGGCGTGGCTGCTGGACGGGGAACACGTCGCTCACGAAGTCCGCGAAGTGGTAGTGCTCGCCGTCGTGGTCGAACGCCGACCGGCTGGTCCAAGCCTTCTTGACGATCTGGATGTACTCGCGGGTGCGGCCGTAGCGCTGGTCCTTGGTCAGGTAGTCGCCCTCGCGCTGCTGTTCGTGATCGGTGCCGCCGGTGATGAAGTGCACGGTCAGCCGGCCGTCGCTGATCTGGTCGAGCGTCGCGAACGTCTTGGCCGCGAACGTCGGGTAGCTGACGTTCGGCCGGTGTGCCAGCAGGATCTGCAGCTTGTCGAGCTTGCTGGCCAGGTAGGCGGCCGCCGCGGAGGGTTCCGGGGCGCCCGATCCGTACGCGAAGAGCACGCGGTCCCAGCCGTGCTCCTCGTGCGCCCTGGCGAGCCTGAGCGTGTAGTCCTTGTCGAACGCGCCGCTGGACGACCGCGGCGTCGTTTCCGACCCGTCGTTCGTGGCGGCGATCCCGAGAAACTCAACTGGCATGACCGATTCCCCAGAACTGGTAGTGGGAGCAGGGCGCGTTGAGGGAGGCGCTCTTCGAGTGCACACCCGGATCCGGCTCGTCGCAACGACGTCCACAGAGCGGGATTTGCTTGCACGCGCGGGGTACCGTGGTGGTGTTCGCGTTGAGGGGCGTGGCTCGTTTCTCGTTGCCCTCCAACGGAAAGACGCGCATGCGCTCACTCGTCGTGATCGGTGGCGGCCCCCGTGCCGCCGGCCTGCTGGAACGCATCGCCGCCCAGGCGCCCACGGTGCCCCTGGCCGTGCACGTCGTCGACCCGTTCCCGCCGGGTGCGGGCCGGGTGTGGCGGCACGCGCAGTCCCCGTTGCTGCGCATGAACTCCATGGCCGAGGACGTCACCGTGTTCACGGACGACTCCTTCGACGGTCTCGGCCCGGTCCGTCCCGGTCCGTCGCTGGCGGAGTGGACCGGCATCGACCCGACGGCGTTCCCGTCGCGTCAGGTGCAGAGCAGGTACCTGGAGTGGTTCTTCGGCCACGTAAGAGAATCTCTGCCTCCGACCATCTCTGTGACCGTGCATCGCGCATCGGCGACGAAGGTCACCGGCAACCGGGTGTGGCTCGACAACGGCTCCTCGCTGACCGCGGACGTCCTCGTGCTCGCCCTGGGACACCTCGACGCCGAGCCCGAGCCAGAACACCGCAAGCTCGCCGAGCACGCCTCGGAGCACGGGCTGGTCTACGTGCCGCCGCTGTACTCTGCCGACTCGGACCTGTCGGCGGTGTCCGGTGACGTGGTGCTGCGCGGGTTCGGGCTCGCGTTCATCGATCTCATGGTGTTGCTGACCGAGGGCCGTGGCGGCCGGTACGTGCGTTCTGACGGCCGGCTTTCCTACGTGCCCTCCGGTGCGGAACCGACGCTGTACGTGGGCTCGCGGCGTGGCGTGCCGTACCACTCGAAGACCGGCTACCGGCTGCAGGGAACCCGTCCGTCGTTGCCGCACTTCTTCGTCGCGGATGCGTTGCGGGGACGCGAGTTGGACTTCCGGGACGACGTGTGGCCGTTGATGGCCAAGGAGATCGCCTGGGGGCACTACCACGAGCTCTTCACCGGGCACCCCGGCCTGGTGCGGATGCCGTTCGTGGAGTTCGCCGCCTCGTTCACCGCTTTCCCCTGGTACAGCGCCGAGATGCGGGCACTGGAAGAGCTCGCCGTCCCCGACCCGGCCGACCGCATCGACTTCGAGCTCCTCGACCGGCCGCTGGCCGGGGTGACCTTCGGGTCCGCCGAGGAGTTCCAGGAGCACCTGCGCGCGTACGTCGAGGCCGACGTGGCCCGGCGCTCCGATCCGCGGTACAGCGCCGACTTGGGGGCGTTCCTGGCACTGCTGTCGGTCTACGGCCAGCTGGCGGGGCTCATGCCGTTCGACGGCTGGTGGCACGGCTACTTCAGCTACCTGGCCTCGGGCCCGCCGCCGGACCGGCTGGAGGAGCTGCTGGCGTTGTCGCGCGCGGGAATCGTGCGGTTCCTCGGCGCCGACATGTGGGTGGAGGCGGTGGAGGGCACCTTCGTGGCGGGCAGTGCGACGACACCGGACGTGGTGCGCGCCAACGGTTTGATCGAGGCCCGCCTGCCCACGCACTCGTTGTCGCGCACGGCGGATCCGGTGCTGCGGTCGCTGCGCGCGGCCGGCGCCGTCTCCGAGGACGCCGCCGGACTGGTGCGGGTGTCACCGGTGGGGCGCCTGATCAACGAGAACGGCGACAAGGACCCGGTCCGGTTCGCCGTGGGGCCGTACACGACGGGCAAGGCGTTCGCGGCGTTCGCGCGGCCGAACACGAACGCCCCGGCGTTCCGGCAGAACGACGTGCTGGCAAGGGAGATCCTGCGCCAGCTAGGCGACTGAGGTGTAGCGCCCCTGGTGCCGCACCAGGGGCGCGGCGAGGTCGGAGTGGGTGATGTCCAGCGGTTCGCCGACCAGCGCCACGTGATCGCCGACCGCGATCCGCCGCGCGGTCCGGCACCGCAGCCGCACCGGCGCGTCCAGCAGCCACGGCACGCCGTCGGCGTCCTCCTGCCACCGCGTCGCAGGGCCGAACCGGTCGACGCCCTTCGTCGCGAACAGGTCCGCGAGGCCGGTCTGCGCGGCGTCCAGCAGGTGCACGGCGAACAGCGGCGCGGTCCGCAGCACCGGCCACACCGACGCGCCCTCGCCGATCCACACGACGACGAGCGGCGGTTCGAACGAGACGGAGGTGAACGAGGAAACCGTTGTGCCGGCCGGACCTTCCGGACCGGTGGCGGTCACGATCGTCACGGCCTGGGCGTGGTGCCTCAGCGCGTCGCGCAGCCGGTCCTTCACCGCAGCACCTTCAGCGCGTCCAGGTCGAAGTCCGTGACGTCGGCGGGAAGCGCGGCCTCGTTGAGGAACAACGCCTGCGGCACCACCGCACCCAGCTCGGCGAGCACCGGCCGCAGGTGCACCTCGACGGCGAGCGCGTGCTTGTCGGACGCGGCGATCTGCAGCGGGACGACGAGCTTGCCCTTCAGCCAGCCCGGCGGTGCCTGGTCCAGCACGGCCTTCAGCAGACCGGTGTACGCGGCCTTGTACGTCGGCGTCGCCACGACCAGCACCTCGGCCTGCCCGAGCGCCGTCAGCGCCGCCTTGATCGTGTCCGGTTCCGTGAACACGGCCGGTGCCAGTTCCGCCGCCTCGACGACGGGCCCCTCGACGGGCACGCCCAGGGTCGCGGCGAGGGCCTCGCGCAGGGCCAGGGCCGCCTGCAGCGTGCGTGAGGCGGGCCGCGGGTTGCCGACCAGAACACCGATCTGCGTCATGCCTTCCAGCACAGCCGCAGGGCCGGGGACCGTCAACCCGCGTCCACCACGCGAGACCTACTTGACGGCCTCCGCCGCCGCACGCCCGGCCACCCTGCCGGAGAACAGGCAGCCGCCGAGGAACGTGCCCTCCAGCGCGCGGTAGCCGTGCACGCCACCGCCACCGAACCCGGCTGCCTCACCGGCGGCGTACAGGCCCGGCAGCACCTCGCCGGACGAGTCGAGCACCCGCGACGACAGGTCGGTGTGCAGGCCGCCCAGCGTCTTGCGCGTGACCACCGAGAGCCTGACCGCGATCAGCGGACCGGCCTTGGGGTCGAGCAGCCGGTGCGGTTCGACGACGCGGATCAGCTTGTCGGTGAGGAAGTGCCGCGCCGCGCGGATCGCGTTGACCTGCATGTCCTTGCTGAGACCGGCGGTGACCTGGCGGTCGCGCTCGACGATCGTCTTCTCCAGCTCGGCCGCGTCGATCCGCGAGTCGCCGGTCAGCGCGTTCATGCCGCGGGCCAGGTCCGCGACGGTGCCCGCCTGGATGAACTCCTTGGACCTCTGCGCGAACGCCTCCACGGGCGCCACGGCACCCGGCAGCGCGCGCTTGAGGACGGCCCTCGTGTCCTTGCCCGTGAGGTCCGGGTTCTGCTCGGAGCCCGAGAGCGCGAACTCCTTGCCGATGATCTTCTTGTTCAGCACGAACCACGAGTGCTCGTGGCCGTGCGAGGTGATGTGCTGCAACGACCCCAGCGAGTCGAACCCGGGGAACAGCGGGATCGGCAGCCTCCTGCCCTCGGCGTCGAGCCACAGCGACGACGGGCCGGGCAGGATGCGGATGCCGTGCCGCGACCACACCGGGGCGTAGTTCGCGATGCCCTCGGGGTAGTGCCACATGCGGTCGGCGTTGATGATCGCGCCGCCGGCCTTCTGCGTGATCTCCATCATCGAGCCGTCCACGAAGTCCGGCACACCGGCCAGCATGAACTTCGGCGGCGTGCCCATCCGCTCGGGCCAGTTCCTGCGCACCAGGTCGTGGTTGCCGCCGATGCCACCGGACGTGACGATCACGGCCTGCGCCCTGAACGAGAAGTCGCCCGCGACCGTCCGCGAGCTCGGCTCGGCCCTGCCGGTCGGCGAGGCCTCCAGCACGTCGCCGGACACGCCGTCGCACACACCGTTGGTGACGTTGACGTTCGTGACCTTGTGGCGGAACTTGAGCGTCACGAGTCCCTTCGCGACGGCCTCCCGCACCCGGCGCTCGAACGGCTCGACGACGCCCGGCCCGGTGCCCCACGTGACGTGGAAGCGCGGCACCGTGTTGCCGTGCCCGTCCGCCAGGTAGCCGCCGCGCTCGGCCCACTGCACGAACGGGAACCAGCGCATTCCCATGTTGTGCAGCCAGGAGCGCTTCTCACCGGAGGCGAAGTCCACATAGGCCTGTGCCCACAGCCGTGGCCAGTGGTCTTCCTCCCGGTCGAACGCCGCCGTGCCCATCCAGTCCTGCAACGCCAGGTCGTGCGAGTCCTTGACCCGGAGCCTGCGCTGCTCGGGGGTGTCCACCATGAACAACCCGCCGAACGACCACCAGGCCTGGCCGCCGAGCGACGCCTCCGGCTCCTGGTCGAGGAGAATGACCTTGCGACCCGCGTCCGCGAGTTCTGCGGTCGCGACGAGACCTGCGAGGCCCGCGCCGACGACGATGACATCCGCGTCATGTGCCATCGGGCGAGTCTAGATCTACCGCTGGTCAAGCACGAGACCTGAGTCAGTTTCACTTTTTAGGGGGAGGGTTCGCGATGAGCTTCCGACCGGCTTCCGAGGTGGGCTTCACCACCGCGACCACGCGTTTCGTAGCGCCCGGATCGGTCACGAACGGCGAGTTCGGGCTGTTCGAGTGGCGGATGGAGGCCCGCCGGCCCGGCGCCCGGCCGCACTTCCACAAGACCTTCTCGGAGTCGTTCTACGTGCTCGAAGGCGAGATCACGCTGCTCGACGGCGAGGAGTGGGTGACGGCGGGTGAGGGCGACTTCCTCTACGTCCCACCGGACCGGCCCCACGCGTTCCGCAACGACAGCGACTCTCCGGTGCGGATGTTGATCCTGTTCTCGCCCGGCATCGCCCGTGAGGAGTTCTTCCTGGAGGTCCGGGAGGCGAAGAACCTGTCGCCTGACGAGTTGGTCGCGTTCTACGAGCGGCACGACCAGTACAACCTCTAAGTGCGGTGATCGCCGACCTCACCGGAAACAACCGGGGGGGGGGGGGGGGCCCGCGCGTGGGGGGTGCGGGGGCCCGGGCCCACCGGGGGGGGGGGGTACGGGTTGGCCGGGGGCGGGGGGTG